>SHZI01000030.1 GCA_009692345.1 Gammaproteobacteria bacterium | reverse complement strand
GCGGCCACCCGGGCATACAGCTGTTCGTCGAACCCGCGACCCGAGCCTTCTACGACGGCGTCTGCTTCCCCATTCACTTCCCGCAGGGCGGCACTGAATTCTGCCAGGGCGGCAGTGTTGATGAGGCTGACCGCATAGCCCAGCGCAACGCCCACCGCGATGGCGAGCACCTGCACAACGGTGCGCAGACGGTGGCTCCGGGCATGGCCCACACTGACATGCCACCAGAGCCAGAGCATGGCTAGCCTTCCTGCATGCCGGGCTGCGTGCTGGGTTGCAGGCCGGCCAGCCGGCCGTGATCCAGCGTCAGTACCCGGTCGGCCCGGGCTGCGGCAAGGGCCGAGTGGGTCACCAGCACGCCGGCGGCGCCCGCAGCGCGCACCTGCTCACCCAGCAGGGCAAGGACGGTCGCGGCGGTATCCGGGTCCAGGTTGCCCGTGGGTTCGTCCGCCAGCACCAGTGCCGGCCGATGGACGAGAGCTCTCGCCACCGCCACTCGCTGCAGCTCGCCACCGGACAATTCCCGGGGCGGACTCCCCTGGCGCTCGCCGAGACCCACGGCGTGCAGCAGGTCTGCCGTCCGGGTCCGCCGTTCCGCCGCCGGGACGCCCAGGAGTACCAGGGGCAGCTCCACGTTCTGGGCCACGGTCAGGTGGGGGAGGATGTGGAAGGACTGGAAGACAAAGCCCACCTGGGCCCGCCGCAGTCGTGTGCGGCCGTCATCGTCCAGGGCCATGAGGTCCACGCCGCCGATCCGGACCAGGCCACTGTCCGGCGTATCCAGGCCGGCGATAAGGTTGAGTAGCGTGGATTTGCCGGAGCCGGACTCGCCCATGATGGCGATGAACTCGCCTTTGCGGACGGCAAAGGTCAGCCCGCTGAGGATCTGGCGGTTACCGTAACGTCGCGAGAGGTCGAGTACTTCGAGGCCGGCAGCCGTCATTCCCTAGTGCCGCAGACTCTGATCCGCTTCGGGGTCGTCCGGGGTGCCGGCTTCGGGCTCCCCGTCGTCGGCTGACTCTCCGGGCGCGTCGTCAGTGATGTCCAGTAGCTTGGTCGGGAGTTCTTTCGCGGCCTTGGCGCCGAGCTTGCGGATCTCGTCGGCCCGGCGCACGAGATTGCCCTTGCCGGTGTGGAGCCTCTTCACTGCGTCGTCGAGGCTGCCGCTGGCGACCTGGACGTTCCTGGCAACTTTCTCCAGTTCGACGATGAACAGGACGAAGGCGTCGTGCATGCGGCCAGCCTGCTCAGCAATTTTCAGGACGTTGCGGTTCTGGCGCTCGAGGCGCCACACGCTCTCAACCACCCGGGCGGTAGCCATCAGGGTGGTGGGACTGACGAGCACCACGTTCCTGGCCCAGGCCGTTTCGTAGAGGCTCGGATCCGCCTGGACAGCAGCCATGAACGCGGGCTCCACCGGGACGAACATCAGCACGAAATCCAGGGACTCCAGTCCGTACAGCGCCGGGTAGTTCTTTTCGCTTAACGACTTGATGTGACTGCGCAGGGACACCAGGTGCTGCTGGAGCGCGCTCTCCCGGGCGTCGTCGGTCTCCGCGCTGGCGTAGCGCTCGTAGGCCACGAGGGACACCTTGGAGTCCACGATCAGGTTGCGATTGGGCGGCAGGTGGATCAGTACGTCCGGCTGCTGCCGGTTACCGTCCTCGGCCACGCGGCTGTCCTGAACTTCGTACTCCCGGCCGCGGGTCAGCCCCGACATCTCCAGCACGCGCTCGAGAATGATCTCGCCCCAGGTGCCCTGGGTCTTGGCTTCGCCCTTGAGCGCGGTCGTCAGGTTTCTGGTGTCCTGGCTCACCTGCTGGTTCAGGGCCATGAGCCGCTTCAGCTCGTCCTTCAGGGACCGGCGCTCGCTGGTGTCGGTGAGGTGGGTGTCTTCGACCTTCTTCTGGAAATCCTTGAGGCGCTCCCGGAACGGATTGAGCAGCTCATTCAGCTTGGTCTCGTTGGTGGCGGTGAACTTCGCGGTCTTTTCCTCCAGGATCTGGCTGGCCAGGGCTTTGAAGGTGTCGGTGAAGCGCTTCTCCGTGTCGGCCAGTACGGCATTCAGGCGGAGATCGTTTTCGGCCTTGCTCCGGGCGGCGGCTGCCAGCTCGGCTTCCAGTTCGCTGATGCGGGCGGCGCGTTCTTCGAGCGTCCCTAAGAGGCCTCGCAGCCGCTCCCGGGCCTGGCCTTCGTTCTCTGCCTGGGCGACCTGAACCTGCTGCAACTGGTCGGCGAGGAGGCGGGCCCGTTCTTCGAAAACGGCCCGGGGCCGGCTGGCAACCAGCCAGCCCAGGCCCAGGCCGACAATCAGGGCCAGCAGGCTGCAGGCAAGAATGACGAGGGTCCCGGAGTCCATGGGGCCAGTGTAGCTGGCCCCGGCGGTGGCAGGGTTACTGGTACCTGCAGCCCGTGCCCACGGGGGTGTAGCCCACAATGATGTCCTCGTTGTTGACCTCGTAGTGAATCTCGCAGTTCGGCCGGTCCGGCTCCACGTAGACCCAGTGGCCGTTGGGGAGCGGGTAGGTTTTCTCCTGCCAGCCGGCCTGGGAAGCACGGCTGGTGGGGCGACGGACCAGATCGCGGATTACGGCGATGTTCTTGCCCACGACGGCATCGCCGTACTCCTTGAGAGTCGGGATCTGGGAAAGGCTGCAGGCCCCGAGCGTCACGGTCAACAGCAAAAAGGCTTTGGCGTGCATGGTGTGCTGCCTCAATCGTCCAGTGCCACAGCCACGGAAGGCACCCCGTCGAACAGGGCCGGGTAAGTCAGGCCTGCGGCGACCGGCATTCCCGGAAAGCTGAGCGAGGAGCGCAGTACACTCCCGAAGCGGTCCCCGCCGAAGAGATCGAGGCGCACCTGGAACACATCGTGCAGACCCGCAATCGCATTCATGCCGGGGATACGATTCATGAACCGGCTGAGTCGGCCGCCTTCACCCGAAAATGTGGCCGGGTCAATCGTTGCACGGCTCTCCGCAAAGTTGTTGGCTCCCTCAACAGGCATGTCGTAGCGCTGCTTCCCCTGAGCGCCGCCGCCCGGACCCCAGGTCGCGTGGTAGCTGACGACCCGGTCATAAGCGTAGGCGAAGCTGGCAGCACCTGCCGAGAAGGCAAAGCCCTTGCGGAACTCGCCGCCGCCCAGCTCCGCCGTTGCACCCCCGACGAGGCCGGACGCGGCGACCCGCCCCAGACTCCAGGTATTGCCATAGGCAGCCCCGACAGCCCCAAACCCGGCCCCACCGACCGCCCCGAGGGCGGCGCCCCGCAGATCCCCGGTAACTATTGCGCCCGCCGTCGCCCCGCCGGCGATCGCACCCACGGTCCCTGCCCCCGCCGCTGTGGCACCGGCGGCCGACCCCAGGTACCACTGGCTGGCGGCCCCGCCGGTGTAGTACGCGGCCACCGCCGCGAGGATTTCCCGCCCGTACTTGTCGACGATCCGCCGGAACAGGCTGCCAATGCCACTAACCATACGCTTGAAGAACTTGCCAATGCGGCCCAGGAAGAACCCGCTCGGGTCAATCAGAGAGCCGGGGTTGTTCGCGACATAGGCGTAGCGATTCAGGGTCTGGGGGTTGATCAGGTTGCCCAGCATCGGGTCCGGCGCCAGCATCGTGCCCAGAACCGGGTCCTGCAGCCGGCCGTTCATGTGGATCAGGCGCAGGTTGTCCAGGTGTTCATGGCCCGTGTAGCCCCGCTCGAGGAACTGACTGTCGGTTGCCCGGAGGTCCGCCAGGTCGGCGCTCCAGTTGGCATTCCGGCGCTTCCCAAAGACATCGAAGCGCTGAGCCAGTGTCTCCCCACCCGTGCCCACCACCCGGGTCAGCGTGTCGACGCTGCCCTGATGATCCCGATGCAGGAAGTAGCCGTCGAACAATACAGGCGCGTTCTGCTCCACCTGGGAGTAGATGGCCTCCCCATTCGCGAACACGGTGGAGCGGAACCGACGCTGGCTACCGTTCACCTCGACCTCGAAGTGCGGGCCGATGTACCAGGTGGTTACGGTGTTCGATCCCGTCCGCGCCACTTGCCGGATGCGCTGGCGGTCAGGGCCATAGGCGAACTCCGCAAAATCCCCGGACCCGTAGTCGATGCGCCGGGGCAGGGGGAACGGGTGCCAGCTGAGCGGCTTGCCCTGCCGTGCGGCCATGTTGCCGTTCGCGTCGTAGGCGTAGCTGCGATTGCCGGCGGGGCCGCCGGACACCCCGGTGACTGCGCCCGGGTGGGAGCTGCTGTAGGCGTAGCTGCCCACGTCCGACTTCGACAGGATGCGGCCACCCGCGTCGTAGCCCAGGGCCAGCGTCAGTGCGTCGTTGAGGCGGGCACTCAACAGCCGGTTCTGCTCGTCGTAAGTGAAGTCCTCCGCCAGGCCCTGGCCCAGATCCCGGCGCTGCCTGAGGTTGCCCACCTTGTCCCAGAGGTAACTGTAGTTCTGCCGCTCCGCGCCCAGCGCCGCTCCCGTGCGGATCGCCTTCAGGCGGGTACTCGCCCGGTCAAAGTCCCGCTGCTCGTCGAGGGTGGCGCTGCTGCCGAGCCGGACCAGCCGTTCCCGGCCCAGGGCGTCCTGGTGTTGCAGATCGTAGAGAGGCAGCCAGAGTCCGCCACCGGCGGATACGTCCTGTTCCACCACGTCCACGTAGCCGGCGTCATAGCGCAGGCCCAGATACAGCCGGGCACCGCCCACGGTGGCCGGATAGACCATCGACGTCACCCGGCCTAGCCCATCCCACCCGTAACTGGTCACGTAGGAGGTCCCCTCCAGCGTCGTGGTCACAGCCGTGCGGCGGCCAAGGCTGTCGTAGGTGTACTGCTCGGCGAAGCCGGCGGGAATGGCGCCTATGGCAGCCGTCACCCGACTGGGCAGGCCCAGCAGCGGGCCGCTGGCGCCGTTGAACTGCCAGCTGGTGAGGCCCTGGCCCGCGTCATTGCGCTGGATGAGTCTGCCGAGCTGGTCGTAGGTGAAGCTGATGACGTTGGCTGGCGTGGCTGCATCGGACTGGGAAGTCAGGTCGCCAAAGGCGCTGTAGTCTGAGGTCCGGCGCCCGCTGTCGGGGGAGTCCACTGCGGTTGGCAGCCCCCGCTCGTCGTAACTCAGAACAGTGCGCGTGCCGTTGGCGTCGGTGATGGTCGCGAGCTCACCAAAGGCCGTGTAGCTGTAACTCGCGGCGCCCCCGGTCGCCGGGGCCACAGCGATCAGGCGTCCTTCCGCGTCCAGAGTGTGAGTGGTCACCCGGTTCTCTGCATCCCGCAGGCTGCGGGTGAGCCGGTTCGAGTTCCAGCGCGTACTGGCACTGCCCCCCGACTCGTCGGCGGGGCGGTCTTCCGACCGTCGCTGGCCCCGCGCGTCATAGCGGTTCTCAACCCAGAACTGGGGTTCACCGGTGACGTAGGGCACGGTCTGGCGGGCGAGCCGCCCCAGCGCATCGAACTCGTGCAGCTGGCGACTCGTCTGGCCACCGGCGAGGCTGGATTCCTGGCCCACGGTGCGCCCGTAGCTGTCGTGGACCGAGCTTGAGACGTAGCCGTCGCTGCGCGTGGCCCGCAGCTGGTACTCCCCCCGGGCGCTGAAGCAGGCGCCCCCGCAGCGGCTGTAGGCATAGGTCGTCGCCGGGCCGGCAGTTCGCGTCTCCTGCCGGAGCCGGGCAAAGTCATCCCAGGTCCAGCGCGTGACCAGACCCCGGGGCGAAGTCCGCGACAGCTCCACATCCAGCGCGTAGTTCCAGTCGGACGTCACGACAGGGCTGGTCTGGCCGTCGATCAACGCCGTCTCGGTCTGGGGCCGGTCGCTGAAGCCCGGGTAGGTCCAGGCCGTGCGCCGGGCTGCTGCCGACTGATCGGCGGGGCTTCGGCTCACTTCAGTCAGCTGGCCGGCGCTGTTCCAGCTCCGCGTGGTGACCAGCTGTCGCGCCGCAGGTCCCGGCACGCCCGAGGTCTCCGTGAGCTGCCGACAGTTGGCCGTCGACCAGCTGTAAAGCGTGGTCCGGGTCGACGCGCTCGCAGACGAAATGTCCCGCGTCGTGTCCACCCGCAGTGGCAGGCCAAGGCAGTACTGGGCGCTCCGCGCCGCATCGTCGAATACCGAGGTCACTGTCGTATTGAAGGTGGTGGCGGATGCCGGTGACGACGCAGTAGTCGCTTCACGCACCGGGACGCCGTGGTTGAAGTCATAGGCCAGGGTCCGGCTCACCGTGCTGACCAGCTGACCCAGCCCGCCGCCATCCGGGTCCGACTCGTACTCCGCCTGAGTCTCGGACTGGAGATAGGGAAAGTGATAGTCACCGGCGGTATCGCTGCTGGCTGCCGGTCTCGCGTCCGCCCCCCAGGTGGGGTTGCGCTCACTCAGTTTGCGGCCGTCACTGCGTTCCGTCGCAAAGAGGTCAGGGAGGCCGATGAAGGGAAAGTCCTGGCGGTAGCTCACCGCGCTGAACACGGCCACGCCGTGGAGCGCTGCATAGCGGGAGTCTGTGGCTCGAATCTTCTCGAAGCCCAGGAATCCCCGGCCCACTCTGCTCAGGCGGCCGTTCCAGTAGGCATAGCTGTTGGTATAGGTACCGCCGCCGCCGTCGTTGCCCGTGTACCGGGTCACCACCGGCAGCGGACCGCCCCGCAGGAGGTACTCGCCCGCGGGCGCCCCGCCGCTCCGCGTGTAGCCGGCGAAGGTGGCCAGAGTTTCATACACCGGCTGAAAAAAGTTACCCAGCCCATCCGTCGCTGTGTTCAGCAGATCAGGGCGGGGGCCGCTGTGTTTGCGCACCTGCCAGCGCCCCGTGGTCTCGGCAAAAACCAGATCCGGGAGGCCGTCACCCGTGACGTCCACCGGCGCCAGACGCGACGTTGCGCTCGGCAGCGGGCCACCGCCGATGTCGAAGTAGCGGGGGGCGTCGGTATTACTGAATGCCGGCCCCTGGGCGGCCCCGCCTGCCAGATGTACACGCCAGGTGTTCGCATCGAGACGGCGGATGAGATCTTCCCGGCCGTCGCCATCCAGATCCGCGGCGCGGACGATCTGGCCAACGGTGGTTGAGAACCCCGTGGGCTCCGGGCTCAGGAGCGCGTTGCCCAGGCTGCGTCGCGTCTGCCATCCCAGCGCACGATCCCGGTAGGCGACGTCCGTCAGGCCGTCGCCATTCATATCAAGGGTGACGGCATCCAGGGCGGGTGGCGTGGTGAAGAGCGGCTGGAAATCGGTCCCCGTGGACAGGAAGCCTTCGTAGTACCAGGGTGGTCCGGCGAGACTCAGGGTGCCCCGCAGGATCAGCAGATCCTGCCGGCCGTCACCGTCGAAGTCGGGGGTGCCACCGGCGCCGTCCAGCACAGGGAGAAAAGTCGTCCCCCCGTTGACGGTGGTGCCAAGGCTCGTGGTGATCTCCGGCCCGAATCCTGATCCCGTGTTGCGCCGGATACGCACCCCGTACTCCCGGGAGTAGACCAGGTCATCGAGCCCGTCGCCGTCCACATCGAGGATGAGGGGCGAGGGGACACTGGTGGAGGACAGCCCCGTGTTGATGGCACTGAGAAAACCACCGGTCCCGTTGGACCGGTGCACAAACCAGGTGGCTGGTGAGCCCGGCCCCTGGGCCAGAAGATCCCGGCGGCCGTCCCCGTCGTACTCCAGTACCCGACCTAAGCCGTAGCGGGCGACACCGGTGTTCAGTGGTGCACCGGAGTAGACGTTGGCGCTGGTCGCGTTGGTGAGTCGCACGTGCCAGCGCTGGGTCCCGCTGACGCTCACCGGCAGGTACAGGTCGGCATCGCCGTCGCCATCGTGATCGGCCAGAAGCGCGTCCCCCGCGAGCGCATCCGTCGGACCAACTACCGGGGCCTCGAAGCCCCGCACGCCGGTCTGCCAGGCAAATGAGGTTGCCGGCAGGCACTCCAGCGGTCCGCACTGCTGGATGCTGGCGACCTGGCTCCGTTGGCTGCCGTTACTGTTGCCGGTGGTGTACGCGACGGTGTACCGGTGAACCAGCCCGAAGCCCGCGCCGGCATCGAACTCATACCTGATGGTGCTGAGCCGCTGCAGGGTCTGCCAGCTGGCGCCCCAGCGATGGAACTGGCGCTGATCCCCCGCCGGCCGTGCCTCATAGCCAAACACCAGGCGGAAACGGGCGCCTGCGCCCGTGCTGTCTCCGGTCCAGCGGATCTCGGCGGGGAGCGCTTCGCCGCTGACCAGGTCTTCCTGCCACGCCAAGACGATATGGTTCCCGAACTTGTCGCTGATCTGGTTGATGGCCCACTCCCGGACCTCGCTCGCCGTGCCCAGTGCCTCAATGCGGGAGTCCGCGTCGTTGCCGTAGCGCCAGGTGAGGCCGTCCGGGTGCTGGACCTCAAAACTGGCGGGACCCGAGCCCTGCCGTCCCCGGGAATTAACCCGCTGGAGGTTGTTGATCTCCGTCCGGTACTCAGCACCGTCGCCGCCATAGGTCCCGGCGACCAGCACCAGCGGCTGGCCGTCGAGGCAGTAGCGGTCGCCCGGGGCGAACCGCACCCCCTGCACCCGACCATCCACCGCGATGCTCAGGGAGCAGCGCGTAATCCGCGACAGGCCGGTGACCGTGAAGCCAATTCCAGCCAGCCCGTCACTGTCTTGACTGCCATAACGGAGGCCGATAGCCGGCCGCAGCGCACCCCGGCCCGCCGCGACGCTGATCGGCACCATGTAGGTGGCAGCCCCCGTGGCCGACACGCCGAACTCTGCGTCGAGCCTGCCCACCGCCGTCGTGGCGGCCGCCGAGATGCTGGCCGAGGCGCTGGCCAGGCCTGCGACGAGCAACCTGGCCATGGCGACCCAGGAATAACGTTTCTGCACGGGTGTGGTGCGAGGGGGATGCGGCATGACGACCTCCGGAAACGGCAGCGGGTTGCGGGAGGCGTATGAGAGCAAGCGCCTGGCCTGACGCGCGACGCGGGAAACTGTGCCCTTCGGGCCCATTTACAGGGCACGGAGCGAATCCCCGCAAAGACCTGGGTTATTCTTCCCGCCCCCACAGGGCGGAGAAAACCATGGCCATATCCCGGAACCGACTGCTTCCTGCAGCCCTGCTGCTCACCATGGCGGCCCTCCTCAGCCCCCAGGCCTACGCCCAGACCACGACCTGGGAGTTCACAACCATGGCGGATTCGTCCGCCGAGCTGGCGTTCTTCAGCATTCCCGCCGTCAACGACGCCGGCCAGATCGCCTTTGTTGCTACCTTCGATGATGGCGCGTCCGGCCAGGCGGTGTATCGCCGGGAAAGCAACGGCATCCTGACCGTCATTGCCGACACCAGCGGGCCGATTGCTTCCTTCAGCGGCGATCCCAGCATCAATGCCAGCGGCCTCGTGACCTTCGCGGCAACGCTGGATAGCGGTTCCAGGTCTGTCCTCTGTGGCAATGGTGGCGCACTGCTCACCATCGCCAATACGGTTGCCGACGGTCTCACGTCTATTGACAGCAAACCATTCATTAGCGATACCGGCGGCGTGGTGGTCGTCCGGGCCGTGCGCAGTGCCGACGGCGCGCGGGTGATCCTGCAGGGCGCGGGCGCCGGGGCACCCACCACCCTGCTCGACAGCACGGGGCTCTACGATCCCCAGGATGTCGCAGGGATCAATGGCAGCGGCGTAGTGGCCTTCGAAGCCCTGGATGGCACGGGCGCAACAGGCGTCTACCGCAGGACCGAAGCTGGGGTGGTCACGCCGATTGCGGTCACCAGCGCCCTCGGCTTCACCAGCGTGGAGGCCCTGGACATCAACAACAACGGCACGGTCGTGTTCTTCACCGACACGGCGGCGGGTGTTGCAGATCTGTCCGTGGATACCACCGGCACGCCGGTGAGCTTTGCGAGCACCCAGGGAACACCCTTTGTGTCCTTCGGCCCCGCAGCGGTCGCTGAGTCCGGCGCTGTCGCCTTTCGCGGCACGTTCGCCGGCGGCCTGGACGGAATCTTCGCCGGCGGCACGGGCCTCTACGAGAAAGCGATCGCTCTGGGAGACACGCTGGATGGTTCCCCCGTCACTGCGCTGGATACCGGTCCCCAGGCCAATGCAAATCCGGGCCCCTTTGTCTTTCGCGCCGGCCGGGTGAATGGGACCACGGGGATCTATCTGGCGATCCCGAATTTTTCTGATGGCGGCGGCGGGGGGGGTGGGGCCTTCGATCCCGCGTCCATTGCCCTGTTGCTCCTCGCCAGCGGCCTGTCCCTGCGGACACGCCGGGTGCGGGTCGCGGGCGGGAGGTTCGGACGATGAAAAGGCCGGTGAAATACAGTCTCGTAGGGCTCCTTCTCCTGGTCCTCGCCGGAGCGGGCTACCTCTATTCGACCCAGGCGAACCGGGCCGTGCCGGCCCCGGAGGCCGTTGCCGCCCTGGTCTCCGACGAGCGCGTGACTGTCGAAGACGGACAGTACGTCGTGCTTCGCCCCAGGGGCGTCACCCCCACTACGGGGGTCATCTTCTATCCTGGCGCCGCCTGCGACCCGCGAGGCTACGCGCCGGTATTGCGGCGAGTGGCGGAACGGGGCTACCTCGTTATTAGCGTGCCAATGCCCCTGGATATGGCGATCTTTGCTCCGGGTCGCGCCGACGAGGTCCGGGCCGCCTTTCCTGAGGTTAAGCGCTGGGTGATCGCCGGCCACTCCATGGGCGGCGCCATGGCCGCGCACTATGCCCACCAGCACCCTGATGATCTGGCGGGGCTCATCCTGTGGGATTCCCGCCCGGCCGGGAGTGACACACTGGTGGAGGTCAAGTACCCCGTGTGGCATATCCACCGCGCCACAGCTGATGGCCGGCCACCGGAAAAGCTGGAGAAGTATCGCAACCTCTTTCCGGCCACCAGCACCTGGGTGCCGATACCCGGAGGCATCCACATGTACTTTGGCTCCTTCCTGGGCGGGGGCTACCAGGAACAGTGGACCCCAACCATCAGCCGGGAAGAGCAGCAGGATCTGGCAGTCACCGGTACGCTGAACGCGCTGCTCGATATGACCGGATGAGTCGCGCCTAAAGGCGCTCCTACACGTGGGTCGTGAGGAAGTCGCCCCGTGAGCGGCGGAAGCGGATCGTCACGTACTCCGCCCGGATCAGCCAGCGCCAGTCCCGCTCGTGACTGTCGCTGCACGCCACGACGCGGACGATGGCGATTAGCGCCTCGCATTCCGCTCTCAGCAACTTGGTGACCGGCAGTGCTGTCTTGGCCACGAAGCGCAGGCCATGCAGGGAGAGATCGCGGGTCTCACCAGACAACGGGCCCTGACCGGGCCAGCCCAGCTTGTAGGAGAGCGGGAGTCGGCGCGGTACGCGGCTCACCGCCTGCTGACCCGCGTCCAGGCGTTCCCGGTCCGCGGGTGCCAGTGGCGAGTTGCAGATGGTGCAGGTGGCGCTGGCGTGGATGCGGCCGGGGAAGCCGTGGGCCGCACCGCAGAACTGACAGGTGGCGCCAGACTGGGGCGACGATGGCCGGGCGGCGGCGGTCCGCGGATCCTCAGGCGTCCTGACCGAGACCGATCGCCAGGCCTCATCGTAGGCCGCCCGCTTTGCGGGGTCCTTGAGGACCGCGTAGGCCTCGTTGATGAGGGTGGCCGTGCGGTGATCCCCGCCAAGATCCGGGTGCCGGCGGAGCTTGGTCATCAGAGTCCTGTAGCTCGCCCGAATGATCTCCTCCGGGGCGTCCGGCTGGACGTGGAGGATGTGGTAGAGGTCTGGGGGGGTCTCCATAACGCGGAAAAGGTTAAATGCCTTGCGCAGCGCCGTCTGTGCCGGGGGTCAAGATTAGCGCTATCGCCTTGGCCAGGCTTGGCTTTCAGGGCCGGCTGGCCCACTGGAGGCAACGGCAATGGACAAGGAATCGCCAGCGCCCGGGAACTGGCGTATTCTGGCGAATGGTCTCAACAATAGCTGCTGTCGCCCCGGTTCCCGTCCGCAAGCCCAATCCGCTGGACGACGACCCCTTTACCCTCAAGTCCATCACCAAGTCGGACCCCCCTGTGGGCGTCGACTCGGAGAACTGGCACCGCTACGTCATTACCCAGGGCCACAACACCATCGTGGGCCAGTTGCAGGGTAGCAGGGCCAACACCGAACGGGCTGTCCAGGAAATCGTTGAGCGCCTGAACGAACGTCGCCGCGGCAAGACGGGCCGCGTGCAGTTGAGCCCCGGCCGCAAGAAGAAGGGTGCCACGCCACCGCCGTCGGACGACTGACGCTTAAGGCTCAGACTTTCTGTTCCGCCGCCGGGCCGGCAGCTGACGGAATTGGTGCAGGCCTGGGCGGGTTCAAAGCCATGGCCTCTTTCAGAGCGAACCGCAGCCAGGCAGCCCCGATGCCGCCCGAGATGAAGTTGGCACTGGCGGCGGCGATAAAGATCCCGATGATCCCGAAGAAGTGGGACAGCACCCACGCCAGCGGCGCATAGACCGCCACAGTTCTGGACAGCGACACCCACATGGCCGCCATGGGTTTCCCCAGCGCGTTCAGGGCACCGTTCACCGTCATCGCGCAACCGAGTGCTATGTAGCTGAGCGGCACGATGTGCATGTGGAGTAGCGCCGTTTCCCTGGCCTGGCCTGTCAGACCGAAGGTGTCTGCAATGAGGCCGCCGAAGAGTTGCATGAACACCGCGATGCTGAGCCCATAGACCAGGGAGAACCGGTAAGCGAAGTTCACGCCCTCCCGGACCCGATCCAGGCGCTTGGCACCAAAGTTCTGACCGGTAAAAGGAGTCATGGCCGCGGACAGCGATATCATGGCGAGCATCGACATGCCCTCCATCCGGGAGGCCATCCCGAAGCCCGCCACCGAGGCCTGGCCGAAGCTGGCTATCTGGCTGGTGATAAATGCCGTAGTCACCGGAGCTACCAGGCTGCTCGTCAGGGAAGGCAGGCCCACGTGCAGGATTCGCCGCCAGGAGTCCAGGATCAGCTCCGGAGCTAGCCGGCTGAAGTCCAGGAGACGCTCCCGATACACCACGAAGAACGCCGAGGCGCACATGGTGACGGCGTTCGACAGCACGCCACCGAGGGCCGCGCCTTCGAGTTCCATGCGCGGGAAGCCAAACAGGCCGAAGATCAGGACCACGTCGAAGATCACGTTAAGCACGGCGGCTGTCGTCATGATCAGGGCAGGACGCCTGGCGTCACCCGAGGCCCGCAACACGGAGTTGGCGATCATCGGCGCGACCAGGAAGATACCTCCCCAGTAGTAGATGCTCATGTAGCGGTGGATGAGGGGCAGGATCTCTTCGCTGGCACCCAGCAGCCGGAACAGCGGGTCGATGGTGTTCAGCCCGATCACTACCATCACGGCGCCGCAGATTACCGCCAGCAGCATGGCATGACCCGTGATGCGCTTTACCTCCTCCCGGTTGCCGGAGCCGAACAGCCGCGACACCACCGACGAAGTGCCAACCCCGAGGGCCATCGCAATGGCACCAACAATGAAGCTGACCGGGAAGGTGAAACTGATCGCGGCCAGCTGCTCAGTGCTGATCCGGGCCACGAAGAAGGCACCCGCCACGTTGTTCACAACGATCGCGAGCATGCCGAGCATCATCGGCAGCATGAGCGAGAAGATCGCCTTGCTGACGGGGCCTTCTGTGAGGCGAGCGCCTTTGCCGGGAGGTGGTTTCATGGGGAAGACCGATCGCGGCTAAAGCTGCTCCTACAATGCATCGATGCCCGCGATGCAGAGATACTTGATCTCGAGATAGTCTTCTATGCCGTACTTCGATCCCTCACGACCGTTGCCCGACTCCTTGATGCCGCCAAACGGCGCCACCTCCGTGGAGATCAGCCCGGTGTTAAGGCCGACGATGCCGTACTCCAGGGCTTCCGGCACGCGCCAACTGCGGCCCAGATCCCGGGTGTAGAGGTAGGCCGCGAGGCCAAACTCGGTGTCGTTGGCAAGCCGAATGGCCTCAGCCTCAGTGCCGAAGCGAAACAGCGGCGCCAGCGGTCCGAAGGTTTCTTCCCGGGCCACCCGCATGGCGGGCGTCACGTCGCCCAGGACGGTGGGCTCGAAGAAGGTCCCGCCGAGCGCGTGGCGCTTGCCGCCGGTGAGCAGCTTTGCGCCATGGGCCAGCGCATCGGCAATGTGTTCCTCCACCTTGGCGACCGCCGCCGCGTCGATGAGCGGTCCCTGGTCCTGATCCCCCGCGAGGCCATCGCCCACCCGCAGCTTCGCGACGGCGGCGGCGAGCTTGCCGGCGAACTGGTCATACACCCCGTCCTGCACGAGCATCCGGTTGGCACACACGCAGGTCTGGCCGGAATTGCGGTACTTGCTGACCATGGCGCCGGCTACTGCCGCATCCAGGTCCGCATCGTCGAAGACTATGAAGGGTGCGTTGCCGCCCAGTTCCATCGAGACCTTCTTGACGGTCTGCGCGCACTGGGCGAGCAGCAGCTTGCCGGTGGCGGTGGAGCCGGTGAAGGTCAGTTTGCGCACCAGCGGGTTGCCGGTCATTTCGCCGCCGATGGCCCGGGCGTTGCCGGTGACGACGTTCACCACCCCGGCGGGGATGCCCACCCGCTGCGCAAGTTCCGCCAGGGCAAGCGCAGAGAATGGGGTCTGCGCTGCCGGCTTGATGACGATCGTGCAGCCAGCGGCGAGAGCGGGCGCCAGCTTCCGCGCGATCATCGCCGAGGGAAAGTTCCAGGGGGTAATCGCTGCCACCACCCCGACGGGCTGCTTGATGACGACGATGCGCCGGTCCTGCGCATGGCCGGGGATGATGTCACCGTAGACGCGCTTTGCCTCTTCACTGAACCACTCGAGAAAGCTGGCAGAGTAGGCAATCTCGCCCCGGGACTCGGTGAGGGGCTTGCCCTGTTCGGCGGTCATGATGCGGGCCAGGTCTTCCTGGTTGGCGAGCAGCAGATCCTGCAGCTTCCTTAACAGCGCTGCGCGGTCCCTGGCCGGGCGGCTACGCCACGCGGGCAAGGCTGCTGCAGCGGCTTCGATCGCGGTCCGCGTCTCGCCGGCGCCGCAGTCCGGGACGGTGCCAAGGGTTTCCCCGGTGGCGGGGTTGGTTACCACAAGGGTGCCGCCACCGGACGCACTGACCCATTGCCCCGCCACGTAGGCGTGGGTGCGGAGGAGCTTCGGGTCTATGAGCTTCAGCATGGGGTGATGGCATGATACGGCAAGGAGAATTCGGACATGAAGCTGGCGAGTTTTCGTGACGGGGCAACCGGGACCTGGGGCCTTGTGCAGGGGGAGAGCGTGCAGCTGCCGCCGCCGGACCTGCACCGCCGGTTCCCTGGCTTGCGGGAGGTCCTGGCTGCCGGAGCGCTGCCCGAGATTCCTGCCCTGCTGGCCGCTGTCCCCAGCCGCAGCCTGGCGGGTCTGCGGTTCGACCCGGTGATTCCGGCCCCGGCACGGATTATCTGCGTCGGGATCAACTATCTGGAACATATACACGAGATGGGCCGGGAAAAGCCCGACTACCCGACGTTGTTCACCCGCTTTCCCGACTCACTGACGGGCCATGGCGAGGCGCTGGTGCGCCCCCGGCTGTCCACTGAGTACGACTACGAGGGGGAGCTGGCCATCGTCATGGGCAAACCAGCCCGGTACGTAACCGCGGCGGAGGCGCTGGGGTACGTTGCCGGCTACACCTGCTTTCTCGATGGCTCCGTACGGGACTGGCAGCGGCACACCACTCAGTTCATTCCAGGCAAGAACTTCCCGGCCACCGGAGGTTGCGGCCCCTGGCTCGTAACGACCGACGAGATTCCTGACCCGGCCCGCCTTGAGCTCAAGACCCGGGTCAATGGCGAAGTACTGCAGGCGGCGCCCATCAGCGATCTGTGCTTCGATGTGCGCCGCATCATCGAATACTGCTCGAGCTTCTGCCGGTTGAATCCAGGCGATATCATTGCCACGGGCACGCCAAGCGGCGTTGGTTTCGCCCGGAGGCCGCCCCGCTGGCTGGCAGCCGGTGACCTGGTGGAAGTTGATATCAGCGGCATCGGTATACTCCGGCACCCCGTAATCAGTGAGGACGTCACGGCATGAACGGCAATCAGAGCAACACCCTCGCCGCAATCGCCCTGGCTCTTGGCATCGTCGTGGCCGGCTACCTGATTGGTGAGGCGCTGATCCAGACCCGCTCAAGCGAACGCCAGGTGTCCGTCCGGGGACTCGCCGAGCGGGAGGTGCCCGCGAATCTTGCCCTGTGGCCGATTGTCTTCAGTGTGACGTCCAACGAACTGGTTGATCTGCAGCGGAAGGCGGACGACGGCGTGGCCAAAGTCCGTGCCTTTCTCGCCAGCGATTTCCCGGCCGAGCAGATCAGCGTCTCGGCGCCCCGGGTGCAGGACCGGGAAGCCCAGGGTATGACGGGCGACGGCCGCCGCCTTGACCGTTACACCGCTGAGGTCACCGTTACCGTTCGCACGGACCGGATCGACGTCGCCAGAAAGGCCATCCAGCGCAGCGGAGAGCTGGTCAAGGATGGCGTCGCCGTGATCCGGAGTTACGAGTACAACACCCAGTATCTCTACACCGACCTGGACAAGATCAAGCCAGAGATGATTGCCGAGGCCACGAAGGACGCGCGCCGCGCCGCGGAGCAGTTCGCCAAAGACTCGGGCAGCAAGGTGGGCGCTATTCGCACCGCCCAGCAGGGCCTCTTCTCCATTGAGGACCGGGATCAGTTCTCGCCGGAGTTCAAGAAAGTCCGCGTCGTTACGACCGTGGACTACTACCTGGGCGACTGACCGCCAGGAGCACTAGGCGTCCCGCTTCCAGCCCTTCAGGTATTTGTCCCAGTTCTGTTCCACGATCTCGAAGGATTCCGGCGCCAGCTTCGTCAGGAGATCCCGGTTACGCTCCGGATAGATCGCCGGGCCGCCTTCTTCCGGCAGCTGCCGGGTCGCATCGATAACCATCTTGCTGCTGAACGGCCGCTTCGGTGAGCTGGGATCCAGGGCCATTCCGCGGGCCTCCTGGATGACCTCGCTCGCCGGGTAGGGCTGAAAGCGCGCGCCGACGCACTGCATGACCTCAGTGCGATTCAGGACGTCCACGTCCTTGTCCACCACGATGCAGGTCTTGGTGATCGGGACAATGCCGACAATCTTCTTGCCGGCATCCAGACCCTGCTTCGGTCCCGTCTTGTCGATGGACAGGATGCCGATGCCGGTCCACTCCACTGGCGAGTGAAACGCAATCGCGTTGGGGACGAGCTTTTTCAGCCGGTAGAACGAGAACGCCTCAAGCGGCGCTGTGCAGAAACCACGGGTGACGCCGGTAAACTGGTTCAGGATCCAGGGCTGCTTACGGTGCGTGATGCACGTGACGTTCATCACGAAGTTCCGCTGCTTCTTCAGGCCGAGATAGCCGTACATCTCGCCGAAGGGCCCTTCGGGCAGCATCTCATCGAGCAGCACTTCGCCTTCGATCACCATCTCCGCGTTGGCCGGAATCAGCATGTCGTTGGTCTCGCACTTCACGACGTCGACGGCCTTGTTACGGAAGCCGCCCGCGATCGCGAGCTCGTCAGCGCCGCCCTTGGAGATCACTGAGGAGCTGATGAAGTAGCCGATGGGGTCATTGCCCACCACAATGGCAATCGGGCAGCGCTTCTCGCCCCGCTCGATCTTCTTCATCAGCATCTTCCAGCCCGACTGGCCTTCCTCCGGGTTCACCCCGAGCTGGCGCGGACCCTTGATCTCGCACCGGTAGGTGCCGAAATTCATCCCGAGCTCTTTGTCCTCGGTAAAGATTGAACCGGTGTTGACGTAGCGGGCAGAGTCCGCAGGGTTCGACTTGATGAACGCGAAGTCCAGCAGGTCACACTGGTCGCCCATCAGCACCACTTCCTTTACCGGCGCCGTGGCGGCGGGGATCAGGTTAGTGGGAATGCTCGGGGTCTTGCCAAGCCGGGCTTGAATCCCGTCATAGAGAAACTTGATGGTCTCCCGGTAGGTTTCCTCGCCGTTACCCGGAACCGGTTCCCGGCCCCAGATAATCGCCTCGGTGTCCCAGGGGCCCATGTGATTCGTGATGACCGGGCCTTTGAACCAGCGGCCATCCTGCTTGATCTCATCGACCACGATCACGGGGGCGCCATACCAGCCGTACCTGTCGATCAGCAGGTAGGTGAGCGCCGTCATCTCATACTTGTCCTGGTCGAGGCGCTTGACCCGCAGAACCAGGCCCCGGTCCTCGAGAGCTCGCACGTAGTCGCGGAAACTGTCGAAGGGCCCCACGTCCCGACCGGGCCAGGTGCGCGCCTTGGTCGCGGCGCGTGCTTCGGTCGTCGCTGTCAGCGAGATCCCCAGGGTGGCGGCAAGGCCTGCAGCAACGGTCAGGAGCTGACGCCGGTCTAGCCCATCGCCGGGGCTCGCGCTCGCGGGCGATTGCTTGGACGAGGACTCACTGGAATCAGACATGCGCGGGTGCTCCTGACGGTTTAACGGTCTGTGCCGCTATTAACCAGCATGAAGCCCGCAGCGCAAGTGTTGCAGCAGAACTCGAAGCAGCATGGCCGCTGGCTGGACGGCACCCTAGTGCAGGTGCTCTGCAAAGAACGCCAGAGTGCGCTCCAGCGCCAGATCGTGGCTGGCCCGGTGAAACTCGGGCCGCTCGTCGCAGCTGAACCCGTGGCCAGCCTCCGGGTACACCCAGGCCTGGGCGGCCGGACGACCCCCCCGGATCTGCTGCACGACTTCCGCCGGGATCAGCGGATCCTTGGCCCCGAAGTGGTAGAGGATCGGGCACAGTGGCTGCTCGTTGAGCCAGTTAACGTTGGCCCGTCCGTAGTAGGAAACGGCAGCATCAGCGCTGGTCCGGCACGCCGCCAGATCGGCAATGGCACCACCCCAGCAGTAGCCAACGGCGCCTACCTTGGCCCCGGCGGGGAGCAGGCCCCGCAAGGTGGTTACTGACCCGACCAGGTCTTTGGCGACGTCGTCGATGACCAGTTGCTGCATCAGGGCAACGCCCTCGGTGATCCGGGCGTAGGGCAGCTCCGTGCCGGGCTTGAGCCGGTCGAAGAGCGCCGGCGCCAGCGCCAGATAGCCCAGGGCCGCGAACTCGTCGGTAACCTGGCGCATATGTGCTGTGACGCCAAAAATCTCCTGCAGTACCACGAGGCCAGCCCTCGGTGTTCCCTTGGGCGAAGCCAGGTATCCACTGAGGTTATTGCCATCTAAAGCTTTGATAGTTATCACTTTACCGATCATCTGCTGCCTTTTTCAATTATGGGCACTGAGTTGACAGTGTCCTGAACTTGCCGGAGTCGGATATCCACTTCCACCGTTACCGGGTTGCCCACATAGGCCGTGTCCTGCCATTCACCCTGACCAACGCCGAAAGCAAGCCGCTCCAGCGCCGCCGACCCGACCAAACGCGCGAATACTGGACCCGCAGCCGGGGTCCAGCGGAACCTGAGGACCACCGGACGCGTAACCCCCCGGAGTGTCAGGGTGCCACTGGCGGCGTAGCCCTCGGCAGAACGGACGATCTGCGCCGCGTTGAACCGGGCCTCCGGCCACTTGCCCAGATTGAACCAGTCCGCCGTACCCAGCACCTGGTCCCGCTCGGGATTACCCGTATCCACCGAGGCCAGATCGATCCGGGCGGAAATCCGGCCCTTCTCGGGCTCCGCCGGGTCGAAGCGCACCAGCGCCGTGAACTTCTCGAAATGGCTCTCGAACTTGGCGGCCTGCTGGATGGCCGTAAACCTGAGGCTGCTGCCGGCGGGCTCGAGTTCAAAGGTAGGAGTGGCTTTAGCCGCGACCAGGTAAAAGTTCGCGGCTAAAGCCGCTCCTGCAAAGGCTGCTGCGGTACGTGCCTTCACGACTGCCCGCGCCTGCCAGCCCCGGGCAGCATCGAGCGGAGCACGTCATCCCTCCGGAAGAAGTGATGATGCAGGGCTGCCAGCGCGTGGGCGCTGATCAGCACGAGCAGAACGCTACCCTGCATCTCATGGGCCGCTGACATGCCCTTGGAGAACTCCTCGTTTACCCCCACCAGTGTGGGCACCGTGAACAGGCCGAAGAAGCTCACCGGGAAGTTTGCCGCCTGGGAACGGAGCAGACCTGTCAGTGGCATGAGCAACATCAGCACATAGAGCAACACCTGCGTCACGCGGGCAATGACCCGCTGCCAGCGGGCTATCGCCACCGGCAGAGGCGGCGCAGGATGTGTCAGGCGCCAGGCGACGCGCAGCGCCGTCACCGTGAACAGCAGCAGTCCAAGGGACTTGTGGGTGGCGTAGTTGCTGAATTTGTCCGGCCCGATGGGCTGATCGACCATGTAGAAAGCCAGCGGAATCTGCAGTAGGAGCAAGCCCGCAACTGTCCAGTGAAAAGCCCGGGGGAGCTTTCCGTAAGCTTGTGATGTAGTCATTCCGTTAGCATACCCGACGCATGTACGCCCAACTGATTCCGATCCTTGCTCCCGTGTTCATCATCACCCTTGTCGGTTACGGCTGGGCCCGGCTCGGCCTGACTTTCCAACGGGACTTCCTGACGGGCCTGGTCATGAACATTGGCGTGCCGTGCCTGATCCTGAATGGCACGACCCACCTGGAGACTGGTGCCGCGCTATTTCTCTCGATGATGGGCTTCGCGGTGCTGGCCCTCGTCAGCTGTGCAGTAGTGGGCAGCCTGGTTCTGCGACTCCTCGACCAGCCCCTGCGGAGCTACCTGCCACCCGTCGCCTTTGGCAACGCTGGCAACCTGGGCCTGCCGCTGTGCCTGTTTGCTTTCGGCAAGCAGGGCCTCGGGCTGGCAATCGGGTTCTATCTGGTGGGCTCCGTCTCCCAGTTCCTGGTGGGGCCCTTGTTTCAGGGCCGGAAGCCGGTATGGCGGACGCTACTCGCGACGCCCGTGAACTACGCTGTAGTCCTTGGTGTTGGCCTGCTCGCCACCGATACGACGCTGCCGCTCTGGGTGAGCAACACGGTGGAACTTCTGGCGGGCATAGCGATTCCACTGATGATGCTGGCGCTGGGCCATGCCCTTGGCAGCTTCAAGGTGCAGCGCTTACCGATAGCCGCCGCCATTGCGGCGGGGCGCCTTGGCCTCGGGCTGGCGGTCGGCCTGATTATTGCGCAGGTTTTCGGCCTGACCGGTATCGAGCGGGGAGTGGTCCTGGTTCAGAGCGCAATGCCCGTAGCCGTCTTCAACTTCCTGCTCGCCGCCCGTTACGACCGGCACCCCGACGATATTGCCGGTGCGATCGTCATCTCCACGCTGGTGAGCTTTGCAACGTTGCCAGTTTTGCTGCTGCTCGCGCTACCGGCAGCCCAGCTGCCCTAGAACTACTGGAGGCCTACTGGCTGAAACCGTTCCGGCGGAAATCGCTGAGGATGCCCAGCATCGCGTCGTCCACCGGCGACGTGAATGGCACCCTATAGCCTCGAATGACCAGATGGCTGTCGGCGTTTGGCGTCTCAGGCCGGGACAGCCTCGGTGTATTCCGACTCTCTGTCGGAAAAGTGGCCAACAGGTGCATCAGCAGATCTTCTTCCATGGGCAGTGCTCTCCAGTTTGTAGGTTCTCCAGACCCGGGCCGGTCCTCCAAGGGGTGCTTCAGACGGTGACCTGGGGCCACGAAAGTCAGGTAGCGCTGCCCGCCGCAGGGCCTCAGGCCAGCTGGGGATTCCGTTCCCTCTGATACGTTGGGTCATCGTGGCCCTCCTGGCCGGCTACCTTGATGGGCGCTATCCAGACCGGCGGTTGCACCCCAATGACAGATGCATGTCATTTATGGGTCACAGAAGGTCTAGTGCGGCGCATTATTGGAGCTCTGAATCTAGGCCAATAAAGCAACGTAAAACAATACTAATCAATACTTAACGCGAAAAAATAAAACGGTCTTGCGCTGCACAATTTTCTCCTTTACTATCCCCCTCGCCCAAGTGGGGCAAATGGCCTAAGCAAGGAGAGACTCACCATGACGACCCAGAACAACGCGTTCATGAACTTCCCCGGTTTCCAGAAGGAAGCCCTCGAGCCCATGATGGCTGCCAATGCCGTCGCCACTGATGCTTTCGAGCGTCTGTCCCGCCAGAACTACGCGGTACTCGGCGACTACATCAACTTCGCCGTGGAGCAGGCCCGCCTGTCGACCCAGGCGTCGGACTACGCCCAGCTCCTGGCCAAGCAGACCGAGCACGCCCGCACCTTCGGCGAGCAGCTGGTCCGCCGTTCCCAGGAATACGTGGAAATCATGAGCGCCTTCCAGGCCAAGGCCCAGGCGACTGCCCAGGCCACGGCCCAGGCCACGGCCCAGGCCACGGCCCAGGCCACGGCCCAGGCTGTCACTCAGGCCCCGGTCGCCAAGTCGAAGGCTGCCTAAGGCCTGGCTAAAAGAACTACTTACTGGCTCTTCAAGGGGCGGCGGCCATCGGTCACTGCCCCTTTTCTTTAGCCTACTGGCTTAACGGGATCCGGACTCGTGCTCAGCTGCTCCCCCCACCCGGGAGTAGTATTCTTGCAGTGCGGAACCTTTCTCAGTGCAGGCCTCCAGAATCAAGCAGGGTCAGTCATGCCCAGAACAATAAAAAAATATGCTAACCGCCGGCTTTACGACACCCAGGCAAGCCGCCACGTCACGCTCGATGGCATCCGCCAGCTCGTAGCGAGCGGCGAAGACGTGGTTGTGATGGATGACACCACCGGCCAGGACATCACGCGCAGCATCCTGCTCCAGGTGATCACCGAGCAGGAGCAGGGTGGCCGGCCGATTCTCTCGGCGGAGATGCTGAAGCACATCATCCGCTTCTACGGTAATCCCCTGCAGGACATGATGGGCGGCTACCTGGAGCGGAGTGTCGAGGTCTTCATGGGCCAGCAAAAGGTGCTTCAGGACCAGATCCAGAAAACGATGGGAATGGCACCGCTGAGCATGACGCCCCTGAGCACGATGCAATCCATGGCCCAGAAAAACCTGGAGGCCTGGGGCCAGATGCAGAAAACCTTTCTCGACATGCTCAACCCGCCGGGCAGCGCCAGCCGCCCGGCAGCACCGACTCCCCCTGAACCGTCCTCCGCCCAGAAGAGCGGCGACCCACCGAAGATTTGAGTACCACTCTTGTCAGCCGCTGAACCAAAAGTTGCCGTTCCGGACCCGGCCGCTTTCGCCCGGGAACTCAAAGCTCTCACGAGCAAGGCCCAGGCCATGTTCGCAGAGATGATGAAGACGCCGACGGCCCGGGCTGCCATGGGTCTGGGCCCACCGGCCAATCCCGACCCGCTCAATGTGGCGCCGGCAATGCAGGCTGCTGCTCAGCAGCTGGCCATGGATCCCGCGAAACTCATTCAGGCGAATCTCCAGCTCTGGCAGCAGCACATGCTGTTGTGGCAGCAGATGTCCGCGTCCCTGGCGGGCACTGCCATGGGGCAGGGAGCGACCCAGCCTGTGGCGGAGCCGGATAAGGGTGATCGGCGCTTCAAGCACCCGGACTGGAATGAGAATCCGCTGTTCGACTACATGAAGCAGTCCTACCTGATCACGTCCCGGTGGCTGGTCGAGACCATGTCTACAGTGGCGGGACTGGACCCCCAGACGGCGAAGAAGGTCGATTTCTACACTCGGCAGTTCGCCGACGCCTTCTCCCCCAGTAATTTCGTCTGGACCAATCCCGAAGTGCTGCGTGCGACCTTCGAAACCCAGGGCCAGAACCTGCGGGATGGCTTGAGTAACTACCAGCGGGATCTCGAGCGGGGTAATGGCAAGTTGCGGATCACGATGAGCGATCCGGACGCCTTCGAGCTGGGCACTAACCTGGCTACGACACCCGGCAAGGTCGTTTTCCAGAACGACCTTATCCAGTTGATCCAGTACGAGCCGCTGACCGAGCAGGTGCATCGCACGCCGATCCTGATGGTGCCGGCCTGGATCAACAAGTACTACATCCTCGACCTCACGGCGAAGAAGTCTCTGGTGCGCTGGGCCGTGAGTCAGGGCTATACGGTCTTTGTCGTGTCCTGGGTTAACCCGGATGAGACACGGGCCCACAAGGAATTCGAGAACTACCTGACCGAAGGGATCATCGCGGCCCTGGACGCTGTCGAAGCAGCGACCGGCGAGCACGAGGTGCACGGTCTGGGTTACTGCATTGGCGGCACCCTGATTGGTGTCGCGCTCGGCTACCTTGCTGGCATTGGTGACCAGCGCTTAAAGACGGCAACCATGTTTACCGCCCAGGTGGACTTCTCGGAGCCCGGAGATCTGGCCGTCTTCATCGACGAGAAGCAGCTCGACAGTCTCGACCAGATGATGGGCGAGAAGGGCTACCTGGAAAGCGAGGCGATGTTCACCACGTTCAACATGCTGCGGGCCAACGACCTGATCTGGTCCTTCTTCGTCGGCAACTATCTTCTCGGCAAGGAACCACAGCCCTTTGATCTGCTGCACTGGAACGCGGATGCCACCCGCATGCCACGAAAGATGCACCTGTTCTACCTGCGCCAGATGTACCTGTGGAACAACCTCGTCAAGCCCAACGCCGTGACGCTCGCGGGCGTACCTATCGACCTGACCAAGGTCACCGTCCCGGTTTACCTGCAGGCCACCCGGGAAGACCACATCGCACCGTTCCGCTCGGTTTTCAAGGCCCGGCACAACTTCGCGGGTCCGGTGCGTTTCGTGCTGGCAGGTTCGGGCCACATTGCGGGGGTAATCAATCCGCCCGACGCCAACAAGTATCAGTACTGGCTGAATGCAGAGGAGCCCTGGGAGATCGATCCCTGGCTGCGTGGCGCCCTGGAGCACCCCGGCAGCTGGTGGCCTGACTGGCAGGCCTGGCTGGCGCCCCAGTCCGGCCCCATGGTGCCGGCCCGGAAGCCTGGGGACGCGAAGCTCCCCGTGCTTGAAGACGCGCCCGGCTCGTTCGTCAAGAACCGCTCGTCGTAGGAGCGCCGACCAGCGCGATCCCGTTTTCTATCGCGCCTAAAGGCGCTCCTACGGCCGCGGCGTCATCGCACCCGCGTCCAGCCTCCACAGATAGTCCCGGTAGGCGCCCATCGCGCGCCAGCCCAGGAACCACATCACCGGAATGTTGACGAAGAGCATGAGCCCCGTGTGCCAAGGCCGCTCAGGTTGTCGAGCTGGGCATCGGTCTTGAGGAAGCCCAGGGTGGAGACCACCGCCAGTGCCTTGCTGATCACCCACATGGTGCCGCCGTGGGGATTCTCCGGGTTGCCGGTGTTCCGGTAGAGCATTGCGAGGGTGACTTCGGTGGTCTGCCAGAGGAAGGCATTGGCTGGCGTCTAGGAAGCGGTCGAAGGAGGTCATGTGAGGGGTTCCTGACGTCGGGTTTCAGCCGCCACGGCGGGCTGGGCGGTGATCCACCGTGGCCGAATGCGATGGTTTTAGCCAGCGTCCTGGCTCAGCGCTCCAGGATCGCAGTAACCCCCATGCCCCCCGCCGTACAAATCGAAATCAGCCCGCGTCCTGATCCCCGCTGCTCCAGCATTTTCGCCAGCGACGAAACGATTCGCGCCCCGGTCGCCGCAAAAGGATGCCCTATGGCAATGCTCCCGCCCTTCAGATTCAGCTTCGCGCGATCCACCGAGCCCAGAGGCTGATTCCGCCCGAGCTTGTCCCGGCAGAATTCCGGTGACTCCCAGGCCTTCAGCGTCGCAAGGACCTGCGCGGCAAAGGCCTCGTGGATCTCGTAGAAATCGAAGTCCTGCAGCCCCAGCCCTGCATCGGCCAGCATGGCCGACACCGCATAGGCGGGTGCCAGCAGCAGTCCTTCCTTCTTCACGAAGTCCACCGCAGCCACCTTGCCGTAGCGTAGGTAGGCCTGGATGGGCAGGCCCCGGGCCTTCGCCCAGTCTTCCGAGGCCAGCAGCACGGCCGCCGCGCCATCGGTGAGTGGGGTGCTGTTGCCCGCCGTCATCGTGCCGGCGGCGCCCCGGTCGAACACCGGTTTCAGTTTCCCCAGCCGCTCCAGCGACGAGTCCCGCCGGATGTTGTTGTCTTCCGTAGCCTTCTGGAACGGCACGACCAGATCCTTGTAGAAGCCCTCGTCGTAGGCCCTGGCCGCTTTCTGGTGGGATTCCAGCGCCAGCTGATCCTGGTCGGCCCGGGTAATGCTCCACTGCTTCGCCGTGATCTCGGTGCTCTGGCCCATGGACAGCTTGGTCCGCGGCTCAATCACGCCCGGCGCTACCGGCTTGAACATCGACGGGCGCAGGCCCAGCCAGGGCTTCAGCCGCTCGCCGGCATTCCGCCCCCGGGCGCTGGCCAGCAGGATCTCTGCGTACTCGTCCGGATACACAATCGGCACGTCACTGATCGTGTCCGTCCCTGCCGCAATGCCGGAATCAATCTGGCCCAGCGCGATTTTGTTACCCAGCAGGATGGCGGCTTCCAGGCTCGTGCCGCAGGCCCGCTGCAGGTCGAAGGCCGGGGTCTCGGGAGCCAGCGCCGTGCCCAGTACGCACTCCCGCGCCAGATTCCAGTCCCGGGAGTGCTTTATCACGGCGCCCAGGGACACATCGCCGAGACGCTCGCCCTTCAGTTTGAACGCATCGACAACGGCCTGGAGCGCGGCTGTCATCAGGTCCTGATTGGACTGATGCACGTAGCTCGTGTTGGCGCGGCAGAAGGGAATGCGTCGGCCGCCGATGATGGCGACCCGGCGGGGTGCGTGGTAGTGCATGGCAGTTCCTCCAGTAGGCAGGACGTTCTATTGGCCGAAGGCAGGGCTCCGGCGCCGAGATATTCTGCTTCCTCCGGCGTGTTCGGCCGGCCGAGGGCCTTGTTCCGGTGCGGAAAACGCCCGAAGGACTCCACGATGTCGTGGTGCAGCTCCGCGAACTGGGCGAAGGTGAGAAAGGTGGCTTTCAGCGTGTCGGACACCCCGCTGACCAGCCCTTCGTAAATCTTCACTGACCGGGCCTGGATCTTCAGCGACTCAGCGTGTTGCAGCGGCATGAAGTAGAAGGCTTGCTGGAACGGGGTGAGGGTCTTGTAGTCGCCACTCATGGCCCCCTCAACGCAGAGCTTGAGGGCGTGGGGGTCCCGGGAGAAGGCCTTCGACGTGCCCCGGTAAATGCTCCGCTGGAACTGGTCCAGCATCAGGATCAGTGCCAGCCGCCCTTCCGGTGTGCCCGTCCAGGACTCCAGTTCACCCTTCGATGCCCTGTCTACCAGCGGGCCGAACTCGGTGCGGATCACGGCATCGGTCACGGCATCAGCCGTGAACCACCGGTCCATCCGGCTGTCTATCGTCGGCTGGTCCATGGTCCCCGGCTGGAACCAGAAGTCGAGGACGTGGCGGATCTCCGGGTCGGTCATGAGACGAGTGTAGAAGCGCCGACCGGCGCGATCAATATCGATCGCGCCGGTCGGCGCTTCTA
>SHZI01000029.1 GCA_009692345.1 Gammaproteobacteria bacterium | reverse complement strand
GCCCGACAGCCAACAGCTTCCAAATAATCGGGCGTAAAAAACCATGGCAACCCTAAAAACAAAAACAATGGCCTTTTTGCCGGCGGCGGCTCTGGCAGGTGTTTTGCTTGCCGCATCACCATTGAGCAACGCGGCAAGTATTGGTCTGACACCAAGATACCCGGACCTCACCACCACGGGCGCTACCCTGTCATACACCTACAAGGCGATTTGCAACTCGAAGCAAAGTAACGGCACTTTCGGGGTCTGTGGCACCGGCGGTGGGGGCAACAATGGCTTCAGCGGCCCCCAGGATTGGGCGAAGAGCTATGGACTCCTGACGATCACCCTGGACGGTGCCCAGAGTCTTAATCCCTACGGCAGCGGGTCGCTGGCGGTGAGTAATTCGAGCGGGACGAATTACAGCCTGACTGTCGTTCTCGGGTTCGGCAGTGGCGGCACCACGTTGTCGGGAATCCTGCTCACCGATCCGTTTACCACCGATGCCACCACGTATACCAGCGCCCTGTTAGGCAAAGGTTTGACCAGCAATGCCTTGTTCCAGAGCGGGACCCTTATAACAGGGACGCCCACCAGCGCGATTCCCCGGGGCTATGCGACTTTTTTCGGCTACAGCGGCTTGGATGCCGCGGGTACCTTTGAGTTTGCGTTCACTTCCACCGGCGGCGATATGGCCCCCACCAACGGCACCCCTGGCTACGTCATTGCCTCGACCTTCAATCTGGTCCACCCCCTGCTGCCCGTGGGCACCCCGGTCGAATCCTGGGATTCGAAAGGCATCACTTTCTGGAAGAACAATTTCTCTGCCAGTTCAACGACAGTGGACTCGTACGTGCCGGTGCCACCGGCAGTCTGGTTGTTCGGTTCGGCACTGGCCAGCTTCGGGTGGCTGCGGCGGCGCGGATCCTGATAGAACTAAAACTGGAATAAAAATAGAGCTAAAAAAAAGTGGAAAATAAAATAGAAACGGAGTACATAACAATGGGGGAACCTTAGAAGAGCCAGAGGGACAAGGCGATGACACCCACATTACGATTACGACACACAGCCCTTGCCGGCGCCGCGATGCTCGCGTGCGGCTGTGCGTGGGCAGGTAATGGCGTCCTGCTGGGCGTCCAGGTTGACTATCCCCGCATCAGTTTCACCGAGGGCTTGGCGAGTCAGGGTGCCACCTATAGCGGGTCCACGCTGACCATAACCGCTACCCCGGTGTTTATGACGTTCACCGGCGCGGGCACTGAGGAATTCATTGTGGGTGGCGGCTTGACGATCACGGCCACCATCGATGGCGGCGGCGTTCTCTCCGGAGGCACGTTTAGCATTTCCGGGAACGTGACCGATACGGACGCCAGTACGTCCTATAGCGGCGTCCTGGTTTCGGGCACGATTGCTGACTATGGCATCATTGATATCGGCATCCCGGGTGGCACGGACCTGGCCGATTTCCAGATGGATGCCACGGCTGGGAGCATGCTGAGCCGCTTTGGGGGCGTCGGTGGCGACGTCAGTCTGCTCATGGCGCTCGAGGGATCTAGCTTCTCCGGCAGCTTTGCCGGGGCCTGGACGGCCGATCGCGCCAAGGGCGACATTGCGCCGCCGCCCAGCGCGCCGACGCTGCCTCCGCACACGATCGGCTTCTGGATGAACCATCCAGAAGTCTGGCCGGTGAGCAGCATGGTGATCTGCGCCAATACCCTTAACCAGGCAGAGCTCATCAGCGTACTCGGGGCGTCCCCCCGGGGTGATGTCACGATCATCATGGCGCGACAGCTCATTGCGGCCAAGTTAGGTGTGGCGTCCGGCAACACCTGTGCGTTGACGTCGAATGCGGAGGCGTGGCTCTGCAGCCACGGCGGCATTGGTGCCAGTCGCAAGAAGTGGGACGGCGGCGAGCCCCTCAAGAACGCCCTCGACCAGTTCAACAATGGCGGAGCCTGCGCTATACCCTGAGCGTGACGGCGCCCGGTGTGGCTCCATGACCGCGCCGCCTCCCTTCTGAGGCGGCGCGGTTTTTTTGAGAGCTGTCCTGCGGACGGCTCGTGCATTGCGGCGGCGCTTTACAGGACGCGGCGTTTAACCAGACGCTCGATATCCGCCAGCTGCCACTCCGTGAACTCTCGCCGTTCGGGCGCGCGCGCCTTGCCGCCATCCAGCAGCAGGTTCGCGGGTCGAATCACTGTCTGCCGGTAGCTCTCCGCGTAAGCCTGCAGGGGCTGTCGTGACAGCACATTCGACAGCCCGGTTTTCCTCCGGCAGGCGCGCAGTGCTCCCAGGTCGAGCGTGGCGTAGGCCACCATGGATTCGCCGCCCGGGGCCGCTTCGGCCAGGATCTGGCCGTAGTAATCGACCACCTTGGACATACCCGTGGTGGACTCGGCCGGGAGCGCGGTTCCCGTGAGCGCTGCCGAATTGGCTGACACCACATAGGCGATGTTCTCCGCAGCCCGGGCCCGGCGACCGAGTTCCTTGGGCGCGACTGACGGGCTACCGACTTCGCTGGAGGGGTGGACGAAGATTTCCGCACCGCGCAGGGCGCCCATGCGGGCAATCTCCGGGTACTGGATTTCTTCCGAGGCAATCGCGGCGAGGCGGCCAATCGGCGTGTCAGCCACCGGGAAGACGCCTTCCAGGCCATAGATTTCCAGGTACCGGTCCCAGACGTCATAGGGGGTGGGCCCGGAGAGGGAAATCATCCGGCGGTAGCGCAGCACCGTCTCCCGGTTCGGGGCGATGATGAAGCAGGTCTGAAAATAGAGTTCCGGGAAGTGGGGGTCCACTTCGTAGGCATTGCCCGCCAGATAGACGTCTGACCGGGCGGCGATATCCGCCAGCGCCTGGTATTCAGGGCCGTCGATCTGGAGCGCGGCCTTGTCCCGCCAGACCGGGACCGACTCGCCCAGCGGGAAGCCGGTGAGGAAATACTCGGGCAGCACCACCAGTTTCACGTCAATGCCGCTGAACTGCCGGATGAAGGCCTTGCTGGCGGCCACCGAGGCCCCGACCCGGGCCAGGTTCCCGGCCATGCGCGCCCTGGCCGCTGCCCGGTCGGCACAGTCGTTAATACAGGCCGTCGTCAGCTGCAGGGCGAGGGCGGCGTAGCGCGCGGGCGGAGGGCCTTCAGGGACTGCTGTGCTCATCGCGCCGCATTGTTTCACTTAAGGCAGGGGCGGCGTCAACAGACGATTTGCCGCGGGGAACGGCTATGTATAATCCCTGCGACTTTTGGTGGGGCCGTCGCCCCGATCCCTTCTGACCCGTTGCCGAGCAGTTCCAGAGCCCCATGCAGCCGACCGATACCAGGAATCCGGACTACTTTCACAAGGTTGTCGACTGCCAGTGGGCCTGCCCTGCGCACACCGATGTGCCGGGCTACATCCGGCTGATCGCCCAGGGCCAGTACACCGAAGCCTTCCTGCTGAACCGGCAGTCCAACGTCTTCCCCGGCATTCTTGGGCGGGTCTGTGACCGGCCCTGCGAGCCAGCCTGCCGCCGTGGGCGTGTCGAGGACAAGCCGGTGGCTATCTGCCGCCTGAAGCGGGTGGCGGCGGATCTGGCCGATGATTACACCGACCGGCTGCCCAAGGCGCCGGCGCAGAAGAACGGCAAGCGGGTGGCCTGCGTGGGTGCGGGCCCTGCGTCACTGACGGTGGCCAACGACCTGCTGCCTCTCGGCTATGAGGTGGTCATCTTTGAGGGCCTGCAGGTGCCGGGGGGGTTGATGCGCTCCAACATTCCCTCCTTCCGCCTGCCGGCGGAAGTGCTCGACCGGGAAATCGACGACATCGTCGGCATGGGTGCCGAACTCAAGACAGGCCATCGCATCCAGAGCATGAAGCTCCTGCTTGCTGAAGGCTTCGACGCGATTTTTGTCGGCACCGGCGCCCCGAAGGGCAAGGAGCTGAAGCTTCCCGGCCGCTACGACGACGCAGCCCGCGTGCATATCGGCATCGACTGGCTCGAAGCCGTGGCCTTCGAACACATCAAGGCCATCGGCGAGAAGGTGCTGATCATCGGCGTGGGCAACACGGCGATGGATTGCTGCCGCACTTCACTGCGCCTGGGCGCCAAAAGCGTCAAGGTGATGGCGAGAAAGCCCCGGCAGTTTTTCAAGGCTTCCGTCTGGGAGCTGGATGATGCGGAAGAAGAGCAGGTGGAGATCGTCATCAACCGCTCCCCGAAGGCCTTTGTCACCGAGGGCGGCAAGCTCCGGGGCATGCTCTTCGATGTCATGGAATACGACGTCGACGCCAGCGGCCGGATCACGGCAGAACGCATCCTCGGCGAAGAGATGCTCCCTGCCGACGACATCATCGTCGCCGTCGGCCAGGAGAATGCTTTTCCCTGGGTCGAGCGGGACCTGGGTATCGAGTTCGACAAGTGGGACGTGCCGAAGATCGGCGAGAAAACCTTTGAATCCACCCGCCCCGGCGTCTTTTTTGGGGGCGACTCCGCCTTCGGTCCCAAGAACATCATCTGGGCCGTCGAGCACGGTCACCAGGCCGCCATTTCGATCCACAAGCACTGCCAGGGCGAGGCCGTGGCAGACCGGCTGCCTGACGGCATGAATCTGCAGACCTCGAAGATGGGCATGCACGAGTGGGCCTACAGCAACAACTACAACAGCGCCGAGCGCCGGTTGATGCCGCATGTGGGGCTCAAGGAGCGCTTTCAGAAGCTGAACATCGAGGTGGAGCTGGGCTTTACCGCGGAACAGTTTGCCGAGGAGGTCGAGCGTTGCCTGAACTGCGACGTCCAGACCGTTTTTACCGACAAGCTGTGCATCGAGTGCGACGCGTGCATCGATATCTGTCCGGTGGACTGTCTGACGATGACGCCGTCCGGCACGGAGGAAGAGCTCCGGGGCCGCCTGACGGCGCCGGCGCCGAACATTAGCCAGGACCTCTTCGTCTCCGGGCCACTGCCCCAGACCGGTCGCGTCATGGTCAAGGACGAAGACCTCTGCGTGCACTGCGGACTCTGCGCCGAGCGTTGTCCCACAGCCGCCTGGGACATGCAGAAGTTCACGCTCCTGCACCCCCACGCCAGCGATGAGGCCAGGCAGCCCCGATGAGCATCGTCAGTAAACGTCCCCAGGACAACGATTTCACGCTGAAGATCGGCAACGTGAATGGCACGGGCTCGGCCAGTGCCAATTCCATGCTGATGAAGTCCCTGTTCCGCATGGGCATTCCTGTCTGCGGCAAGAACTACTTCCCGTCCAATATCCAGGGGCTGCCCACCTGGTACGAGATCCGGGTCAGTGCGGAGGGCCACCTGGCGCGCTCGGGCCGGGTTGACCTGATGGTGGCGATGAATGCGGAGACCTACCGCAAGGACCACGCGGACGTCGCGCCCGCCGGCTATCTGCTCTACGACTCCACCTGGCCCCGCAGCCAGCTGTTCAACCGGACTGACATCCACATCCTTGCAGTGCCTCTGTCCCGTATCTGCAACGAGAACTTCAACAACGCCCGCTCACGCATCCTGATGAAAAACATCATGTACGTCGGCGTGCTCGCGGCGCTTCTCGACCTGGACATGAACATCATCAAGCAGCTGCTGAACGAGCAGTTTGCTGCCAAGGCCAGCCTGCTGGATGCCAACCAGAAGGCCATCGATCTGGGGTTTGCCTACGCGAAGGAAAACTTCAGCTGTCCCTTGCCGTTCCGGGCCCGCACACTCGACAAGACCCGCGATCACATCATGATCGACGGGAACACGACAGCAGCACTCGGCTGTCTCTACGCCGGCGCCACGGTGGGTGCCTGGTACCCCATTACGCCGTCCACGTCCCTGATGGACGCGTTCAAGAAGTTCTGTGACAAGTACCGGAAGGACCCGGAAACCGGCAAGGCCAATTACTGCATCATCCAGGCTGAGGACGAGCTCGGTGCCATCGGCATGGTGCTTGGCGCCAGCTGGAATGGCGCCAGGTCCTTCACCCCGACCAGCGGTCCCGGAATTTCGCTGATGAACGAATTTCTGGGCTATGGCTACTTCACCGAGATTCCAGCCGTGGTCTTCGACGTCCAGCGCTGCGGGCCCTCGACCGGCATGCCCACGCGCACTCAGCAGGCCGACCTGATGGCCTGCGCCTACGCCTCCCACGGCGATACCCGGCACGTTCTGCTGTTTCCGGCCAATCCGGAAGAGGCCTTTTATCAGGCCGTGCAGGCCTTCGACCTGGCTGAGCGGCTGCAGACGCCTGTCATCGTCCTGACCGACCTCGACATCGGGATGAACGACTGGATGTGCCGCGACCTCAAGTGGGACGACAGCTACCAGCCGGATCGCGGCAAGGTGCTCACCGCCGAGCAGATCGCGGCGTTGCCGAAGTTCAATCGATACACGGACACGGATGGCGACGGCATCGCTGCCCGGACCCTCCCGGGCACCCACCCGAAGGGGGCTTTCTTTACCCGGGGCTCCGGCCACAACATGTATGGCGCCTATACCGAGGACGCTGCGGAGTATCAGGCCGTGGTGGACCGCCTGCGCCGCAAGTTCGACACCGCCAAAGAGCTGATGCCAACCGCCGAGGCTGACATTGATCCCAAGTGCCGCAGCGGGTTCCTCACCATCGGCTCCTGTGATAATGCCGTCAAGGAAGCCCGGGCCCAGCTGGCGGAGTCGGGGCTGCGTCTCAACTACCTTCGCGTCAAGGGCTTTCCCTTCGGCAAGGATGTGCAGGACTACCTGGACAGCCACGATCGCATCTACGTCGTCGAGCAGAACCGGGACGCGCAGCTGCGCAGCCTGCTGATGCTGGAAACCCGGGTTGATCCCAACAAGCTCGTGCCCGTGCTCCACTACGACGGGCTGCCAATCCTCGCCAGGTCCGTCGTGGACGGCGTCAATCAGGATCTCGCGCGAGGCAAAGCCGCATGAGCTTCATCACCAAGCCAAAAGTTGCCCATCCGCAGCTCCCCCGCAACGAGCTGAATCTGACCGTGCGGGACTACGAGGGGGCCATGTCCACCCTCTGCGCCGGCTGCGGCCACGACTCCATTACGGGCGCGATCATGCAGGCTGCCTTTGAGCTTGCGATTCCCCCGTACCGCATGGCCAAGCTGTCCGGTATCGGGTGTTCGTCAAAGACGCCCGCCTACTTTGCCAGCGCTTCCCACGGTTTCAACACGGTCCACGGCCGCATGCCGTCGGTGGCAACCGGCGCCAATGCCGCGAACCCGGACCTGTATTACATTGGCGTGTCCGGCGACGGGGACACGCTCTCCATCGGCCTGGGTCAGTTCCTCCACGCCGTCCGGCGTAATCTCAACATGCTCTACCTGATCGAGAACAACGGCGTGTATGGCCTCACGAAGGGCCAGTTCTCGGCCTCGGCAGACGTAGGCTCCCGGGCAAAGAAGGGTGAAACCAACCAGCAGCCACCTATTGATCCGGCACTCACGTTGCTGGCGACGGGGGCTACCTTCATCGCGCGCAGCTTTTCCGGCGACCGGGAGCAGCTGGTCCCGCTGATCAAGGCAGGGCTGACGCACCGGGGCTTCGCGGTGATTGACGTGATTTCCCCCTGCGTGACCTTCAATGATCATGAGGGCTCCACCAAGAGCTACGAATTCACCCGCAAGCACGCCATGACGGCGATTTACGCGGACTTCGTGCCCCCCGCCAGGGAGATTCGCGCCCAGTACGCGGCCGGCGAGGCCATGCCCGTGCAGATGCACGACGGCAGCCAGATCGTGCTGCGCAAGGCGGACGGCGCCTACGACCCCACCGACCGGGTCGCGGCCTTCGAGTATATCCAGACGCATCAGAAGGCCGGTGAGATCGTTACGGGCCTGCTGTACATCGACGAGACCAAGCCGGATATGCACGAACTGGCGAATACGCCCCCTGGCCCCCTCGCCAGCCTGCCCTTTGCCAAGGTCTGTCCCGGTAACAAGACCCTGGCGTCGATCCAGAGCCGCTTGCGCTGATTTGTCGATGGCGCCGGTCGGCGCTCCTGCGGGCAAGGAGACTTTTGTGCTGTTGCGCCGTCTGATTCTCATCGTCTTTCTGGCCGGCTGCTCGAGCCAGTCGGACTCCCCGGTCAGCGCCTCCGACCGGGAGACCCTGGAGCGCACCGCCGAGGCCCATGCTCACGACGTGCCCGTGGCGACTCCAGCGGCCACGACGCCCCCCGTGGCGGCAGTCACCGGCAAAACGGTCAGCTATGGCACTGTTGGTGGCGCGCCCGTCGAGGGCTGGCTCGTGCGGCCAAAGCAGGCGCGCGGCCGCTTGCCCGGCCTCATCGTCATCCACGAGTGGTGGGGCCTGAACGATAACGTCCGGGACGAAGCGGGGCGGCTTGCCGCAGAGGGCTACGTGGTGCTTGCGGTAGACCTGTATGGCGGCAAACTGGCCACGCAGCCCCCGGCGGCGATGAAGCTCAGTCAGGAACTCACGGCGAACCCCGGCCCCGCCGAAGAGAACCTGCGGGCGGCCTACCGGTATCTGGATAAAGTGGAAAAGGCTCCGCGCATCGGCACCATCGGCTGGTGCCTCGGCGGCCGCTGGTCGCTGCGGGCGGCCCTGCTGTTCCCCGACCAGATCGATGCAACGGTTATCTACTACGGTTCAGTCAAGGTCACGGACGCGGAGCTGGCGACCCTCAGGATGCCGATCCTTGGCCTCTTCGGTTCAAAGGACCGGGTGGTGCCGCTGCCTACGGTGACGGCCTTCGAGGCGGCTCTGCAGCGGCTGGGCAAGAACGCTGATATCCGGGTCTACGAAGGGGCTGACCACGCCTTTGCGAATCCGTCCGGGACCGCTTACGACGCGCCCGCCGCCGAGGATGCGTGGCGCCGGACCACCGCATTTCTCAAGGACAATCTCGACCAGTGATCCGCCGGCTTGGCGAAGTCAGTTACAAGATTGCCCGCCGCATCGTCATCGCGGTCATCGGCGGCACCATTCTGCTGGGTGGAATCATCATGCTGGCCACGCCGGGCCCCGGCCTGGCGGTCATTCTGCTGGGCCTTGCCATTCTCGCCATCGAGTTCGCCTGGGCAAAGCTCTGGCTGGCCAAGGTCAGGCACAGCGTCACGCCGGAGGGCCGTGAGGCCTTGCGCGGCCACTACTCCAGCCTGCGGGAGCGCTGGTTCGTAAAGAAGAACGACGAGAAACCAGCGGAAAAACCCTAGTGCAGCAGGTGTCCCAGCCGCCGCCGGTAGTCCTGGACTACGGGATCCGGGCTGCCGAGCCACTCAAACAGGCGTAGCAGTGCCAGCCGTCCGGCATCGTCCCGATAGGCGCGACTCCGCGTAGTGAGGGTCAGGAAGGCTTCGGCGGCCCTGCCGTGGGCGCCGGCCCCCGCCGCCGTCAGTCCCTCGCGATACAGCGCATCGAGATCAGCGGTTCCCGCGCTGACCTCCCTGAGTTCCTCTGCGAAATACACCTGCACGCGCAGCCCGCGCACCCGCTCGGTTTCCTGGCGATCCGCCGGCAGCTCATCAAGGAGCCTGCGGGTCGTGGCCGGATCCCCAGCCCGCAAAGCCTCTTCCGCCAGGTCTTCTGGCGACTTCTCCGTCGGTGCGGCGGCGGGGGCTGCCTCGTCGGGCGCCAGGAACGGTGCCACCCACTCCTGGATGGCGTGGGCCGGCTGCAGACCCACAAACTGGCTGGCGAGCTTGCCGTCCCTGAAGAGCATGACGGTGGGGATGCTGCGAATCTGGAACTGGCGCGCCAGCTCCTGCTCGGCATCGGTATCAACCTTCAGCACCCGGGCACGGCCGACGAGGGACGCGGCCACGGTCTCAAGGATCGGACTGAGCGTCTTGCAGGGCCCGCACCAGGTCGCCCAGAAATCCACAATCACCGGCAAGTGGTGGGAAGCCTCAAGGACGTCCTTCTCGAAAGTGGCGAGACCGGTAGCCTGAACGGCGTTCGACATGGGCTGTTACTCCGCTGCAGCAGGCCACAAGGCTGCCTGAAGTATCGCTGTGGTTGCGCGGGGCGGCGCTTTCAAGCGCCAGAAAAAAGAAGGAGCCCGCAGGCTGACGCGGATAGCGCCAGCCAGGGGCTCCACGGGCAGGACTTCGAGGGGGGTCAAAGTCGTGCCGCGTTTCAAGGCTTTCCGGGGGGACGGACCTGCTGACGGCCACTTGGAGGGCCGTGGACGCCAGCAAAGCACTTGATGGAAGACGGTTTGCAGGAGTCGTGCCAAAGTTGGCGTCTATAGAATCAATCACTTAGCGGCTCCAAAAGCACGATAAACCGTGACTTACGAAAAAACGTTTTCCAGAGGCGCGGAAAACCGTGTACCTTCTCGCGATGGCCACACCCGATTCCTATCTCGCGCTGTTCCGGCGGATACCCGTCATGGCAGCCCTGCTGGACCGGGACGGCTGTTTCATCGAGGTCAGCGACAACTGGGTGAGCAGGACGGGTTTTACAGCGGGAGCGCTGCGGGGTCGCCAGCCCGAGGACGTCGCCACGGCCGACAGCGCCAGACGGATCCGGGAGGAGCACCGCCCCTGCTTCCGGCGCACCGGGCGGCTCGACGACGTCCCGGTGGAATTCCAGACGGCCGACGGCACCATCCTGGAACTGCTGGTCACGAGCACCGCCGAGTACGACGAGGCGGGACTCTTCCTGCATTCCCTGTCGGTGTTCACCGAGTTGTCCGACCGGGCCCGTCTCGAGCGCCGCTACCGGGATCTCTACCAGGCCACCCCGGCAATGCTCCACACCATCGACCCTGAAGGGAGGCTGACCGATGTCAGCGACCACTGGCTCGAAAAGCTGGGTTACACGCGCAATGAGGTTCTTGGCCGCTCAATTCTCGAATTCATGACCGATGCTTCCAGCGCGCCGCTGGTTGGCCGCCTGCGGGAAATCATCAACGCGGGTGACATCCGGAACGTGCCGCGCCAGATGGTGAGCCGGAGCGGGGACGTGCGCGAAGTCCTGCTGTCGTCCCACACCGAGCGGGACGCCCGGCAGGCCGTGGTTCGCACTCTCGTAGCCAGCAAGGATGTGACGGAACGCAACCGGGCGGAAGCGCGCCTGAAGGAGGCGTATGGCGAGATAGCCCGGCTCAAGGAGGAGCTCGAACGGGAACGGGATTACCTCCGGGAAGAGGTGCGGGTGTCCATGAACTTTGGCCGGATCGTCGGCGGCAGCCCGGCGCTCCTGGCCATGCTGGCACGGATCGAGGCGGTGGCCGACACGCCAGCGAGTGTCCTGATCCTGGGTGAAACAGGCACGGGCAAGGAGCTGGTAGCCCACGCGATCCATACGCGGAGCAGCCGGGCCGATGCTCCCCTGGTGAAGGTCAACTGTGCATCGATCCCCGACGAGCTCTTTGAGAGCGAGTTCTTTGGTCATGTGCGTGGCGCTTTCACGGGGGCCCATCGGGATCGGGTCGGGCGCTTCCAGCTGGCTGACGGGGGAACCCTCTTTCTGGACGAAGTTGGCGAGATCCCCCTGTCTCTTCAGGGCAAGCTGCTGCGGGTTCTGCAGGAGAAGGAGTTCGAGCGGGTCGGCGACGAAACAACGCGGATGGTGGACGTGCGGGTGGTTGCCGCCAGCAACAAGGATCTGGAAAAGGCGGTTGAAGCCGGCGAGTTCCGGGAGGACCTCTACTACCGCCTGAGCGTCTTCCCCGTGCAGGTGCCACCTCTGCGCCGCCGCGGGGACGACGTCGTCCAGCTCGCGGTGCACTTTCTCCAGCAGGTTTGCCGGGAATTCGGCCGATCCTGCCCAACCATTACCCAGGCCCAGGCGGACGCCCTGCGGCGTTATCCCTGGCCGGGCAATGTCCGTGAGCTGAAGAACGTGATCGAGCGGGCGGTCATTCTCTCGACCGGGGACAACCTGCGCCTCGACCTGTCCCTGCCTGAGGCGCAGGTCGGGGTCAGTGTTGCCCCTGCAGCTGCTCCGCCTGCAGGAGCGACGGGGGAGACCCACCCGTTTCTGACGGAGATCCAGATGCGGGACCAGCAGCGCAACAACCTCCTCGCTGCCCTGGAGGCGGCCGGTTGGCGGGTGGCGGGCAAGGGTGGCGCTGCCGATCTTCTGGGCATTCGTCCCTCCACCCTGGCCGATCGCATCAAGAGCTTTCAGATCCGACGCTGACGCCCGGCCTGAAGTTCCGGCACAATCACGCGCGCCGGGGGGAATGGTCCTCGCGGCCTCACCCGGGAGTCCGCCCACGCATGTTCCGCAGGGAACTGAACTGCCGCCTGTTGGCTGGCGTCCTGCTGCTGGGCACTGCCGTGCCTGCGCTGGGGCAGCCACAGACCACGCTGCCGGCGTCCGTCAATCGCATTCTCGTGCAGCGTCAGCTGCCCGAGTCGTCGGTCAGTGTCTTCATACAGCGGACGGGCACTGCCGAGCCGCTGCTGACCTTCAACGCCGACGTGCCGCGCAATCCCGCCTCGGTAGTGAAGCTCGTGACTACCTTTGCGGCGCTCGAGGCGCTCGGTCCCACCTACCAGTGGCGCACGGAAGTTTATGCGGATGGTCGCCTCGAGGGCGGCACGTTAACCGGCGATCTTCTGCTTAAGGGCTATGGCGACCCCTACCTGGTCACGGAGCGGCTGCTGCTTCTGCAGCGCGATCTGCGCAACCGCGGGCTGCGCACCATCGATGGCGACCTGATCATCGACAACTCCTGGTTGGCCCGGGAAGAGCTGGATCCGGGCGCCTTTGACGGTCAGGACTATCGGGTCTACAACGCGCTGCCCGATGCGTTGCTCGTGAACTACCAGGCCGTCAATTTCATTTTTCGGCCGGATGCTGCGCGGGGACGTGTCGAGATTCTGGCCGATCCCGCCATCGCCAACGTGGAGATCCTGAACAACGTGCGGTTGTTCAAGGGCACCTGCGGGTCCGGCAAGAGCGGCATCAGCATGGTGGTGGGCAAGTCGTCGGCCAGGCCGCGAGTGACCTTCGCCGGCTCCCTGGCCAGCCAGTGCGACGAGTACCAGTTGCTCCGCTCGATCCTGGATGCCCCCACTTTTGCCTACGGCGCCTTTCGGGGCCTCTGGGAAGAACAGGGCGGCCGGATAACCGGAGGGTTTCGCCAGGGGCAGGTGCCGGCGGGCAAGACCCCCTTCATCACCTTTCAGTCACCGCCACTGGCGGAAGTGATCAGGCCCGTCAACAAGGTCAGCAACAACGTAATGGCCCGCCAGATCTTTCTCACGCTGGGGGCAGAGAAGCTTGGCGCACCCGGGACGCTGGAGAAGGGGCGCCAGGCTACGGTGGCCGCGCTGGCCAGCCAGGGCCTCAGCTTCCCGGAACTGCGCCTCGGGAACGGCGCCGGCCTGTCCCGGGAGACCCGCATCAGTGCCGCGAGCCTGGGCCGGATGCTCCTGACGGCCCACGCCAGCCCGTTCCAGCCGGAGTTCCAGGCGTCCCTCTCCCTGTCCGGCCTGGACGGGACCACCCGGCGGCGCTTCAAGGATGACCCGTCGCCCGGCGACATGCACCTGAAGACCGGCACCCTCAATGGCGTCACCGCGATTGCCGGCTATGTCCACAGCGAGTCGGGAGCGGACTACGTGGTCGTCATGATCGTGAACCAGGCCAAGGCCACCTGGGGCGGGGGCAAAGATGCCCAGAACGCTCTCCTGCGCTGGGTCCATCAGCGCTAGAATTGGCCGCACGGCAACCCTGTAGAGAGCCCCCATGAAGCTGATTACCGCCATCATCAAACCCTTCCGGCTCGACGACGTGCGCAATGCCCTCTCGGAGGTCGGCGTCAACGGCATGACCGTCACCGAGGTGAAGGGTTTCGGCCGCCAGCGCGGTCACACCGAGCTGTATCGGGGCGCAGAGTACGTGGTGGACTTCCTGCCCAAGTCCAAGGTGGAAGTCGCTGTGAGTGATGAACTGGTCGAGCGGGTTATCGAGGCCATCACGGCCGCGGCCCGGACCGGCAAAGTTGGCGACGGCAAGATCTTTGTGACCGAGCTGCACCAGTCCCTGCGTATCCGTACCGGTGAAACTGGCGACAACGCCCTGTAGGAGCGCCGACCGGCGCGATCAGTATGATCAACAGCGGCGATACCGCGTGGCTGCTCGGCGCCACGGCACTGGTTCTTTTCATGACCCTGCCAGGGCTGGCCCTGTTCTATGGCGGGCTGGTCCGCAGTCGCAACGTACTGTCGGTCCTCATGCAATGTTTCGCCATTGCAGCGGTCGTCTCCCTGCTCTGGATGCTGGTGGGCTACAGCCTGGTGTTCACCGACGGGGGCGCCGCCCAGGCCTGGATCGGCGGACTGAGCAAGGCGTTTCTTGCGGGCATCACGGTGGAGTCCGTCACCGGGACAGTCCCGGAGTCCGTGTTCGCCATGTTTCAGCTGACCTTCGCCATCATCACGCCTGCTCTCATCGTTGGCGCCTTCGCGGAGCGCATGCGGTTTGCGGCCATGCTGCTCTTCTCCACCCTCTGGCTCCTGCTGGTCTATGTGCCGGTAGCCCACTGGGTCTGGGGCGGCGGCTGGCTTGCCCAGATGAAATTCCTTGATTTCGCTGGCGGGTCCGTTGTGCACATCAACGCCGGGGTGGCCGCGCTCGTGGCAGCGCTCGTTATAGGCAAGCGGCGGGGCTTTCCGAGTCAGGCGATGACGCCCCACAACCTGCCCGCGGCCGTGACCGGTGCCGGGATGCTCTGGGTTGGCTGGTTCGGCTTCAATGCCGGTAGTGCCCTGGCGGCCAACGGCTCTGCCGGCATGGCCATGCTGGTCACCCACATTGCTGCGGCAGCAGGCTGCGTTGCCTGGATGGCCCAGGAGTGGGTTCGTTTCGGCAAGCCCAGCGTGCTGGGCCTCGTCACCGGTATGGTGGCCGGGCTTGGCACCATTACCCCCGCTTCCGGCTACGTAGGCCCGGGTGGCGCACTCGCCATTGATGACTCCATGGACGTTTTCCCCGTCCATGGTGTCGGCGGGATCATGGGCACACTACTCACCGGCGTGTTCGGTGCAGCAGCCCTCGGGGGCATTGGTCACCCGGATGGCCGGACCATCGCGGCCCAGCTGGGTGTGCAACTGATCGGTACGGTCGCGACGATCGTCTGGGCCGGCGGTATGACATGGTTATTGCTGAAAGCAACCGCGCTGGTCTGCGACCTGCGGGTGACCGCGGAAGAAGAGAACGAAGGCCTGGACCTCGTCCTCCACGAGGAGCGCGGCTACAACATCACGTCATAGCAGCGCGCCGGCGGGCCTGCCACACGCGGAAACCCAGCAGTACCGCCAGGATGCCGCAATAGATCAGCGGCTCCCGCACGTCCTTCTTCACCAGCCAGTAGAAGTGCCAGCAGCCGAGGATGGCGATCGGGTAGACCAGCCTGTGCAGCGTCAGCCAGCGCGCGCCCAGCCGCCGGCGCCAGCCAGCGGTGGAGGTTACGGCCAGGGGGATCAGCAGCACGACGGCCAGGAAGCCGATGGTGATGAAGGGTCGCTTCACGATGTCTTCGATGATCACCGGCAGGTCCAGCGACCTGTCCAGCAGAAAATACGTCACGAAATGCAACGCCAGATAGGCGAAGCTCCACAGGCCGAGCAGACGCCGGTACTGCAATGGCCAGGGCGTGCCCGTGATCCAGCGTAGCGGGGTCATCGCCAGTGTCACGAGCAGCAGGCGCAGGCCCCACTCGCCCAGGAAGTCCCGGATCGCCAGCTGGGGATTTGCTCCCAGGCGCAAACCTCCCACTTCCGCCAGTTCAAGCAGGAGATAAATCAGCGGCAACGCGCAGGCCAGGTGGGCCAGTGGCCGCCAGAACAGCCGAACCTGGCGCTGGGTGACCATGCAGGGCGCCTTCCGGCCAGACTGGCCTAGAAGTTCCTGGCCAGATCGAGGCCTTTGTACAGCGAGGCGACCTGGGCGGCGTAGCCATTGAAAGGCAGCGTGGGCTGACGGGAGGCGAACAGGCTGCCGACGCCGGAAGACACGCGCCGCTCGGACGCCTGGCTCCAGCGCGGATGATCCACGGCGGGATTCACGTTGGCATAAAACCCGTACTCATCCGGTGCGGAAATGTTCCAGGTGGTCGGGGGCTGCTTCTCCCTGAAGCTGATGCGCACGAGCGACTTTATGCTCTTGAAGCCGTACTTCCAGGGCACGATCAGGCGCAGTGGAGCTCCGTTCTGGTTGGGCAGTTCCACGCCGTACACGCCCACCACCAGCAGTGTCAGCGGGTGCATCGCTTCTGCCATCGTCAGGCCTTCCACATAGGGCCAGTCGAGGATGGGGTACTTCTGACCAGGCATTTCCGCGGGCCGGACGACGGTTTCAAAGGCAACGTACCTGGCCTTCGAGGTGGGGTTGTAGCGCTTGAGGACCTCGCCCAGCGGAATTCCCACCCAGGGGATAACCATTGACCAGGCTTCCACGCAGCGGAACCGGTAGATCCGCTCCTCAAGCGCGTGGGGTTTCACGATGCTGTCGTAGTCGAAGGTGCCGGTGATGCCGGCTTCGCCATCGATCTTTACTTTCCAGGGCTGGGGGCGAAACCGGCCCGATTCCGCGGCCGGATCGGCCTTGTCGGTCCCAAACTCGTAGAAGTTGTTGTAGCCGCTGATCTCGTCGAACCTGTTCGGCGCATCCTTCGTGCTCAGGGGACTGGGCCGCACACCCGTCAGGCGCTTGTACTTGGCCGGAATTTCCTCGTCGGCTGCGTGAGCCTGGGGCAGCAGGGTGCTGGCCCCCAGAAAACCGGCAGAGCGCAGCAGGGTGCGCCGGTTCAGGAACACGCTTTCGGCCGTGATGTCGGAAGGCTTGATGTCCGTCGGCTTCCTGATGAGCATGGCCACGCCTCGCAATGGGTGAATCGGGCAGTTAGTGGGGTTTTGGACGGGGTCGTCGTCCGTTTCCTTACCGTCAGTCCGGTTCGCCCCGGTAGACGCCATTCAGGTCCCAGTCGTAGTCCACGAACCGGACCTTGAACCCGTCCCGGGCGAGGATATCCCTGACGACCGGGTCGCTGACATAACGAGCGAGGTACTTCTGGGTCGAGCCTGCTGCCGCGACGAAGTCTGCCTCGTACCAGTCGAAGATCCGGGAAAGGAACGCGATCTGGCGTGCTGTGTCGTAGCGATTCCGCGTGCCGTCATTGGCGAAGGCCCGGGCCGCTGCCTCGAGCTGGGTATCGAGAGCCGCCGGCGCGTAAGCCTGACTGGCAAGCCGGGGGCAGGAGATGGACGCACAGACGATGGCGAAGTGAAGCCGCGGTTCGCCCAGTGGCAGCAGCTGGCCGTGCGCCAGGTCTTCAAGTGTCGTCCTGGTGCCCAGGAGGCTGTACTCCCGTCGCTTGAAAAAGGTGTATCGGCCCAGCATCGAGGCGGGTGAGTAACCGTCCAGAATCCCCTGGATCGCGAAGGTGTTGTAGGCGTTGATCAGCAGGGCGAGGCGGGCGTTGCGGTCGTCGAGACGGGCGTCCCCCGCGGTGGCGAGCCCGGCTAAGTAGCGGCTGAAGGCCGGGTCGGCCTTGATGCCGTCGTAGTCCACAAAGCCATTGCTCACATTGCGGAGCAGGACCGCGTCGAGATCATCCCGGGCGGGCAGTGCCGCTGTGGCCGACAGGCCGAGCAGGCACAGGATAAGGAGACTGAGTGTGGGTTTGAGCACAGCCTATTCTAAGCACAGGTTGGCGGCACGGTTGGAAAGAGTGGGGTCGTCCGCTGAGGGACTTCAGGCGCCTGGACCAGACGTTGGTTGCTCCAGAGGCTTGCTGTCATCGTCGGCTGGTTTAGCCTCCCTGGATTCAATTTTCTTCGGCGCGCAGCGAAACTCGTGGCGCAGGATCAGTCCGGAGGTGTCCACGGGCGCCCCATCGACGTAGCGTGGCCTGAACAGCGTGAGACTTGCCGTCCGGGTCACGACTTCCTCGAGCAGATTGGCCGGATCTGCCTCGATAACGCTGGCGTCGGTGACCCGGCCGAGCTGATTCACGCCGTAGCGGACCACGACGAAGCCGGGCTCAAGGTCCTTGGTTTGAACCGGCGCCGCATTCCGCTTTGGCGGGGGGTAGATGGCCGGCAACATCGGACCCATGATGCGGACCGGCTGGGAGAAATAGTCATCCCGCTGCGTTACCAGCCCCGGATCTGCCGACAGCGCCTGCCAGGCCTCCTGATAGCGGGCCGACGCGGTGTTTCGCTTGTCCCACATCAGGTAGAGGTCGCCAAGGCGCACCAGAATGCGAGCCCGCTGGGCCGGATCCGGTGGCTCCTCCGCCTGCACGATGGCGAGGGCCTTGCGGAGCATCATGCTGCTCATCGGCAGCAGCGTCTCCGCCGACTGGGTGGAGTCCGGCTCGGGGGGCAGCAGGGCCTGCTGACGGTAGGTCTCTGCAATAGCGAGCAGGGGATCGATGAGTTCCGGCGAGTCCTCCCCCCTGGCCTTCTCGACCACCCGCGCCGCGTTCTGATAAGCCAGACGGGCAGACTCGGTCTGGTTCGTACGGTCATACCAGCGGCCGAGTTTTTCGAGGGCTGCCACAAACTCCAGGTTGTCCTTACCCAGCTTGCGCTGCTGCGTATAGGCCTCAGCCTCCTGATGGAAGTTGGCCTTCTCCAGGTTCTGCTGGCCCAGGTAGCCCTCCGTCAGACCATCCCGGATCGGCATCTGTTCCAGGTTGTAGAAGCCCTCATTCACGTGGTTGACGCGGAGGGCGCGTTCGTAGGCTTCCGTCGCCAGGACATACTGCTCGCTGCGCACCAAGGTTTCGCCTAGCCCCACCAGAGGGTTAGCCAGGCGCAGGGACAGGTACCCATCCCGCAGCTCCAGCAGGCTTATCGCCGCCCTGTAGTTCGCTTCCGCGTCCCGGAGGTCCCCGTTGCGGAGTTGGGCGGTGGCCAGGTTGATCAGGGGAGCCGCGACCTCGATGCTGCTCGCGCCGAACTCCTGTTGGGTCAGAGTCAGCACTTCCTGAGCGGCGGCGATAGCCTCCGCGTTGCGCCCTTCGGTCATCAGGCGCAGGTAGCGCTCGGTGGCAGCGGCACTCTCGTCGGCGGCAATGACCGCGACTCCCGGGGCAAGGAGAAGCAGTGCAGCGACGACGGTCAGGATGCGCATGGTCTGCAAAGTTAACAGAGGTCCCGGGTTTGGCATCTGGTAATTTGGCCGCCAAATTGCCAGATGCCAAACCCGGGACCTCTCAACGCCCCTCTTATGGCAATCTCAAACCAACCGAACATCGAGGTCTGCGCCATGTGGCTCCGCAAAAAGACGTTAGAGATTCCGGCCCCCAGTGCTGCACTGCCTGGCCGGGGAACGGCGCTGGCCGTTCCCGCCAAGCACTACGTCAACGGCCACCCGCTGAAGGCCCCATTTCCTGCCCACCTGCGCCAGGCGGTGTTTGGCCTGGGCTGCTTCTGGGGTGCAGAGCGCAAGTTCTGGCAGGTCCCCGGCGTCTATTCCACCGCCGTGGGTTACGCGGCGGGGAGCACGCCGAATCCAACCTATGACGAGGTGTGTAGCGGACAAACGGGGCACAACGAAGTCGTGCTGGTCGTCTACGACCCGCAGCAGGCCACCTACGCGCAACTGCTTACCGTCTTCTGGGAAGCCCACGATCCCACCCAGGGCATGCGCCAGGGCAACGACGCGGGTACCCAGTACCGCTCCGGCATTTACTGGTTCGATGACGAGCAGCGGGACGCAGCGCTGCGTTCCAAGGCAGCTTTCGAACCCGGCCTCCGCCAGGCCGGGTACGGCCCGATCACCACCGAGATCCTCAAGGCGCCGGACTTCTACTACGCCGAGGAGTACCACCAGCAGTACCTCGCCAGGAACCCGGGCGGCTATTGCGGCCTGGGTGGCACGGGCGTAACGTGCGGCCTCTGACGGTCACAAAAGCGTGACCGCTGCCAGACGGCTGCGGGAACCGACCCCTAGTATGGCCAATGTGCCTGCCGGCCGGATGGGCCACAAGGGCCTGCCTGTGCTCCTCAAACGGCTCAAGATCGAAACCTCCAACCTCGAGTGCGGCATGTATGTGGCGCTGCTCGATCGCCCGTGGCTGGAAACACCGTTTCTCTGCAAGGGTTTCGAGATCCGGGACGACAAGGAACTGCGGCTGCTGCGGAATTTCTGCAAGCACGTCTATGTGGATGCAACCCGGGGTTCCGTGCCACAGAGCAAGGTGATGGAGGCGCACCGCAGGGCGGAAAAATACACCCAGTCGCTGGCCGCTCCAGCCACCCGCCTGGAACGCCCCATGCGGCCCAGTCTCACGCGCCGCCTCGTCGATGCCCTGGCCCAGCTCGACCGGACGGGCACCCTCGCCACCTTTTTCCAGACGAAGCACTACCGGAATGCCGTTCCCACCCGCCTTGAAGGGCCGAGGGCGGCGCTGGCCTACGACACGGCTGCCGCGGTTCTGCAGGATGTCCTCGAGCAGTTTCAGCAGGGCCGGGGGCTCGACACGCCGCGCTTGAAGGTCGCGGCCGGCACGCTCATCGACAGCATTCTGCGCAACCAGGACACCATGGCCTGGCTGGTCTGTCTCCGTAAACGGGACACGTCCGGATCCCAGCGCTCCATCAGCAGTGCGGTCTGGGCGGTGATTCTGGGGCGCCATCTGGACTTTGAACGGCCAGGCCTCGAGACGCTGGCCCTCGGCGGCATGCTGCTCGACCTCGGTAACGCGAAACTGCCGCCGGCCATTCTGGCCAAACCGGGTGCGCTGGATGACGTCGAGCGGACCATCGTCAAGAAGCACGTGGCTGTCGGCCTCAACCTGGTCAAGAACGCACTCGGTCTGAATGCCGAAGTGCTCGCCATGATCCAGCATCATCACGAGCGGTATGACGGCTCGGGCTACCCGAAGGGCTTCCAGGGTGCGGATGTCCCCGTGTTCGGGCGCATTGCCGGCCTGATCGACTGCTTTGATGCCATGACGACCAAGCGGTCCTACGCACCAGCCAAGTCCGCTTACGACGCAGTGCGTGAACTGAACGGACTGTCGGGCTCAGGCTTCCAGCGGGAGCTGGTGGAGCAGTTCGTGCAGGCGGTAGGCATGTTTCCCACCGGCTCGCTGGTGGAGTTGAACACGGGCGAAGTGGCCGTCGTGGTCGAGCAGAACCGGGTGCAGCGGCTGCGACCGAAGCTGATGCTGTTGCTCACCGCCGCCAAGACCCCGGTGAGCCGGCACGCAGTGCTGGATCTCAAGGCCCGGCCTGCGGGTGGCGATAGCGACGAGGCCCGCTGGATTCTCCGCGGGCTGGAGCCCGGGGCCTTTGGCCTCGATCCGAGGGACTACTTCGGGTAATACTGGCGCTCACCTCTCTCACGGCGCCGCTGCATGCGTGTTCCGGTCATCCTCCTTCTCGTCGCACTGGTTCTGCTGCAGGCGGGGTGTCATGGGGTTCGGGAACCCCCTCAGACCACCGCTGAACAACCACTGACCACTCAGCCGGTACCCGCCGGCTACACCCGCTATCGCGTGGTGTCTGACGAATCGGAAGTGCGGGTGCTGGTCTATCGGGACGGGCCCCTGGCGCGGCTCGGCCACAATCACGTGTTGAGCAGCAGCGCACTCCAGGGCGACGTTCTGGTGGGTGACAAGGGCCAGCAACCGCGTGTCAGCCTGGTGCTGCCGGTGTCGAGCTTCTCCGTCGACCAGGCGGAACTGCGCGCGGAGGAGGGGGAGGACTTTCCCGGCGCGGTGGACGCCGACGCGATCATCGGCACCCGCAAGAACATGTTGAGTGAACCGCTGCTCGACGCCGCCCGCTTTCCCGACATCCGGCTGACGAGCCAGAAGGCTGAAGGGCAGGCTCCGGACTACACGATGACTGTCACGGTCGAGGTGAAAGGCCAGGCACATGAACTGCAGGTGCCGGTCCGGGTAGAGCAAGGACCGAAAGAATTGCGGGCGACCGGGGCCTTCACTGTGACCCACGAGGAACTGGGCCTGACACCTTTCACGGTGATGGGCGGGCTGCTGTCCGTCCGGGACGAAATCAGGCTGCGGTTCCGGATCGTGGCGCGGCCGGCCGCTACCAACCCCGGGGATGGCCAGTCTTAGCCTGAAGTTTCAGCGTCCGACGCGCGGAGGTCCCGGGGCGAGCTGGCGCCGATGCCCTCGGCCAGGGGAAACGGGTTTGCGGTCCTGCACACCACGACGCAGGCGCCCACGTTGCGCGACCCGACGATGTCGCGGACGAACCGCAGGTTCACAGAGTCGGCGGGAGAGGGCAAGGCCGTGAACTTGGCCTCCAGGAGTTCGAGCTTGCCGCCCCGGTCGACCACAAAATCGACCTCTCGCGTGCGGTCCCGCCAGAAGTAGAGGCCACCGCCCGCCCCATACCGCTCCCGGTGACGGAGCTGCTGAAAAACGAAGGTTTCCCACAGCGCGCCGATCAGCGGCGAGTCCCGCAGGACCTCGGGACTGCGGATGTTGAGCAGCGCGCACAGCAGGCCCGTGTCGGCCAGATAGAGCTTCGGGCTCTTGATGATGGACCTGGTGCGATTCGAGAACCAGGGTTCCAGCAGGATGACGTGCCCCGAGGCCTCAAGGATCGACAGCCACTGATTGGCCGTGGATGGAGCGATACCAACGTCGCGAGCCAGTTCGGCCTTGTTGAGCAGATTCCCGGAGCGCAGCGCACAGGCGCGCAAAAAGCGTTCGAAGTCCCGCAGGCTGCCGACAGCAGCCAGGGCCCGCACGTCCCGTTCCAGGTAGGTGGCGATGTAGCTGGCGTAGAACGCCGGCCCATCGATATCCGGATTGGCGTGCAGCTCCGGAAACCCGCCCCGTAACAGGAGATCATCCAAGGCCATATTTCGCTGGCGGCCGATCTCGGCCAGGGCGAGCGTTTCGAGATCAACGATGGCAGCTCTGCCTGCCAGCGACTCGGTGACGCCCTTCATGAGCGTGAATTTCTGGGAGCCGGTAAGCAGGAAGCGCCCGTGGCGTGACCGGGAGGAGTCGACCGCCGATTTCAGGTGCCGGAAAAGACCCGGGGCGTACTGCACCTCGTCGAAGATCACCGGACCGGGGAACCGCTGCAGGAATGCCTGGGGATCCTTCTCGGCCTGCTCGGCTTCGCTGGGCAGGTCGAGCGACACGAACGCGTGTTGCGGGAAGAGCCGACGGAGCAGGGAGGTCTTGCCGGTCTGGCGGGCGCCGGTCAGAACCACCACGGGGCGGGTGGCGGCCAGCTGGCGCAAGACGGGCTCTACGGTACGCTCGATCCACATGTGCTAAATATGCGATTGAATCGCATATTTAGCAAGGACTTGATTCCGGTCCTTACCCGCCGCGAGCCTCCACATCCGCAACCACCCGGCTGGCCAGCTCGATCGAGCCCTGAACACGCCGGGTGTCACCGACGTAGCCACGCAAGGCTTCCCCCGCGCGCCGTCGCAGCGCCGCGGCACTGATGAGCCGGTGGCGCGCGAGCGCAGCGATATCGTCCCGGTCCTGGCTGGAGAAGCGCCCGATCTTGCTGACTGCCAGGTCAAGCGCTGAAAGCAGCCGGACGTCGAGGACGGTCGCATCGCCGCCTTCAAGCGCCAGCGGCACGGAGTCGTCGTAGGCGTCTTCGTGCCGCAGGCCCAGCGTGTCACTGTATTGCCGGTCGAAGTACAGGAGGCGCGCGGCACCGTCAGCGTCGAGATAGGCAACCTCGAGATTCTCCGGCAAGGCAATTCGGCGCGAGAATGCCACATCGATGTCCCTTGAAACCCGCTCGCCGGTGTACAGGTGGAGGGCCGCTCCGCCTGCCACGGACAGGCGGGACTGGCTGTCATCGTGGCGCTGCTCATTGGCCTCATTGCGGGGGTATTGCCGGCGTTGCGGGCGGCGCAGCTGGATCCCGTCGATGCACCACTGCCCCCAAGGCTCGGGGCAAGGCTGGGAAAATACTTCCCCGGGCTCAACCTGGAAGCCATTCGCCTTCAGGCCGGTATCCCCCGTTACGGGCGCGGTCGGCCCGGGTAATGGAAGAGCGGGTGCGCCACGACTTCACCCGCCGCCGTTCGGTCGCCTGATCAGCTCCGCCGGAGATTCACTTCAATCCGGTCCCTGGGGCCAAAGAACCAGGAACCAAGGCCACTCACGAGGCTCACAACGATGGCGCCCCAGAAGGCAGGCCAGAAACCGGCTACGTGAAAGCCCGGCAGTACCCAGCTTGCCAGTCCGAGCATGCCGGCGTTCAGCACCAGGATGAAGAGCCCCAGCGTCACCAGGGTGATCGGCAGCGTCAGGATCAGGGCCAGCGGCCGGACGATCGCGTTGATCACGCCCAGCACCACTGCCGAAGTCAGCAACCACGCGGCGCTGTCGAAGCTGATGCCACTGATGAGGGCGTCCGCGATCCAGAGGCCGAGGGCAGCCACGAGCGCTCTGACGAGAAACCGGTCCATGGAATATTCCTCAGGTTAAGGACGCACGGAAGCCTACGGAATTGCTCCAGCGAAGGCCAGTTCAACAACGGGAGTGGCCTCCGCAGGCGGGAGTGCTGGCAGATGCAGTGTCGCCCGGAGCCCGGGGTTATTGTCGGTAAGCACGAGACGCCCGCCGTGATGCTGCGCGATAGCGCTGACCAGCGACAGGCCAAGGCCGCTGCCGGGAATACCCGTCACGCTGGCGGACCGATAAAACCGGCTTAGCACCTTGTCGCGCTCGGCGGCAGGAACTCCGGGTCCCCGGTCAGCCACAGTGATGTCGATCGTATCCCCGCTGGCAGTCGTATCGAGCAGCACCTCAGACCCGGCTCCGCTGTACTTGATCGCGTTGTCCAGCAGGTTGCAGAGCGCCTGAAATAGGAGATCCCGGTCGCCCCGCAGGCGGCCGCTCGCCGTGCCGAGGTGGACCACAATCTCCTTCTCTTCGCCCACGGCCTGGTAGAGCTCCCACGCATCCTGCAGGAGCGGGTGCAGGTCCACGTCCGACCATTCCCGCTCGTTGGTGTCCGATTCGATGCGGGCGATGCGCAGCAGGGCCCGGAAGGTAGCGAGGAGATGGTCGGCCTCCGTCATGGCAGACGTCAGTTCGCCGCGGAGTTCTTCATCGAGTCCAGGCCGCGCCGTCAGGTTCTCCAGCCGGCCGCGCAATCGGGTCAGTGGCGTCCGCAGATCGTGGGCAATATTGTCGGCGACGGACTTCACGCCCTCAATCAGGGAGTCGATCCTGTCCAGCATGGCATTCAGGTTTTCGGACAGCTGGTCGAACTCGTCATTGATCCCCCGGACCGGCATGCGGCTTTGCAGTCTGCCCGTCATGATTTCCCGGCTGGCCCGGTTGATGGCCTCGATGCGACGCATCACGCTGTAGCTCATGAGAAAGCCACCGGCGAGGGCCAGCAGCAGACCACCCCCCAGGGCCCAGAGAAAGGCCTCATTGATCAGGGAGCGGGTGGCTTCGAGCCGGCTCTGGTCCTGCGCGACGAGCAGGTGCCGGCCGTCACTCAGCACGAAGACCTGGCCTCGCACGCTGATGCGCCGGCCGTCTTCACCCAGGCGGCTGAAGTTGTACCAGCCCTCGGCATCCGCCTCACCCGCGGGCCAGGTATCGAGATTGCCCGCCAGGGGCTTCAGGTCCCGGTCGGCAAACAGGTAGACCGTAGGAACGCCGGTGCTGACGGCGATGCGCTCCCGGATCAGGGCTTCAAGGCCGCGCTTGCCCCGCTGGCGATACTGCTCGACGAGACCGGTGACCTGCGCCTCGATCGTGGCGTTGGTCTGCTGTTCCAGGTAGCCGACGGTGGTCCACCACACGACGCCGATCAGCACCAGCGCGGAGGCGCCGAAGACCCCCATGTACCACCAGGCAAGCTGGAACGTGGAAGTCCGGATCAGCCTAAGCGGATTCACTCAGCCGGTACCCCGCCCCACGGACGGTGTGAATCAGGGGGGGCTCAAAGTCCTTGTCGATCTTCCGGCGCAGCCGGCTGATGTGCACGTCGATGACGTTGGTCTGCGGATCGAAGTGGTAGTCCCAGACGTTCTCCAGCAGCATCGTGCGGGTGACCACCTGGTCCTTGTTGCGCATCAGGTACTCGAGGAGGCGGAATTCCCGGGGTTGCAGGTCGATGCTCTGGCCCGCCCGCCGCACTTCCCGGCTGAGCAGGTTGACGTGCAGGTCACCGACCTGGATCTCGGTGATCTCGTCGCTGCCCTCCCGGGCCGGCCGGCGGGTGATGGCCTCGAGCCGGGCCATGAGTTCCGCGAAGGCGAAGGGTTTGCCGATGTAGTCATCGGCCCCGGCCCGCAGTCCCTTGACCTTGTCATCCACCTCGCCGAGGGCGCTGAGGATCAGGGCAGGGGTCGTGATGTCGGAGGCCCGCAGCGTCCTGACTACGGTCAGCCCGTCGACGTTGGGCAGCATCCGGTCCACGATCAGGGCGTCGTAGTTGCCCGTGGTGGCCAGGATCAGGCCCTCCTTGCCGTCGGCCGAGTGGTCGACCGTATGCCCGGCTTCCTTCAGGCCGCCGACGATGAAGCTGGCCACCCCGGCGTCGTCTTCGATTACGAGTATGCGCATGGGCGCGATCATAGTGTAGGAGCGCCTTGAGGCGCGACAGTCAGGCCCCCAAAAGAAAACGGGCCGGGGAAGCTGGCGCTACCGGCCCGAAGGTCTGCACGTCGTCGCCTTGAGACGGGTCCGGACCGGGGGGACGGTGGGACTCATCGATCAGTGGGAGAACAATAGCTGCTTCCGCCTGACCCGCCGATGGATGGGCCCTTAAGGATTGTTAACCTGGTTCCGGGCGCCAAAGGCCAGCAGCCGGAGCAGCGCCGCCTGGGAGCGCACCCCCGTCTTGTCGAAGATCCGGGTCAGGTGCGTCCTGGCCGTATTGCGGCTGACGTCGAGGGCGTGCGCGGCTTCCAGCAGGGACTTGCCCTCCAGCAGGGCCGCAGAGAGGGCGACCTCCGCACGGGACAGGCCATAGGTGGCCCTGAGTTCGGGTGGGAGTGCCGGCGCATTGCCGTGGCGCCCGGCCTGAATGACGGCCAGCACCGCCGACCCGGAGGGCAGGCCTGACCGGTCGCCCCGCAGGCGGAGCGGGGAGAACGTCACCTGGTAGGGGCTGGGACTCCCCCGCCGGCCGACCAGCACCGGTGCGGGGGGTGCGACGGACCAGCCGCGAGTTGCCTGCTGGGCAGCTTCCAGCCCGTCGCCGGTGGCCAGCAGTGCATCAGCTGCCCGGTTGCGGCGGATCGGCCGGCCCCGCTGGTCAAACAGGACGATCCCGTACCGGGCCAGGTCCAGAACCCCGGAGAGAAGGGCATTCTCACCCCGGGCCGCGTCGAGGCTCCGGTGCAGGGCCACGCTGCGCTGCGCTGCAGATGCCCCAGCAGGACCTGGCGGATCAGCGCCTTGTCACCGGGTAAGAAGGGGTCCTCCTGGGCAGTCCGGCCCAGGGAGAAAAACGCGTTGACTCCCGGGGCTGACTCGATGGTGCCGAAGAGGAAGTGTTCCAGGTCCCAGGTCCCAGGTCCCAGG
>SHZI01000028.1:20000-28162 GCA_009692345.1 Gammaproteobacteria bacterium | reverse complement strand
CCGGCGCCGCTGACGCCAGACTCGACAAAACTCCACGCTACTCCCGGAATTCTTGCAGTGCTTAGCGAGGCCGCGCAGCCGTTCGCCCCCGGGCCCGGGAGCCCGGGAGCCCGGGATATCGGACCGATCCGTCGCGGCAGCCACCTCAGTAGGGTATCGCGACAATGGGCTGCAGCGTCTGCTCATCACTTCATAGCCTACGATCCACTACTCATCGTCACGCTCGGGAGTGCCGTCACCGTCAGCGGTCCCGAGCATCGGGGTAACCGGAGTGCATTGCTTTGTTTTACATCAATGGAATGTCGGGGCGTCCATTGCGCGATTTGCCTCAGACAGCGTAGCATGAACGGGGCAACAGCGGCCTGTTGCCATTGCCCTGACAACTCATTTCCCTACGCCTGCCTGCGCGGCTATCGTAGCGCTCCGAACAGACTGGTCATGACAACAGGGGGCAGGTGCAAGTGAAACGCAGATCATTCCTGAAAGCTGCGGCCGCGAGTGGCGGCGCAGTGATTGCGGCACGGTCGATTGCAGCACCGGCCATATCGAAGGGCCTGATCGAGTGGCGCATGGTCACCAGTTGGCCCAAGGGCCTACCGGGTCTTGGCACCGGCGCGGAACGTCTGGCCGAGAACATCACCGCGATGAGTGGTGGCAGGCTCAGTATCAAGGTCTACAGCGCGGGTGAACTGGTGCCGGCTCTGGAGTGCTTCGGCGCCGTCGCCAACGGCACCGCGCAGATGGGCCACGACGCCGCCTACTACCACACCGGGAAGTCTGAGGGCTGCGCCTTCTTCACCGCGTTCCCGTTCGGGTTCATGGCCGGAGAGATGGACGCCTGGATGAAGTACGGCAACGGACAGACGCTGTGGGACGAACTCTACGCACCTTTCGGCATCCGCGGCTTCCACGCAGGCAGCACCGGCACTCAGATGCTTGGCTGGTTCAAGAGGGAGATTCGCTCACTCGAAGATCTCAAGGGGCTCAAGTTCCGCTCGCCAGGCAACCAGGGCCGCGTGCTGGAGAAGCTCGGCGTCACTCCAGTCAGCCTCCCAGGCGGCGAGATATTCCCGGCACTTCAATCGGGTGCCATCGATGCTGCTGAATGGGTCGGACCGTACAACGATCTTGCACTTGGTTTCTACCAGGTCTGCAAGTACTACTACTCGCATGGTTACCACGAGCCTGGTGCCACGCTGCAGTTGATGATCAACGAGCAGGCTTGGCAATCGCTCACACCGGAGTTGCAGGATATCGTGAAAACGGCTGCCAGTGCTGCAACGCGAGACATGCTCGCCGAGTACAACGCCCGCTCGGGTCCGGCGCTGCGCACGTTGGTCGAGAAACACGGCGTGCTCGTGCGAGGATTGCCCGAGGAGGTGCTGATGGCTTGCGGCGAGAAGTCGAACGAGGTGCTGAACGAAATCTACGAGTCCGACACGTCGCCCAAGCACATTGTGCGGCGGATCATTGAGGACTTCCTGGCGTTCAGAAAGGAGATCATCCCCTGGACGCGCATCGGCGAGCAGGCTTACGTCAACGCCCGCCGGCTGCCCTTCGCATTCGGCCTGAAGACCTGACGGACGAGCTTCTGCCGCTCGGACTTCGAGCGCACGGCAGCGCAATCCGTGGACTCGAAGGCCGGGACTACGGGTCGGGGATCAGATCCTTGAAATCATCGGCATAGGGCGGATTGCGCCCCTTCGATGGCGGCTCCAGCAGATCGCTGAAATCGTCTGCCACTGGTGACCCTGCAGGTGCCGCTGCCGTGGCGGGTCGGTCGTCGACGGTGAGCATCGCGTCGGCCGCGAACAGTCGCTCCGGCAGATACGTCGCCATCGATGGGATCACCCACAACAGTCCCATGCCGAGCAGTTGCAGGCAGACGAAGGGCACGACGCCGCGGTAAATGTCTATCGTCTTCATGAGTGCGCTCGCAACACCGCGCAGATAGAACAGCGCAAACCCGAACGGCGGCGTGAGGAAGCTGGTCTGCAGATTCACACCGATCATCACGCCGAGCCAGATCGGGTCGACACCCATCATGATCAGCGCGGGGGCTGTCAGCGGTACCACGATGAAGATGATCTCGAAGGTGTCGAGAAAAAAACCGAGCAAGAAGATGACCAGCATCGTCGCAAACACAGCACCGGTAACCCCGCCCGGGAGAGAAGACAGTGCGTCGTGGACCAGGTTCTCACCGCCGAGACCGCGGAACACCAGGCTGAACACACTCGCGCCGAGGAGGATCACGAACACCATCGAGTTGATGGTGAGCGTGGTGCGCATCACCTCGCGCAGGATCTGCAGGTTCAGCTGCCGCTTGGCCGCCGCAAGCACCATGGCGCCCACCGCGCCGACGGACGCCGACTCAGTGGGTGTGGCTATTCCCGCGAGGATCGAACCCAGCACTGCCAGGATCAGAGCGAGCGGCGGCGCCAGCGCACCCAGCACGCGGCTGGGGAGCCCGGCACGCTGCTCCTCGCTCATCTCAAGCGGCGGACATGATGCGGGATCGAAAATCGACTTGTACAGGATCCACAGGAGGTACAGGCCCACCAGAACCATGCCCGGAATCATCGCACCGGCGAACAACTGACCGACCGAAATCGGATCAGGTGCCATGTTGCCGAGGGAAAGCTGCGCCTGCTGGTTGGCACCCTGCAATATGTCACCGACGAAGATCAGCACTGTCGACGGCGGGATGATCTGCCCCAGCGTACCCGCCGCGCAGATGGTGCCGGCGGCAAGTTTCGGATCGTAACCAGCGCGCATCATCGCAGGTAGCGAGAGCAGGCCCATGGTGACCACGGTGGCGCCGACGATACCGGTGGACGCTGCGAGTAATGCGCCGACGATCACTACCGAATAACCAAGCCCGCCGCGCAGCGCACCGAACAATTCGCCCATGGTCGTGAGCAGCGCCTCGGCGATCTTCGAGCGCTCGAGCATCACGCCCATGAACACGAACAGTGGCACCGCGACCAGCGTCTCATTGGTCATGGACCCGAGGTAGCGGCCCACCAGCGCAGAGAGGATCGAGAGGTCGAAAACTCCGAACGCGAGCCCGAGCACGGCGAAGACCAGCGCGATGCCTGCCAGTGTGAACGCAACGGGATAACCCACCAGCACCGCACCGATGGTGCCAAGGAACATCAAGACCGAGAGGATCTCGCCGATCAGCACGGTGCTCATCGCAGCGTCACCGTACGCGCAACGTCACAGGATTTCATTGGTCACCCTGTCTTCGTCGCGATCGGCGATCGGATGCCCGGCGAGGAACAGGCCGCGGCGGACGATCAGCGCCAGCCCCTGCACGAACACCAGCGCGCAGAACACCCAGAGCAGGGATTTCAACAGGTACAGCGCTGGCATGCCGTTCGCGGTGGCGGAGGCTTCGCGCACAGCCCATGACGAGAGCACGAACGGCGCCGAGGTGACCGCGATGATGGCGAGCCAGGGGAACAGGAACGCAAGCGTGCCGAGGATGTCTACCCAGGCCCTTCTGCGCTCGCTCATCGAGCCATAGAGAACGTCGACGTTAACGTGTCCGCGGTGGAGAAAAGTGTAGCCAGCGCCAGCCATGAAAACCGCCGCGTGCTGCCACACATACAGTTCCTGCATCCACGGGTAGCCGATGTCGAAGGCATAACGCAGCAACACCACGGCGAAGCAGGTGAGGACGCAGCCAAGCGTCAGCCACGCCACAGTGCGACCGATCCAGTCGTTCATCGAGTCGATTGTGTGCACGAATGCCTGCAGCATGGCTGCCGTCCCTTCCCCTTGACATCACGCCGCGATGTTACGAGCAAATACCGGGCATGGCACTCGAAAAAGAGATCTCGTTCGGCCTGACTGGAGCCCTGACCGGTCACAACCGATCGGTGCCTCTAGACTCCTGCGAACTTTTTTCCGTTGGCGCCTCTGATGGCAACGATCCAGCAGTCCACGCGCGCATGGCCACCCAGCGGAACACGCGAACGTATCGGCATGTTCCTCGGCCCACTTCTGTTTGTTGGCACAGGTTTGCTGCTGGGGACGCAGGGCCTCTCACCGCAAGCGTGCTGGACTGGTGGAGTGGTTGTGCTCATGGCCACCTGGTGGATTGACCGGGCCGATCCCGCTGTGGGTCACCGGCTGTATCCCGCTTGCCGCCTATCCGTTGATTGGTGCGGCTGAAGTTCACGAGGTCGCGCTGCAGTACCTTGATCCCGTCAACTGGCTGTTTCTCGGCGGCATGCTGAGTGCCGCGTCCATGCAGCAATGGGGCCTGCATCGCCGCATTGCGCTCGGCATCAGGATCTACTGGAATCCGGGCTAAATCGGCACTTTCGCTGCATCAGCGCCTAGGCCGTCAGCCGCGGCAATACCAACGTGGCCAGGCTCAACACGAGGAAGAAGCCCCCGGTATCGGTGATCGTCGTGAGCACCGGCCCGGCCGCCAGCGCCGGATCGATCTTCATCCGCTTGAGCAGCAGCGGCAATGCGCCGCCGATGACGACGGCGATGACCGTGTTCACTGCCAGGGCACCACCCACCACCAGCCCCAGCCAGGCATTGCCCTTCCAGAGCCAGGCGACCCCCGCGAGGAGCAGGCCGAGGACGATGCCGGTCACGAGGCCCAGGGCGATCTCCTTCAGGCAGACCCGCACCACGTCCGCCGGCCGGATAATGTCCAGGGCCAGTTCGCGCATGCTCACGGCCACAGCCTGGTAACCCGAGCAGCCGCTCATGTCGGAAACGATCGGCAGGAAGACCGCGAGGGTGAACGCAGCGGCGAGGGTGCCCTCGTACAGGGCGATCACGCTGGCCGACGCCAGGTTGAGAAAGATCTTCACGGTCAGCCAGGAAAGCCGGCGACCGGACCGCAGGTAGAGTGGCATCGAGCGGAACTCGTCGCCGCCCACGATGCCCTGGCTCTTCAGGTAGGACTCGTCGGCCCGCTCGGCGATGGCGTCGAAGACCGCACGCCGCCGGATGGCGCCCAGCAGCCGGCCGGCGTCGTCGACCACCGGCGCCAGGGGCGTGTCGCGGGATTCGAACCATTCCTCGAGCTGGTCCAGGCCGGCGGAGGCGCTTACCGCATCGACTGGTGTGGCGAGCTCCTCAAGGCGGGTCTGGGGCTTGGCGCTGGCGATGTCGGTGAGGCCAGCGACACCCAGGAGCCGGCCGAGTGCGCCGACGACGAAGATGTGCTGCAGGTAGTAGATGGGGTATTCCTCGCCCTGGGCGGCGACGTCAGCCACTGCGTCGGCTACGGACTTGCTTCCCGCGTAGCTAAGGAACTCCTTCATCATGAGGCCGCCCGCGGACTCCGGATCGAAGTCGATCAGCTGCCGTGCCTCAGCCGCCTCATCGGCATCCATGAGGTTGAGGATTTCCTCGACATCCTCGCGGTCCATTTCCGCCAGAACGTCTGCTGCCTCGTCGCTATCCATCGCATTGACGATGGATGCCGCCTCTTCGGGCCGAAGGTTATCGAGAAGTTCGGCGGCCTGAGAATCGGGGACGTCATCGATGAGATCTGCAGCGCTCTCCGGAGGAAGCAGCGTCAGGAGCTTTTCCTGCTCGTTCGGGGTTAGCCTGAAAACCGCCCGAACTGTCTCGCTGGATGGCAGGTTTTGCAGATAGAGGTCGAGCGCCGGCAGATCCTCACGCTGGAGGAGTTCGCTGATAACCTCCCAGGGCTGGTGATTCATAGTGCCGATGCTAACGAAAAAACCCCTGTCGCATTGCTACGACAGGGGTTCTGGATAGGTGCCTGGCAGTGACCTACTCTCACATGGGGAAGCCCCACACTACCATCGGCGCTGGGCAGTTTCACTTCCGAGTTCGGAATGGTATCGGGTGGTTCCCGCCCGCTATGGCCGCCAGGCAAATTTTTAACTATGGCCCACCTCCCACAGGAGACTCTCCCACGGAAAATGGCCGCAATACAGATGTGTTTGACGCCTGTTGCGTGGCTCTAAAGCCTTACGCAGAACTGCAATCTTTGTTACTCAATTGGCTTCCATTGGCTGAAGTCCATAGCGACTCAAGACCAGAAGAAAGCTTCAGGTTGCTTGAGTGTTATATGGTCAAGCCTCACGGGCAATTAGTACTGGTTAGCTACACGCCTTACAGCGCTTCCACACCCAGCCTATCAACGTCGTAGTCTTCGACGGCCCTTTAGGGGGATCAAGTCCCCAGAGAAACCTTATCTTGGGGGGGGCTTCCCGCTTAGATGCATTCAGCGGTTATCCCGTCCGTACATAGCTACCCGGCGATGCCACTGGCGTGACAACCGGAACACCAGAGGTACGTTCACTCCGGTCCTCTCGTACTAGGAGCAACTCACCCTCAAGTTTCTAACGCCCACGGCAGATAGGGACCGAACTGTCTCACGACGTTCTGAACCCAGCTCGCGTACCACTTTAAATGGCGAACAGCCATACCCTTGGGACCTGCTACAGCCCCAGGATGTGATGAGCCGACATCGAGGTGCCAAACCTCCCCGTCGATGTGGACTCTTGGGGGAGATCAGCCTGTTATCCCCGGCGTACCTTTTATCCGTTGAGCGATGGCCCTTCCATACAGAACCACCGGATCACTAAGACCTACTTTCGTACCTGCTCGACTTGTCTGTCTCGCAGTCAAGCGCCCTTATGCCTTTATACACAACACGCGATGTCCGACCGCGCTGAGGGCACCTTTGTACTCCTCCGTTACTCTTTAGGAGGAGACCGCCCCAGTCAAACTACCCACCATACATTGTCCCCAGCCCGGATTACGGGCTCAGGTTAGAACCCCAAACATATCAGGGTGGTATTTCAAGATTGGCTCCATGAGAACTGGCGTCCCCACTTCATAGCCTCCCACCTATCCTACACAGACAGGTTCAGAGTCCAATGCAAAGCTGTAGTAAAGGTGCACGGGGTCTTTCCGTCTTGCCGCGGGTACACTGCATCTTCACAGCGATTTCAACTTCACTGAGTCCCGGGTGGAGACAGCGTGGCGATCGTTACGCCATTCGTGCAGGTCGGAACTTACCCGACAAGGAATTTCGCTACCTTAGGACCGTTATAGTTACGGCCGCCGTTTACCGGGGCTTCGATCAAGAGCTTTGCCTTGCGGCTAACCCCATCAATTAACCTTCCGGCACCGGGCAGGCGTCACACCCTATACTTCCACTTTCGTGTTTGCAGAGTGCTGTGTTTTTGATAAACAGTCGCCGCCACCTGGCATCTGCGACCCCCACTAGCTTTGGAGAGCAAGTCTCCTAACCGGTAGGGGCGTACCTTCTCCCGAAGTTACGGTACCAATTTGCCTAGTTCCTTCACCCGAGTTCTCTCAAGCGCCTTAGGATTCTCTCCTCACCCACCTGTGTCGGATTACGGTACGGTCACGAACTGCCTGAAGCTTAGGGACTTTTCTTGGAAGCGTGGCATCAGCTACTTCTCGGCACAAGGCCGATGGTCTCGTATCTCGGCGTTAAGAGACCCCGGACTTACCTAAGATCTCCGCCTACTTACTTTCCCCGGGACATCCAACACCCGGTAAGCCTAGCCTTCTCCGTCCTCCCATCGCAGCAGTTCATGGTGCAGGAATATTAACCCGCTTGCCATCGACTACACCTTTCGGTCTCGCCTTAGGAACCGACTCACCCTGCGCCGATTAGCGTTGCGCAGGAAACCTTGGGTTTACGGCGTGCGGGTTTTTCACCCGCATTATCGTTACTCATGTCAGCATTCGCACTTCTGATACCTCCAGCATGCCTCACGACACACCTTCACAGGCTTACAGAACGCTCCTCTACCACGCACACCTTCCGAAGAAAGTATGCATCCGCAGCTTCGGTACACAGCTTGAGCCCCGTTAAATTTTCCGCGCAGACCGACTAGACCAGTGAGCTGTTACGCTTTCTTTAAAGGATGGCTGCTTCTAAGCCAACCTCCTGGCTGTCTATGCCTTTCCACATCGTTTTCCACTTAGCTGTGATTTGGGGACCTTAGCTGGCGGTCTGGGTTGTTTCCCTCTTCACGACGGACGTTAGCACCCGCCGTGTGTCTCCCGTGCTCGCACTTCCTGGTATTCGGAGTTTGCATCGGTTTGGTAAGACGGGATGTCCCCCTAGCCGAAACAGTGCTCTACCCCCAAGAGTGATACACGAGGCGCTACCTCAA
>SHZI01000028.1:0-15000 GCA_009692345.1 Gammaproteobacteria bacterium | reverse complement strand
TGTCTCAGCGGCAACGGCCAGCCGCCCGGTCCCACCGGCTGTCGATATGGCGCCGCCCGTGGATCCGATCGAGGAACTGCAGCTTCAAGTAGAGTCTGGCGACACGCTGGATAGCCTGTTCCGGGATACCAGCCTCAGCACGCTTGATCTGGCTGAAATCATGCAGCTGGATGTGGCGCGCAAGTACTTGCGGGTCCTCCGGCCAGGCGACGTCCTGATTGTTCGCCACGATGGCGGCCAGATTCTGCAGCTCGATCGCGAGCTCGACATTCGCACCAAGCTCGAGGTTCAGCGGGATGGCGACGGCTTTCAGGCCAGCGTCATCGAGATGCCTCTCGAACGCCGGACCGTCATGGCAGCCGGCCAGATACGCAGTTCCCTCTTCGAGGCCGCCCAGGAGTCGCGGATCTCTGAGAAGCTGATCATGAACGTTGCCCAGATCTTCGCCTACGACATCGATTTCGTCAGGGACATCGGCGCCGGCGATGAATTCGCAGTTGTCTATGAGGAACTGTGGCGGGACGGCGTAAAGCTTGGGGAAGGCGACGTGCTGGCCGCGGAGTTCATGAACCGCGGGGCACGATTCACGGGAATCCGCTATCAGGATGCTGACGGCCGTTCGAGCTACTACACCCACGATGGCCAGCCGATGCGCAAAGCCTTCGTCAGGGCACCACTCTCCTTCACCCGCATCAGCTCCGGCTTCAATCCGGCGCGACGCCATCCGATTCTGAACACGATTCGCGCACATCAGGGCGTGGACTACCCGGCTCCGAAGGGCACGCCAGTGAAGGCTTCAGGAGACGGGAGAGTGATCTTCCGGGGCTGGAAGGGCGGCTACGGAAACACCATCATCCTGCAGCATGGCGGCAACGTAACAACTCTTTACGGGCATCTCTCCAAGTTCGGTGGTCGTGGCTATGGCACCCGGGTGCAGCAGGGTGATGTTATCGGCTATGTAGGGGCAACCGGCCTGGCGACTGCGCCCCATCTCCATTACGAGTACCGCAAGAACGGAGTCCACCTGGACCCCCGCACCGTCATCCTGCCGAATGCCAAACCTCTGCGTGGCCAGACCCTGACGGCATTCCGGGCGACCGCTGAGCCGCTGCTGCAGCGGCTTGAGGGTCGTACCAGCATGCTGGCGGCAAACCGCCCCAACGCTGCAAACCGGGCTCAGTAACTCCACTGGCGCGGAGTTGAGCCGGGCCCTCGGCCGGGCTTCTGCGCCCTGCCAACTGTGACGGCCGTAGCACGCGGCATTCCGGAGACTGCTATAGTTTTTTCCGGCTCCGCGGGTTCCTGGCCTTGGATACACCCAACTTCAAACTGCCTGATTACTTCATCAATCGGGAACTCAGCGCACTGGAGTTCAACCGGCGCGTCCTTCACCAGGCCAAGGATGCCTCTATTCCGCTGCTGGAACGGCTAAAATTCCTGTGCATCGTTTCCACGAACCTTGATGAATTCTTCGAGATCCGGGTCAGCGGCCTGCTGCAGCGTCAGGAACTGAGTCTGCCGCCCCAGGGGCCAGATCAACTCACCACCGGCCAGGTCCTCAGCGAAATCAGCCAGCGCACCCATGCACTCGTCGACGAACAGTATCGACTGCTGAACGAGGAGTTGATCCCAGCGCTGGAGATTGAAGGCATTCGTTTCGTCCGGCGAACGCGCTGGCGACCTGCCCATCGGGACTGGCTGCGGGACTACTTCCACCGGGAGATCGAGCCGGTACTGAGCCCGACCTCACTGGATCCTGCCAGACCGTTTCCCAAGATCCTGAACAAGAGCCTCAACTTCATAGTGGGCCTCAAGGGGATGCATGCTTTCGGTCGGCCCGTCCAGCGCGCGATCGTCCAGGCACCGCGCTTGCTTCCGCGACTAATCAGGCTTGACCCGTCACTGCCGGATACCGGACCTAACGACTTCGTCTTCCTCTCCTCGGTTATTCACGCCTTTGTGGACGAAATGTTCACAGGCATGGAGATTCAGGGGTGTCACCAGTTCCGCGTCACTCGCAACAGCGATCTGTATGTCGAGACCGAGGAAGTTGACGACCTGATGCGGGCTGTAGAGGGCGGGCTGATTTCGGCACGCTACGGGGAGGCCGTGCGCCTGGAGATTGCTCATGACTGTCCCGCTGAGCACATGGACTACCTGCTCGAGATGTTTGACCTCGACCGCGATGGCCTGTATCTGGTCGACGGCCCCGTCAACCTGAATCGGTTAATGGCCGTCTACCAGCTGGCAGGCCGCGAGGATCTCCGGGATACCCCCTTTACTCCAGGACAGCAGAAAGCCGTAACGACCGCGGAGAACCTCTTTGCTGCGATTGCCGAGCGCGACATCCTCCTGCACCATCCGTTTGAGTCGTTCAGCCCGGTTATCGATTTTGTCGACAGGGCCGCCCAGGACCCCGACGTACTGGCGCTGAAAATGACCTTGTACCGGACCGGGCCCGATTCGCCGATCGTGGACGCACTCGTTAGTGCTGCGCAGGCGGGCAAGGAAGTAACGGTAAGTATCGAATTGCGGGCGCGCTTTGACGAGGCAGCCAACATCAAGCTGGCGACCCGGCTGCAGGAAGCCGGGGCCCACATCGTCTATGGCGTGGTGGCCTTCAAGACCCACTGCAAAATGGCACTGGTGGTGCGCAGGGAGAGTGGCCGCCTGCGCCGGTATGTGCACCTCGGAACGGGCAACTATCACACCGGTACCGCCCGGCTCTACACGGACTACAGCCTGCTCTCGGCAGATGAGGCGCTTGGCGAGGACGTGCATCATGTGTTCCTGCAGCTCACAAGCCTCATGCAGACGCCACCGCTGCGGCGTCTCTACCAGGCACCCTTCAACCTGCACCAGCGGATTCTTGAGCACATTGATCAGGAGATCCAGAACGTGGCTGCTGGCGGGGCCGGTCATATCATTGCCAAGCTAAACGCACTGGTGGAGCCGGAAGTGATTCGGGCGCTCTACCGGGCATCCGGCGCCGGGGTGATGGTTGACCTGATCGTTCGTGGGATCTGTTGCCTGCGGCCAGGAATCCCGGGCGTGTCTGACAACATCCGCGTTCGTTCAATCGTTGGTCGCTTTCTGGAACATTCCCGCGTTTACTACTTCCACGCGAATGGTGACGAAAACATTTTCTGCTCCAGTGCCGACTGGATGGATCGCAACTTCTTCCGCAGGGTGGAAGTGTGCTTTCCCGTTCTCAGCGAGAACCTCAAGGCACTGGTCATCTCGGATCTGGACCTCTGCCTGTCGGATAACTGCCAGGCTTGGGATTTGCGGGCCGACGGTGGCTACCGCCTCGTTCGGCCGGGACCCGGGGAGGAGCGTCGGTCTGTTCAGGGACAGCTTCTGCGACAACTGTCTGAATCGGGGCCTCTGTAGGCGCGCTTACAGGGTCATGCGGCGCTGAATACTCAGCTTGTAGTCCGCTTCCTCGAGAAAATCCCGCTCGCGCTCCAGATCGGCCAGCGTCAGTGGATTGCTCAGCAACCACGCGGCTGACACCTGCAGGCGCAGTGTCCGGCCCTGAACGCGAAGTTTCAGCTCAGGGGTAGCGCCTCCCGTGCGGCTGCGGTGGACCAGTACCGCGAGCCGGAGCAGTATCGCGAGCCGCAGTGCTGGCCGTTGCCACAGCGCCGGCAGCGTAGCGAAAGCGGCCCGCTCGACCTTGCGCCGATGGGCCAGCACAAGACGGGCGAGCACCTGCTGCTCCTCCCGCGGGAACCCGGGCATGTCTGCATTCTCGAGAACGTAAGCGCCGTGCCGATGATAGTGGGCGTGGGCAATATCCAGTCCAAGCTCGTGCAGGCGGGCTGCCCAGGCCAGTAACAACTGCTGGTCATCTGCCAGTTCCCAGCTTTCCCGGGCCTGGGCGCACAGGTTCAACGCCGTAGCTTCCACTCGCTCGGCCTGCGCCCGGTCCACCTGATAGCGCGCCGCCATGGCCCGGACCGTCCGCACACGGGCGTCTTCGTCCGTCAGCCGCCCGATCATGTCGTAAAGGATCCCCTCCCGCAGCGCGCCATCAGCGATAGTCATGCGGTCCAGGGCCAGCGCTCTCATGACCTCGACGAGTATTGCGACGCCGCCTGCAAAGACGTCGGCACGATCGTTGGACAGCTCCGGAAGACTCAGGTTCGAGACCCGACCGGCTGAGACCATCTCTGAGATCAGATACTCAAGACCGTCTACCGTTATCCCCTGGGGCGCCCGGTTGAGCGCCGTAAGCACCGCGTGGGCCGCCCGAATGCTGCCCGAAGTCCCTGCCACCTGGGCCGGCTCCACCTTGCGAAACTGGCTCCTGACGGGCTCCAGCTCGAGACGGACCTGCAACCGGGCCTTCGCGAAGTTCTTGGCCGAGAGCTGGCCACCGGGAAAGCAGCCCTCGCTAAGGGAAACACAGCCCATGGCGAGGCTCTCCATCGCGGATGGCTCCAGGCTCCTGCCCGCGATGATCTCGGTACTGCCGCCACCGATGTCAACCACGAGTTGCGGGCCGTCAACGCGGGGCAGGTTATGGCTCGCACCCAGGTAGACCAGCCGGGCCTCTTCAATACCCGAGATGATTTCCACGGGGTGGCCGAGGGCTTTGGCGGCGCGCTGGAGAAAGCGCCCGGTGGACTTGGCCCGGCGCAGGGTGTTGGTGGCAACCACCCGTACCCGACCGGCCTGCATGTCACGGAGGCGCTCACCGAATTGCCGCAGAGTGACCAGTGCCCGGGCCTGGCTTGCATCAGTCAACCGGTCGCGCTTGTCGAGCCCGGAGGCCAGACGCACCATTTCGCGCAGCCGGTCGATGACCGTCAGCTGACCGTGGGCAAACCGGGCCACCACCATATGAAAACTGTTGGAGCCGAGATCGACGGCCGCCAGGACGTCTTGCTCCGGCTGCGGAGCCCGCCGGCGAGACTTAACCACTGGACTCCCCGTTAGCGTCGCGATCCGGCAGTGGCGGCATCCCGTCGGGAAACAGGATAGGCCCCAACTGCTGCAGGGCCTGACGATAGACCTCACGCTTGAAGAAGATCACTTCCCGCAGGGGCTGCCAGTAGTCAACCCAGCGCCACCGGTCAAACTCCGGAGTAGTCGTCGTGTCCAGACGGAGACTGCTGTCCTCCGCCAGCAGGCGGAGCAGAAACCAGCGCTGCTTCTGGCCGATACACAGCGGTCGCATCCGGCGCCGCAGGTACTTCTCGGGCAGGTGATAGCGGAGCCAGTCGGCGGTGCTGCCAAGGACCGCGACGTCGTGGGAATGGAGGCCGAGTTCCTCCCGCAGTTCCCGGTACATAGCCTGCTCTGGCGACTCATTGTGCTGGATTCCTCCCTGGGGAAACTGCCAGGAGTCCTGGCCAACCCGACCACCGACGAGGACCAGTCCCCGGGCATCACACACGATGATACCGACGTTCGCGCGGAAACCTTCTGTATCAATCTGATCCACGCTGCACCTCTGGTTGCGGCGGAATTCTTCCACATCGGCCGCGGCCATGTCACTGCCCGGGATCACCCGTTACACTCTCAGGCTCAGTGAACCCGGCTGGCTGCAGCAAGATCAGGTTATGCTCCTCGCTCCTCGTCGATTGCTGGTCATACTCACGGCATTCAGCCTTGGGGCGCTTCTCCTGGCGGTGACCACCGGTAGTGGCCCGGCAGGTTTAGCCACGCTCCGCGGGCTTCTCACCGGCAATGCGGTGCCGATGGAAGCGGAGGTCCTGCTGCAGCTCCGGCTACCCCGCGCACTGGCCGCCTTCGGCACTGGCGCTGCGCTGGCCCTGGCCGGAGCGCTGATGCAGGTTCTGCTACGCAACCCGCTTGCAGACCCCTACGTGCTCGGCACCTCGGGCGGCGCAGCCGTGACAGCGCTGGGGGCGATGCTGCTCGGCTACGCCGGCCTGACGGTAAACATCGCAGCGTTTGGTGGCGCGTTGCTGAGCACGATGCTCGTGTTTGCCCTCGCTCGCGCTGGCGGCGCCTGGTCGGACGGCAGAGGGTACGACGGGGGCGGGGCCGCCAGTCGTCTGCTACTCACGGGCATCGTCGTTGCCTCAGGCTGGAGTGCGGCTGTAAGCCTGCTGCTGGCGATCAGTCCGGAAACGAGCCTGCGCGGGCTGCTCTTCTGGCTGATGGGCGACTTTTCCTTCGTCGACCGCCCCGGTCCGATCCTGGTCGTCGCTGCACTGGGGACCATCGCCGGCCTGTTTATTGCCCGCACGCTCAATGTGCTCGGCACCGGGGACTGGCAGGCGGCCCTGCTGGGCGTCGAGGTGGGCCGCGCCCGGGGCGCAATCTACGCGCTGGCTGCCCTGCTGACATCCCTGGCCGTGACCACCGCCGGCGTGGTTGGATTCGTCGGCCTGATCGTGCCTCATTTCGTGCGGCTCACCGGAGGCAGCGATCATCGGGTGGTGATTCCTGGCTCCGCCCTGGCAGGGGGTACGCTGCTGGTGCTGGCGGATACCCTGGCCCGGACGCTGATGTCCCCGCGCCAGTTGCCGGTGGGTGCCATTACCGCAGCCGTCGGGGTGCCCGCCTTTCTTTTCCTGCTGCGCCGGAGTCTGCGCACCGGCAGGTAGGGTCGTGCCTAGCGCCGGCTTGCCAGGTAGGTTCGACCCTGCTCCATCAGCTGCACGAAGCCAGCTTCGTCGCCGGTCCGGACCACCGTAGCGATCCGGGCGACGGCGCGCTGCAATTCCTCCAGCGCCGCCAGTCCAAAGGGATTTTCCGCCTGGATTGCAAAATAGAGGTGCGGGTTTTCCTCTGCAACGCGACCCGCAATCTGCAGTTGCGCATCGAACGTGGTGCTGGAGATATCGGCGAGCCTGGGGACCGTCTCGCCGCTCTCGGCCAGCGCCGTGAAGAACGCAATGTTCAGGGCGTGTGACAGACCCAGCACATAGGCAATTAGCCGGTCGTGATCCTCCAGGTCCATCCGGATCTGGGCGGCCATGGTCGAGGCGAATAGCTGGGCCGCCCCCGTGGTGGCTTCGGGGCAGCCGGCGTCCAGGAACACGACGTGCCTGCCGGACAGGAGTTCCGTGTCTGGCCCGAACATGGGGTGGACTGAAGTCACATGCAGGCCCAGGCGACAGAGCTCCTTGAGCTGACCGACGAAGGGCGACTTCAGGGAACCGATATCGAAAATCAGCCCAGAGCGGCGCTGAGAGCCCAGCTCCTGCAGGACAGACCCGGTGAGGGGGATCGGCGTAGAGACCACCGTCACCGCGAACTCATCCGGTGTCTCGCGCCAGTCGGTGACATGGCGGAAGCCGGGGACGGGCCCGGCGGGGTCGGCCACCAGTACGTTGAAGCCCTGGGAGTGAAGAAACTCGGTGAACCAGCGGCCCATCTTCCCGCTGCCACCAATAACCAGCGCCGGCTTGCCGGAACCCTGGCCCTCTGCGCGGACCCGGGCCTGCTCCTGATTCGCGAGGGACGAGCGGATCAGGAGGCTCAGCAGCGCCTCCGCCAGTCCGGGCGGCACGCCAAGCCCCGCCGCCAGGGCCCTGGCCTTGTCCAGCACCTGCTTTTCCCTGGCGAAATCCCGGGTGGGCCGCCCAGTAGCCCGCTTCAGGGCGCCGATATCTCCCGACAGTCGCTGGCGCTCGGCAACGAGTTCCAGGATCTGCCGATCGATCGCGGACAGTTGATTGCGCAGTTGTTCCAGATCCATGGCGCCGGCTAGAGTACCGGGTCTGGGTGCCCCTTGACAGGTAAAGAGGACCGGGCGGCCGATAGACCGTTGGATTCTTTTACACCACGCCAGGAACCCTGGCGCTGAATTCTTCTACGTTAAGGGTGGATTAAGACGCGGGCGGCAGCGACAAGGACCCAAGGCGATCGCTCTGTCCGGCGCAGAGCTTGCGCTCTGTCACACTTTGGTCGGGAACTGACCAGGAGACGACCTTCGACGGGCAGTCGGATTTTCTTACGATCGGCCATCATCAGATCCCAAGACAGGCCATCAAGTTTCGCCAAGGCTCTGTCAATAAAGAACTTTTTCCTCGCTGGCATGGGACTTGCTCAGCGTTACCTGAGCACAAAAAAGGTCTCTGTGCCGAGCGCCGGAAAAGCACGACATCTGTAACCAGACATCGGAGCCAGAAGAAGCCCACAAGCAAGAACAAGAAACCAAGAATTAGAAATAGAAGCGGCACAAAACAACAACAAAACCACCACAGACTGACGCACGCGCCGAGACCGGATTCGCGACAACAAAAAAAACCCGTATCAACCCCGCCACTGGCGGGGTTTTTTTTGCCCCAGAGCCGGCCCAGAGGCACCGGGTTTGCAATCTGGCAATTTGGCCGCCAAATTGCCAGATTGCAAACCCGGTGCCTCTCCCATTCATGTTGACGTGCTCTGGAGTGTCTGTGAGCGTCGCCGGCCGGGCGCTGGTGCGGGATCTCACCTTCAACCTGAGCGCCGGGGACGTGGTCTGCCTCCTCGGCCCGAATGGCGTCGGCAAGACCCTGACCCTCCACACGCTGGCGGGCCTGCGGCCCGCAGGCAAGGGTTTCATCAGCCTGGGCAAGGACGCCATGAACCGCTTGCGGCGCCGGGAGATTGCCCAGCGCCTCGGCCTGCTCCTGCAGGATGATGCAGAAACCTTTCCCGCCACAGTGCTGGAAACCGCCCTGATGGGCAGGCATCCGCACCAGGCAGGCAGCACAACCGACTCTCCGGACGATCTGGCGCGAGCCCTGACGGCGTTGCTGGCCATGGGACTTGGCGACTACGGCGACCGCCTGGTATCAACACTCTCCGGCGGTGAACGGCGGAGGCTCGCCCTCGCCCGCCTTCTAACCCAGGATCCAGCCGTCTTGTTGCTGGACGAACCCGTGAACCACCTGGATCCCCGCCACCAGATCGCCGTGCTGGAGCGGTTGCGCTTGCTGGGTGCGGCCGGCCGGGGCGTGATCATGACGCTGCACGATCCCTGGCTGGCATTGCAGTTTGCCAGCCACGCCCTGCTGCTGTTCACGGATGGCACCTGGCTACTGGATACCGCCCGCGCCGCACTCACTCCAGCCAATCTGGCGCGCCTCTTCGATACGCCCTATGCCGAGTACACCAACGCCCGGGGACTTACTGCTCTGCTGCCGGGTTAGCAGCGGTGGTGCTTGACGCACCAGAGCAGCGCGGCTAGGCTCCCGACTGTTCCTGCCGGTGCCTGACGGTCAGCCTGACCGAAGGGTTTAACGGGAAGTGCGGTGAGTCAGTCTCTCCTCGAAGAAGGGCTGACGACGCCGCCGCTGCCCCCGCAACGGTAAGCGCAGGATAAGGGCCATCACACGAGCCACTGGGCACAAGTGCCTGGGAAGGCGATGGCTCCGGATGCAGGGATTCCCTCTCTCAGGGGAACAGTCTGCGTCCCCCGCGCGAGCCCGTATACCGGCCGGCAGGTGTCATCGGATCGTCAGGTCTCGGAGGGAGACCGCGTGACGGCACGAGCCCTGCTGGCTGCGTGTTGCTCCTGCGTCGGCTTCAGGCCGGCGCTGGCGTCACTGTTCCCCCCGTTGCCGACGATTCTCACGCTCGGGTGTGAGCGTGTCATGGGGAGAAGCGTGTGCGTATTTCCATCTGCTTTGCCGTGTTTATTGCCACCGCCGCCTCTGCCACCACTGTCAGCGCGGAGGAGATCCGGGACACCCTCGTCGTCACCGCCTCCCGCATACCCGTTCCGCTCAGCGCATCCGGCAGCTCGGTGACCGTCATCGACCGGGAGCAGATCGACGCCCGGCAATCCGTCTTTGCGGTGGATCTGCTGCAGGATGTGCCCGGCGTTGCGGTCAGCCGCTCGGGGAGCATCGGTGCCCAGACCCAGGTGCGCATCCGCGGTGCGGAGGCCAACCAGGTACTGGTTCTGATCGACGGTATCGAGGTCAATGACCCGGCAGGCAATGACGAATTTGCCTTTCAGGACCTGACCACCTGGGACGTGGAGCGCATTGAAGTGGTCCGCGGACCCCAGAGCGCACTGTGGGGAAGCGACGCGCTGGCCGGCGTGATCAACGTCATCACGCGCCAGCCGACGGACGAATTCTCGGCAGCAGGATTTGCGGAAGGTGGGGCTTTCGACACTTACAGCGTCGGCGGCCGGGTATCCGGCGAGGTACTGGGCGCCCGCACAGGGCTCTCGCTCTCGCGAGTCAACTCCAACGGCTCAAACAGCTCGCGCTCAGGCGATGAGGACGATGGCTACCAGAACACGACGGGATCGCTGACGCTGGCAGGCAGCCCGACAGACAACCTGGAGCTGGACTTGGTCGGTCGGTACACCAGCACCAGCAAGGATTTTGACGCCAGCGACTTCTCGACGAGCCTGCCGGCCGATTCCACTGAGACTACCGACGTAGACCTCGGTTACTTCCGCACGGGCGGTACGCTAAAGCTGATGGAGGAGCGCTGGACGCAGTCGCTCCAGGCAGCCTGGACCACCACCGATACAGAAAACGCCAACGCTTTCGGTGACAACGGCTCCACCGGCGCCGACAAGTACGGGATCTACTACCAGACCTCCTGGCAGTTCACGCCCCGCATCGCCGACGCCCCAGGGGACTCGGTGACACTCGCCCTCCTCCATGAGCAACAGGACTTCACTCAGCGGGGCGACGTTCTGACTTTCCCGGGACCCGCTCCCGGGGATCCGCCCCAGGTCTTTGACCCCAATCAGAATCAGGACCAGCGGACCACGGCAGCCGTGCTGGAGGCCATCTACAGCCCGCTGCCTCGATCCTCGGTTTCCCTCAGTGCCCGGTACGACAACAACAGCGACTACGACGACGTCGCTACCTATCGGGCCACGACTGCATGGACCACCGCAAGCACCCGGACGCGCCTGCACGCCAGCTACGGTACGGGCCAGAAGGCACCCACCTTTGTCGAACGGTTCGGCTTTTTCCCGGACACGTTTACCGGCAATCCCGACCTGGAGCCCGAAACCTCCAAGGGCTGGGAGGCGGGTCTTGACCAGCCTCTGTTCGAGGGCCGGGTCAGTCTTGGCGCGACCTACTTCCACGAAGATCTGAAGAACGAGATCAACGGCTTCGTCTTCGATCCCGGTACAGGAGGCTTTACCGCAGACAATCTGCAGGGCGAAAGCCAGCGCCGGGGCGTCGAGATCACAGCCCTTGCGCGGCTCACCGGCGGGTTGCGGCTTGCGGGATCCTATACCTACCTGGACGCCACGGAGCCCGACGCACTGACCGGCGACGACAAGGGTGAAGTCCGCCGGCCCCGGCACGTCGCCACGGTGAATGGTGATTGGCGGTTTTTCGACAACCGGGCCGATGTCAATCTGAACTTGTCCTACGTGGGTGACCGGACCGACGTCTTTTTCGGGCCGCCGAACTTTGACCGGGCAACCGTCAACCTCGACTCCTACTACCTCGCCAGCGTGGCCGTCAGCTACCGGGCTACGGAGCAGGTTCGGGTCTACGCCCGGGTGGAGAACCTGCTGGATCAGAACTACGAGGACGTCTACGGCTACAACACGCCGGGTCTGGGCGCCTATGCCGGTCTCGGGTGGAGCTTCTGAGCAGGGGTAAGAACAAGCTGCCCTGCATCCGGAACGCCCTGAGCTGGCGAATACCGGCCACCACGCACTCCACCCCGGCGCGGTTAAACTCGGCAAGCAGCGCAGGCAGGACAACTATTCATGGGCAACCGGCTGACGAAGATCTACACGCGAACCGGCGACGACGGCACCACCGGGCTCGGCTCCGGTGAGCGCGTGGCGAAGGACTGCCCGCGGGTGGAGGCCTACGGTACTGTGGATGAGCTCAATGCCTGCGTCGGTCTGGTCCTGGCGACTCCAGGCCTGCCGCTGCTCATCAGCGCCAGCCTGACCGAGATCCAGCACCGGCTTTTCGATCTGGGCGGGGAGCTTGCCGTCCCCGGCCGGGACGTCATCCTGCTCACCGACAGTTCGGACCTGGAGCGGTTGCTGGACGAACTCAACGACGCTCTCCCGCCGCTTAAGGACTTCGTACTTCCCGGCGGCACGCCCGGCGCAGCCTCTTGCCACCTGGCCCGCACCGTCTGCCGGCGGGCCGAGCGCCGGGTGATCACGCTACAACGGTCCGAGCCGGTCAACGCGGAAGCAGTGCGTTACCTGAACCGCCTGTCCGACCTGCTGTTCGTGATGTCGCGGGTCTTGTGCCGTGTCGACCACGGCACGGAAGTCATCTGGAAGCCCCGGCCAAAGCAGCCGTAGGACCGTCGTTAAGCAGGGCGCAGAGCTGCGTGATGCCCGCCAGCAGGCGCGGTCCGGGGACACTCATCAGATCGGGGTCAATGAGGAAGAGTCGCTCACGGGCGACGGCTGGTAACGTTTGCCAGGGTCGCCAGCGATCCAGTGGCGTCCCTGCTGCAGGGCTACCGGGTCCCCGGGTGTAGTCGTTCGCCACAATGGCCTCGGGAGCCCGACTGACCACCGACTCTGCGCTCACCACGGGGGTCAGGGCCGGAACCTCCGCGTAGATGTTCCGACCGCCGCAAACTTCAATGGCCTGGCCGATGAAATGCTCCCGGTTCACTGTCAGCAGCGGTTGCGGTGCAATCTGGTAGAACACGCGGCCTGGCCCGGCGTCTGCGTAGCGCGCCTGCAACGCCGCGAGCCCGTCCCGAAACTCCCTGGCTGCCTGACTCGCCTGCGCCTCGGTCCCAGCCAGGCGGCCGATGACCTCAAGCTGGTCGCCGATGTCGCCAAGCCGTCGGGGTTCAAGTTCAACGACCCGGTAGCCCAGACGGCGCAGACGGTCGAGGGCCGCCGGAGAGTTGCCGCTGGGCCAGCCCAGGATCAGATCCGGGGCGAGTCCGGCGAGCGCTTCCAGATCCAGACGGAAGGCATCCCCCACGCGGGGCAAGGCCCGGGCCGCTACCGGGTAGTCGCTGAACTCAACCACCCCAACCAGCTTCGGTCCGGCCCCGGCGGCAAAGGCCAGCTCGGTCAGGTGGGGTGACAGGGCGACGAGGCGCTGGGCCGGCTGGTCAGGGTCAACGGGCACCGGTGGTTTTTGACCGCAGGCAGCAAGTAGCACCGCGGTGAGCAGGAACAGGAAGTAGCGGGTCACGTGAGCCAGTCATAGAGGGTCAGGACGGCGATCACCGGGCACCAGATCATCCAGAGCGTCCGCATGACCAGGGACCGGGCGCCCCGAATCCGGTCCAGCGCTTCCACCGCATCAGCGCTGTCGAGACCACCGCGACCCGACGCCGCGCTCCCGACTCTGGCCACCACCTCCGTCGTCGCTGCCGCGAAGGACAGCGTTGCTTCCCTGCCCCGGTTGCGCCAGCTGGACATCGCCTCCTCGAAGTTGCCCGCCAGCACATAGCCCACCGCGAGCAGCCGGGAAGGAATCCAGGCCATCAGGCCATGCAACGTGCGGACCGCGTCCATGGTTGGCGTGGGCGCTGCGTCGCTCGCCTGCACCTCGGCCCGGTGGCGGAAGAGGTCCAGAACCCGGAAAGCCCAGGCGCCGGTGGGCCCAAGCAGCAGAAACCAGAACACGACGCCGAAAATCCGGTTGTTCGCCTGCACATAGATGGCACGCTCAACCGCCCTGTTCCGGTCCGCCGGCATGTCCGGGGGCAGCCGCTCCAGCAATACCTCAGCGACGCTCCGCTGCGTCAGCGTATCCCCGGACTGGAGCGCGTCACCGTAGTCTTCCACTTCGTCGTCCAGATCCCGGGGGCCCAGAGAAAACAACAGCAGCACCACAGCAAACACGAAGTAGGGAATCTGTAGCAGTTCACCCTGGAGCACCGCCGACAGAATCGCGACGGGGGCCACGAGCAGGGCGGTCATGAGGCCCGTGAGGGCCAGCGCCACCCAGCGGGAGCCGGCTGCGGCGGTGCGCAGGCGGCGCAGGTGGGCATCAAACAGGGGGTCCAGCCAGCGGAATTCCCGGAGCTGAAAGAGGTGCGGGAGCACGCGCTCCAGAGCCAGGCCGAGCAGCAGGGCAAGAAAATTCATCCCACTAGTCTACCGGCGCCGGGCGTTCCGGGGCGCGAGTCGCTGGCGCAAGTGGGGCCAGTCGAAGGCCGGTCCGGGATCAGTCTTGCGGCCTGGCGCGATATCGCAGTGACCGACAAGCGGGGCCGTGGCCAGCGTCGGCAGGCTCCGTCGCAGCAGGCTAATCACCGTCGCCAGACGCCGGTACTGGGCCTGCGTATAGGGTGTGTTATCAGTCCCCTCCAGTTCGATCCCCACCGAATAGTCGTTGCACCGGTCCCGGCCCTGGAAGCTGGATTTACCCGCGTGCCAGGCTCGCCGGTGCAGTGGCACGTACTGCACGACTTCGCCGTTCCGGCGAATCAGGAGGTGGCTGGACACCCTGATCCCCGCAAGACCACGAAAGTAGGGGTGCCCCAGCGGATCCAGCGCGTTGGTGAAGAGTTCGTCAATGTGCGGGCCGCCAAACTGGCCAGGCGGCAGGGAAATCCCGTGAATCACCACCAGGGAAGGCGGCACTCCGGCAGGCCGGTCATCGCAGTTGGGTGAGCGAACCTGCCGCGCACCCTGCAGCCACGCCGCGCCCGCCTTGAGGCCAAGGCGCGGACGCCGCTTCGTGGTCCTTGCCCGTATCGGTAGTATTCGCCCCATGCAACGCCCCCGAATCTACACCCCGGCCACCCTGCGCGCCGGGACCACCCACGCGCTGTCCGATTCGGCTGCGGTGCACGTCACGCGGGTGCTGAGGCTGGCTGCGGGCGATCCTATCACCCTGTTTGACGGCTCCGGCATGGACTACGACGCCATTCTCAGGAACGTCGCCCGCAGCGGCGTGTCGGCAGAGGTGAGCACGGGCCGGAACGTGGCTCGGGAATCGCCCCTGGACGTTACCCTGCTGCAGGGGGTGAGCCGGGGCCCCCGCATGGACACCGTCATGCAGAAGGCCACTGAGCTTGGGGTGCGGATCATCCAGCCGGTGCTGGCCGAGAGGAGCGTCGTGCGGCTCGACGCCTCGCGCAGCCAGACGCGCCTCG
>SHZI01000111.1 GCA_009692345.1 Gammaproteobacteria bacterium | reverse complement strand
ATAAGCTGCCGCAAAGGCGGGCAACAACTGCGTAAACTCTTCCTGTGTCAGGCCAGTCGCGGCCAGAAACTCTCGCGGACGCTCTTGTAACGTCAAATAGGTTAACATCCCACCAGTAGACACTATCCCCGATAATGTCTAATCTTGATAATCTTTATAATCCCGCGCAAAAAATTTTTTGCGCTTTTCAGCCATCAAAGCCAGAAGCTAAAACCCTTCCATTTTTATGGTTCGGGCTTCGCCCTCACTTCCCTCCACATTGCCGAGGGAAGAGGAGGCTTTGCCTCCTCTTCCGATCACCCTGGCAAAGCGTCACCTCATCTTTCGTTGAAGACTGCCAGCGACGGGAAGGGAAAGAAGAACAAGTGCGAGCCTAAAGGCTCGCACTTGTTCGCCCCCTTCGGGGGCAAGGATATTTAAGAAAACGAAAGCAAGGCGGAGGGCAGGAGTGGAAGCGGAGAGGGAAGGGTGGTTAAAGAAAGGGCAAGGGCTTTCAGAATAAGGCCGTAGGGCACGTAAAAAAGTTTCTGAGGGGTTGGCAGCCAGAAAAGAACAAAGTCGCTCTACGGGCAATTGTGGAGCTTTTACGCGAGACTGACAAAAACCGGAGATTGCCCCCGATACCGTCCCGCGCTTTTGTTACGTTTCCTTCCCCTCTTTTATGCCACGCCGCCGCCTCTATCGCAGCAACGCCGTCCGGCAAGCAGCTTACCGGACGCGCCTCAGAAAACGGCTGCCTGTCTATCACCGCCATCAGGCCGACCACGCAAGGGTGAAGCCGTTATGCCCATTCCGGCACTGGCGGGTTCGCGGCTTGCCCTTTCGTTGATCAGAAATAGGTTGACATCTGTGTGTACATTCTCGCATACTTGGCCTTGTGGCGGAGTGGCGGAGTGGCGGAGTGGCGGAGAATGGCAACGATAGCAGGTTTCGACTGGGATCATGCCAACCGGACAAAGTGCCAAAAGCATGGCGTGCCAGTCGCCACGATTGAAGCCATGTTTGCCGGTGAAGTGGCCGTATTGCCCGATCCTGTCCATTCTCAGCGGGAGGAACGTTTTCACGCCATTGGTAGGCTGACCAGTGGACGCGGGGTGTTTGTGGTGTTCACCTTGAGACAGCGCGACGGTGAAACGTTGATCCGTCCTATCAGTGCCCGTTACATGCACCGTGAGGAGGTGGCGTACTATGAAAAAAAAATTGCCAAAACTGACAAGCGATAAGGCCGCCGAAACCTTCGTGGCAACCGCCAACCTGACAGACTACGACCTGTCAGGCATGAAACGAATGCGCTTTGAGTTCGCGGTCAAAGATAAGCGGGTGAATATGCGCTTGCCGAGCGCGTTATACGACGCGGTGAAGAACCGCGCCGCCCGTTCTGGTGTCCCCTATCAACGCTTTATTCGGCAAGTGCTGGAAGCCGCCGTTACACCGGCTCCCCGCTAATCATCCGTGTTTTTCTCACCCGTTGCGTGTGTTCCCGTTCCGAACGGGAACACACGCGCTTGTGAAGACGGTTCCCATGCGGGGGGTGTTCTCAAGGCGGTTCTCAGGGAGGCACCCCAGCCGGACTGTCCTGTCATCTGTGCCGCCGTCACCCGATCTGCGCGACCGCAACTCTCAAACCGCGTCACGGGGTTTGAGAGTTGCGGTTGTATCAGGTTCAAACCTGAAAAGTTGGCAGATGTTCCCCATACCGTTGCCAGTCCGAGGCGCGGCACGAGGGGAGGGGGCAGGGCACCATAGGGTTTGTTATCAGACCTTTGTAGTCAAGGTTGTCTCCACCCAACCCAAAGCCGTGCGCTCTAATGCACGGTGAGCGCACGGCGTACCAGATCACGAGCACGTCGCCGGCCCGCACCTGGGCGAGCATTTCCTCGAGCGCCGGTCGCGTCGTCTGTGAGCCGCTGGCGACGTCCTGATAGATGCGCTCGCAGCCCGCACCCGTGAGGGCGTCCACTTGCAGGTCGAGGTTCTGGTCCCGGGTGCTGACGCGGGCATAGCCAAGTTTCATCGGCAGTCTGCTATTCTCAACGGGACCCGAGTATAGCGAACTCTGAATGAACGATCCAGTATTTCGTACCGCGCGCAGTGCCGGGGCCCGCTTGCTGTGTGCTCCTCGTGAAAGTTCGGCAAAACGAACGTTTGATCGAACTGCCGGAGAATGGGCTTCGAGTGCAACTTGATTGCGACTTGTGATAATCCCAGGCCCGTCGACTTTCTGACACCCACGCAAAGACAGCGCTACGGCGGCTACCCTGACTCGTTCTCTCCCGATGAGCTGGCGCGCAACTTCCATCTCGACGAGGACGATCGGGAATGGATCGCCAAGAAGCGGCGCAACAGCAGTCGGCTGGGCTTTGCATTGCAACTCGCGACCGTGCGGTTCCTGGGGACCTTTCTCGAAGATCCGGTAGCCGTACCTCCTGCTGTCTTGCACGCCCTGGCAGCCCAGATCCATGTCACCGACCTCACCTGCGTCACCGCTTATCGTCAAAGTGACCAACGGTGGCGGCACACCACCGAAATCCGTGCCCGCTATGGCTACCGCGAGTTTGGCGACGCCGGTATGCGGTTTCGTCTCGGGCGCTGGCTTTGCGCGCTGTGCTGGACCGGACCCGATCGCCCCAGCCTGCTGTTCGCTCACGCCCTCGGCTGGCTGATCACCCGCAAGGTCTTGCTGCCGGGCGTCAGCATCCTGGAGAGGGTTGTTGCCGAGAGCCGTGCGCGCAGGGACTCGCGTCTGTGGCACCGGCTCCTCCGCGATGTCGGCGACGCGCAAAGGCGCCGCCTCGACGAACTTTTGGTCCCGGTTGAAGGGAGTCGGCAGTCCCGGTTCGACCAATTGCGGAAAGGACCAGTGCGGGTCAGTGGACCCGCGTTGGTGGAGGCGCTGCTCCGTGTCGAAACGGTCCGCGGATTGGGGATCACGCTCCCAACCGCGCCTGTTCCACCCAGCCGCATCGCGGCTCTGGCGCGGTGCGCCCATACCGTCAAAGTCAGCGCGGTGGCCAGACTCCCTGTTGAACGACGTACCGCCACTCTGGTTGCGCTCATTCAGAGTCTGGAAGCGAGCGCTCACGACGATGCCTGCGATGTCCTCTCCCTCCGGTTGCGTGACCTGTTCGCCAAGGCGGAGCAGGCCGACCGCAAGGCGCGGCTGCGTACGCTCAAGGACCTCGACCGGGCGGCTGTGACCCTGGCTGAGGCCTGCCGCATGCTGCTCGATCCGAGTGTGACGGACGGCGAGGTGCGTGGCCGCGTGTACGCGGCGATTGGCCATGAAGAACTCGCCCAGGCCTTAACCGATGTCCGCACCCTCGTGCGCCCAAGCGATGACGTGTTCTATCGGGAACTGGCCGTAAAACACGCATCCGTGAAGCGGTTCCTGCCGACTCTGTTGCGAGTCATCCGGTTCGATGGCAATGCCGCCGCCCGCCCTCTGTTGGCGGCATGGCAATGGTTGCACGAGCGGCCCGATCACGATCCGCCACCCACGATTGCCGACAAGGCGTGGCAGCGCCACGTGATACACAAGGATGGCCGGGTCGATGCACGGGCTTTTACTTTCTGTACGCTCGACACGCTGCGCGTGGCCATCCGCCGCCGCGATGTGTTCATCAGCCCGAGCTGGCGGTATGCCGATCCGCAAACTGGACTTCTGACCGGCACCGAATGGGAGGCTGCGCGCCCCATCATTTGCCGGTCGCTCGGTCTGAGCGCACAGCCTGGACCAACACTGGACATGTTGACCCAGGAGCTGGATGCGACCTATCGTGCGGTCGCCGCACGGTTTCCAGCGAACACGGCTGTGCGCTTCGAGACGGGAGCCGGTAAGCCGGAACTGGGGCTCAGTCCACTGGATAAACTTGAGGAGCCCCCAGCGCTGGTCGCGCTGCGTACCGAAGTGAAGTCGCGCATGCCGCGGGTCGATCTGCCGGAGATCCTGATCGAGATCGCGGCCCGCACCGGGTGCATGGACGCGTTCACTCACCTCACCGAGCGCACTGCACGCGCCACCGATCTGAGGACCAGCCTGTGTGCTGTGCTGCTCGCCGAGGCCTGCAACACTGGTCCCGAGCCGTTCGTGCGGCAAGACATGCCCGCGCTCCGGCGCGACCGGTTGCTCTGGGTGGACCAGAACTACGTGCGTGACGAAACACTCATGGCAGCCAATACCCTGTTGGTCGCGGCACAAAGCCGCATCCGGCTTGCCCAAGCCTGGGGCGGTGGCGATGTCGCCTCGGCAGACGGCATGCGCTTTGTGGTTCCGGTGCGCACGATTCACGCGGGACCGAACCCGAAGTATTTCAACCGGGGACGCGGCGTCCCCTGGTACAACCTGCTGTCCGATCAGGGGACCGGCCTCAACGCAATCACGGTGCCCGGCACGCTGCGCGACAGCCTGGTGCTGCTGGCTGTCGCGCTGGAGCAGCAGACCGAGTGACATCCCACGCACATCATGACCGATACCGGAGCCTACAGCGATGTCGTGTTCGGGCTGTTCCGGCTGCTGGGCTACCGCTTCAGTCCCCGCCTGGCGGATATCGGCGGTACGCGTTTCTGGCGGGTTGATCCCCAGGCCGACTACGGCGAGCTCAACGCCTTGGCCCGACAGCGCATCATGCTGGATCGCATCACGCCCCACTGGGACGACGTGCTTCGTCTCATCGGGTCACTCCAGCTTGGACGCGTGTCGGCCATGGGGATCATGCGGACGCTACAAGTCGACGAACGGCCCCCGCGCTTGGCGCAGGCCATCGCCGAGGTGGGCCGCATCGACAAGACCATCCATACCCTCAATTTCATTGATGACGAGACACGCCGGCGCAGCACGCTCCCGCAACTCAACCTCGGCGAAGGCCGACACAGCCTGGCCCGCCATGTCTTTCATGGGAAGCGCGGGGAACTGTACCAACGCTACCGCGAAGGGCAGGAGGATCAGTTGAGCGCGCTCGGCTTGGTCGTCAACATCATCGTCTTATGGAACACCCTTTATACGGACGCCGTCCTCAATCAACTGCGCGCCGAGGGCTACGAAGTCCGCCCTGAGGATGAGGCGAGGCTGTCGCCCTTTGGCCATGAGCACGTTAACATGCTCGGG
>SHZI01000027.1 GCA_009692345.1 Gammaproteobacteria bacterium | reverse complement strand
CCGATGGCGCCCGCCAGCGGGAGATGGACGCGGCCAAGGCCCGGTACTCCAGGATACTGACGCGACTTGCCGCCGGTGACCGGTCCGGTCTCGGCAGGGACGAGCGGCGGGTTCTCGCCCTGTGGGCCGGCCGCCCCGGCAGCAGCTCATTGCGCGGGGCCGCGGAACGGGTGCGGGTCCAGCAGGGCCTTTCGGACCGGTTCCTGCAGGGCCTGGTCCGCTCCGGCCGCTGGGAGGAGCACATCCGGGACAGCCTGCGGCAGGCGGGCGTGCCGGAGATGCTGGCAGCGCTACCCCACGTGGAGTCGTCCTACAACCCGGAGGCCCGGTCCTTTGTGGGCGCAGCCGGGCTCTGGCAGTTCACTGCAGGCACGGGGCGGCGTTTCATGCGCATTGACAGTGCGGTGGACGAGCGGCGTGATCCTTTTGTCTCCAGCGAGGCTGCGGCCCGTCTGCTCAAAGCCAACTATGGAGAGCTGAACTCCTGGCCGCTGGCCATCACCGGTTACAACCACGGTACGGGGGGCATGCGCCGCGCGAAGCGGGCCCTGGGTACGGACGACATTGAAACCATCGTGCGCAACTACAGTGGCCCCACCTTTGGTTTCGCGTCGCGGAACTTCTACGTGTCTTTCCTGGCCGCTGAAGAAGTGGAGCGGAATGCCGAGGATTACTTCGGTTCCGTCCAGCGGGATGCTCCCGAGCAGCTGGCGACGATCGAAGTGCCTGCCTACCTGAGCGCCCGGACCCTCGAGCAAAGCCTGGGTGTGCCCCAGGAGACGCTGCAGGCCTACAACCCGTCCCTGCTCCCCGCCATCTGGATGGGCAAGAAGTACGTCCCCCGGGGCTACAGTCTGCGCCTGCCGGACACCGTTTCCCGTGCTCAGGCGGAGACGCGTCTCGCCGGTGTTTCCGGTCCAGAGCGGCGGTCTGCCCAGCTCGCCGAGCCGGGCTCGAACACCCACCGGGTTCGTAGCGGTGAGACGTTGTCCGGTATCGCAGCACGGTATGGCACGTCACCCTCCCGCCTTGCCAGCCTCAACGGGCTCTCAAAGCGCAATCTGATCCGGGTTGGCCAGAACCTGAAACTGCCCGGCGGTGCCGTGGCTGATGCCACGGCCGGCACCGAGCCCGCCCCCCGGAAAAAGTCGGGGAGCAAGACGTACGTGGTCCGGCAGGGTGACAACCTCGCCAGCATTGCCAGGCGTACGGGTGTGTCCCAGGGCCGGCTCCTGGCGATCAACTCCCTCGACAATCCCAACCGGATCTTTCCGGGTCAGCGGCTGCGGCTGGCAGCCGCGGAGGGGGGCTAGTGTCCATTCGGCGCTACGGCCTGCCTTGCCTGCTCCTCGCCCTGCTGGGCGTCGTCCCATTCACGGCAGGCGGGTCAGCCATCGAGATGGCTGACCGCGTGGTCGTGCGCAAGTCCGAGAGGCAACTGCTGTTGATGCGTGGTGACCAGGTTCTCAGGACCTTCAGCGTGGCCCTCGGCCTGTCCCCCACCGGTCACAAGCGCCAGGAAGGGGACTTTCGTACTCCGGAGGGCAACTATCGGCTCTCCGGCCGCAATCCCAACAGTGATTTTTTCCTGGCCATCCAGGTGGACTATCCCCGGCCCGGGGATGAGCGCCGGGCCTCTGCCGAGGGCGTCCCGCCGGGCGGCCTGATTATGATCCATGGCCAGCCGAATCGTCCTTCCCGGCCCCTGGAGTACTACCAGAAGCGGGACTGGACGAATGGCTGCATCGCTGTGTCGAATGCAGACATGGTAGACATCTGGCTGATGACGCCGGATAACACCCCGATTCAGATCCTGCCCTGACGGGGTTCCCGTGTCCCTGCCTACCTTTATCGAAGTCATGCCGGAAGGCACGCTGGAAGTTCTCTCCCAGCATGAAGTCAATCGGCTGCGCAGCAGCGGCGAGGGTGGCCAGCACGAGCTGCTCAGGCGCTGCGCTCTCGCCATTCTGAACTCCGGTAGCGTGACGGACGACACCCGTGAAGTGCTGGAAAAGCACCGCAACTTCGACATCAACATCATTCAGCAGCATCGCGGGGTGAAGCTCGCACTGGTGGACGCGCCGGCCAGCGCCTTCGTCGACGGCGAAATGATCCGCGGGATACGCGAACTCCTGTTCGCCGTCCTCCGGGACGTCATTTACATCAACAGCGAGTTTGCGACCGGCGGCCAGTTCGACCTGGATTCCACTCATGGCATTACCAATGCCGTGTTTCACGTACTCCGCAACGCAGGAGTCCTCAAGGCAGGCTCCGAGCCCAATATCGTCGTGTGCTGGGGCGGCCACTCCATCAATCGCGAAGAGTATGACTACACCAAGGAAGTGGGCTACCAGCTCGGGCTGCGCAAACTGAACCTCTGCACGGGCTGCGGCGCCGGTGCCATGAAGGGGCCCATGAAGGGCGCGACGATCGGTCACGCGAAGCAGCGCATACGGAACGGACGCTACATCGGACTGACGGAACCGGGAATCATTGCCGCGGAATCGCCGAACCCGATCGTGAACGAGCTGGTGATCATGCCGGACATGGAGAAGCGCCTGGAGGGCTTTGTCCGGATTGCCCACTCCATCGTTATCTTTCCGGGCGGGGTTGGTACCGCCGAGGAGATCCTCTTCCTGCTGGGCATCCTGCTGCACCCGGATAACAGGGACATTCCGTTACCACTGATCCTGACGGGTACTGAGTCGAGCCGGGCCTACCTGCAGCGGGTGGACGAGTTCATCCTTGCCACGCTGGGCCCCGCAGCGCGGGAGCGCTACCAGATCATCATCGGGGACCCGGCCGCTGTCGCGACGTGGGTGCTGGGCAGTGTCCGGCATGTCCGGGACTTTCGCCGCAGCCACAACGATGCCTACTACTACAACTGGCGGCTCAGCGTGGACAGCATCTTCCAGCAGCCCTTCGTTGCCACCCACGAGTCGATGGGCCGCCTCGAGATCAGCCGGGACCTGCCGGTGGCCGTTCTGGCTGCAAACCTGCGCCGGGCCTTCTCCGGCATCGTGAGCGGCAACATTCGCGAGGACGGGATTCGTGCCATCGAGGAACATGGGCCCTTCGAGATTCGTGGGGACAAGTCGATCCTTGCCCAGCTCGATGGTCTGCTCCGGGCATTCGTGGAGCAGCACCGCATGAAGCTTCCTGGTCGCGCCTACGAGCCCTGCTATCGCGTTGTCGTGTGAAGTGCGAGGAGCGTCTCGCTCTCTTGTCGCTACTGTTGAATCCGATTACACATTGCGACGTGCACGCATGTTCTGCGGCGGCCGCGGCGTTTTGTTTGTGATCCAGTTCCTTCCGAAAAAGAGCTCTTCTCCCTAGAGTTTCTCCACTCTGACGAAGTGGGGAAACGCAAATGACCGACCAGAAACAACTGACGCCATCCCCCAGCCTTCCGGTACAACGCGAAGAGAATAAGAACGGGATGCAGCGCTACACGACGACTCAGACAGAACGCTCCAGACCCAATCTCGTTGCCCAGGATGGCAGGGACGTCAGTGGCTTCGACGCCTACCGCCGATGGTTGAGCCGGGTGAAGTTGCCGGACCAGCGCAGGATTGCGATGGATCCGGCCCTCTACACCTGGAAGGGCTACCGGAACTGGGCGCAGAAAGTCCGCCGGGACTGGACCCTTGAAGAGAAGTAAGCAGCCTACCTGTTGGCGGATGGCCGCCACGAAGCCGGCACAGACCGGAGGCGGGAGAAACTGACTGTCATGTCGGACAAAGAACGCGATTACTCCTTGATTCGCAACGAAGAGACTCTGCGTCGCCGCGCCTGGATTGACCGCGCCCTGGCGGGCGTCCGGGGGCGACTCAAGCCCGGCGAACTGGGGGAGGCCCCGACGGCTACTCCGCCGCCCGTCGTTGAGCCACCGCCCGTGACCGGCCAGGACAGCGGCCCGCCGAAGCTCTACCTCGTAAGGAACCGGGACTAACAGAGGTACCGGGTTTGGCATGTGGCAACTTGTGTGGCAGCGCTACCCAAGTTGCCACATGCCAAACCCGGTACCTCTTGAATTTCCGGCATCTGGCCCCATAAAGGCCACTCCGGATCTGCAAGGTACCTACGCCCATGTCCGTCGCTGCGCGCGAAACCCACGGTTTTCAGGCCGAGGTGCAGAAACTCCTGCACCTCATGATTCACTCCCTCTACAGCAACCGGGAGATCTTTCTCCGGGAGCTGATCTCCAATGCCTCTGATGCGGCCGACCGGCTGCGCTTCGAGGCGCTGGCCAACCCTGCCCTGCTGGAGCCCGATTCCGACCTGAAAGTCCGGGTGGAGTACGACGCGGCGGCGAAGACCGTGTCCGTGGTCGACAACGGCATCGGCATGACCCGGGAGGAAGTGATCCGCCAGCTCGGCACCATCGCCCGCTCTGGTACCGGGGAGTTCATCAGCCAGCTCAGCGGCGAGCAGAAGAAGGACGCCAACCTCATCGGCCAGTTCGGCGTGGGGTTCTACTCGGCCTTTATCGTGGCCGACCGGGTGGTTGTGGAAACCCGCCGGGCGGGCGCCGCCGCCAGCGACGGCGTGCACTGGGAGTCCGATGGCCAGGGCGAGTACAGCGTCGAGAACCTAGAGCGTACGGAGCGGGGCACCCGCGTGACCCTGCATTTGCGGGAAGACGCTGTCGAGTATGCGGACGAATTCCGGCTGCGCACCCTCATCCGCAAGTACTCCGACCACATTGCCTTCCCCGTGGTAATGACCAGCACCGCGGAAGAGGGGGAAGCGAAAGAAGAAGCGGCCAACGAGGCCAAAGCCCTCTGGACCCGGCCCCGCACCGAGATCACCGATGCGGAGTACCAGGAGTTCTACCGCCACGTCTCCCACGACTTCCAGGAGCCGCTGACCTGGAGCCACAACAAGGTGGAGGGCAAGCGGGAGTACGTCAGCCTGCTCTACGTGCCGGCCCGGGCGCCCTGGGACCTGTGGAACCGCACCGGTTCCCGGGGGCTCAAGCTCTACGTCAAGCGCGTCTTCATCATGGACGACGCTGAGCAGTTCCTGCCCCTCTACCTGCGGTTCGTTCGCGGCGTCGTGGACTCTGGCGACCTGTCGCTGAACGTTTCCCGGGAGCTGCTCCAGCAGGATGCGGTGGTTGAGTCGATGAAGTCGGCCCTGACCAAGCGCGTGCTGGACACGCTGGACAGACTGGCCAAGGATGATCCGGTCAAGTACGCCACGTTCTGGAAAGAGTTTGGCCGGGTCCTCAAGGAAGGCCCTGCCGAGGACCACGCGAACCGGGAGAAGGTTGCGGCGCTGCTGCGTTTTTCCAGTACCCACAACGACAGCGCCACGCCGGACCAGTCCCTGGCTGACTACATCGGTCGCCGCAAGGGCGGCGACGAGGGCGGCAAGAAGGTTATCTGGTACCTCACGGCTGACAGCTTCAACGCCGCCCGTTCCAGCCCGCATCTGGAAGTGTTCCGCAAGCGGGGCATCGAGGTGCTCCTGCTCACTGACACCATCGACGAATGGCTGATTGGCCATCTGGGCGAGTTTGACGGCCACGAGTTCCGGGACGTGAAGCGCGGCGAGCTGGAGCTGGACGGTGGCGACCAGCCCGAGGCGGCAAACCCGAAGCCCGACGCGGGGGAGCACCAGGCGCTCCTGGACCGGCTGAAGCAGACCCTGGGCGCACAGGTCCAGGACGTGCGCGCGACAGACCGCCTCAGCGAATCCGCAGCCTGCCTGGTCATTGGCGAACACGAGATGGGCGCCCAGATGCGCAAGCTGATGCAGGCTACCGGGCAGACGGTCCCGGAGGCCCAGCCGATACTCGAGGTGAATCCTGCCCATCCCCTGCTTAAGCGGCTGGCTACGGAGACGGACGAGGCCCGGTTTACGGATCTGGCCCTGCTGATCGTCGACCAGGCCCATCTGGCGGAGGGCGGCCAACTGGAGGATCCCGGCGCGTTTGTGCAGCGGCTGAGCCGCATCCTGCTGGGATAGCCAACCCGTAGGAGCGCCTGTAGGCGCGATCGGTACCGAGCGCGCCTACAGGCGCTCCTACGGGTTAACCTTTCCCCCATGAGCAGTGGCACAGCAGCCCGCGAAGCATTGACGCTGGATGGCCCGGCGGGCGGTCTCGAAGCACTGCTCGATACGCCCCCCAGCCAGCCTCATGCCCCGCTGGCGCCGGCGGTGGCCGTCGTTTGTCACCCGCACCCGCAGCATCAGGGCACCATGCTCAACAAGGTTGTGCACACCCTGAGTCGCGCACTGTCCGATCTGGCGATTCCCGTCGTGCGGTTCAATTTTCGCGGCGTCGGGGCAAGTGAAGGTGCCTACGCGGATGGCATCGGCGAGACCGAGGATGTGCTTGCCGTGGCAGCCTGGGCCCAACAGCGCTTTCCCGGGGCCGACCTGTGGCTGGCCGGGTTCTCCTTCGGGGCCGCCGTGGCGATCCGGGCGGCGCTTGCCAGTCCCTGCCGGCAGTTGATCAGCGTCGCACCGCCGGTAGCGCGGATGGCCGCGCTGCTTGGGGATGCCCGGCCTGCCTGCCCCTGGCTGCTGATCCAGGGCGAGGCGGACGAGGTAGTGGCCGCCGCCGACGTGGTGGCCTGGGCCCGGCAGCTTGAACCCCCGCCGGAACTGGTCCTGCTGCCGGAGGTGGGCCACTTCTTCCACGGCCGTCTGACACTCCTCCGGGACACGGTAGTCACTCGCGTGGTGCCGTCGGTGGCGCGGCCGGTGGTGCACTGATGCTGAGCCGCCTGCGCCAGTTTCTCGAGGCAGCCCGCGCGCCCACTGGCCAGTCAGACCCGGCAGCCCGCACGCGTCTCGCTGTGGCTGGGCTGCTGGTGGAACTGGCGAGGGCTGACCACGACGAACAGGCCGTCGAGCACGCGGCGATCACGGGCCTGGTCGCCCGGCACTTTCAGCTGGACCCTGCGGCGGCAGAGGAATTGCTGGTCGAGGCCCGGGCCGCTGTGGACCAGTCGGTGTCACTGCGGGAGTTCACCGCGCCGCTCCACGAAAACCTCTCCTACCCGGAGAAGCTGAGCATCATCGCGATGCTCTGGGACGTTGCGCTCGAGGATCGCACTATGGACAAGTACGAGGACTACCTCGTCACCAAGGTGGCAGAGCTGCTCTACGTCAGCCGCGGGGATGTGGTGCGCCTGCGGTACGAAGCCGGGCAGCGCAGAGCCCCGTAGGAGCAGGAGCGCCTTTAGGCGCGAAACCTGTTGATCGCGCCTAAAGGCGCTCCTACGGGCCGTAGAACTGCCGCTGGAAGCGCAGCGACAGGCGACTGGTGGTGTCGATGGGGGTCGCGTCTACAGTGAATACCAGGGTCTCGTCATCAGCCACAGACACGTCGCCGATGTAGTAGATGGCGTCACCTTCCCGCACTTCCCGCACCGTCAGATCCTTGAACTGACCGTTCAGATTGACGGCCTGGACCGTTACCGCGCCCGGCACCGGAGCTCCGGTCGTGCCTTCGGCCTTCTTCACCATGGAAATGTTTACCAGAGCGCGGTTCGCACTGCGCGCGATGTTGTTCATCTTGGCAATTTCCGGGGTCAGCGCGTCGGTACGGATCGCGTTGAAGTACAGCGCGTACTCACCGAAGTCCCGGGATGAGGCGGTGTCTGGCTCGACGGTACTTGCGGCGACATTGGCCTGGGGCGGCGTCGGGCCGGGGCCGCAGCCGGTCACGAGGCTGGCCGTCAGGAGGCCCAGAGTCGCTAGGCCCAGAGTCGCGAGGCCCAGAGTCGCGAGGCCCATGCGGCTGGCAAATACACTGTTCTCGTTCATGGTGCTCGCTTTCCCCCTGATGGTTGTCCTCAAGCAGGACTTGCGCAGAACTATAAACCCTCGGCAGGCCTCAGAACCCCGAGCGGCAAAGCATGCCGGCCAGGACCCGCTCCATCGGGAGCAGCATCGTGACGGCCTGGAGGGCGATCAGTGCGAAAAGCGGTGACAGATCAAGGCCACCGATCGGCGGAATCAGGCGCCGGAAGGGCGCCAGGACCGGTTCCACTACCGCTGCCACGATGGCCGCTGCAGGGTTGTACCCACCCGGGCTCACCCAGCTCAAGACGACGTAGATGATGATCGACCAGGTGAACACGCCCAGGCCCAGTTTGACGATGGTCAGCACCGCGAGCGCCAGGATCTGCCACAGGGCCGGCTCGCCGACGCACCCGAGGCGGACGAGCAGCGCAGTCCCCGCGAGTTGCAGGCCGATGAGGGCGACGAGCGTGGCGGTATCGAGGCGCCCCATGGCAGGCAAAACACGCTGCAGCGGGACCACCAGAGGGTTGGTGACCCGCAGAATGAACTGCACCAGCGGATTGCGCTTGTCCACCGTTGCCCACTGCAGCAGCAGGCGGAGCGCTAAGGTGAGCACATAAAGGTCGAACAGCGTGCGCAGGACAAAGATGAGTGGGTTCTGCATGGTGCCTTAAGTTCCCGGTGGCGACCGCCCAAGCTCAGCTGACCGGTCCCTGGCGGCAGTCAGTGCCTCCAGCACGATGGCGTCCAGACTGGCGGCTGTGAAGACCCGCAGGGCAGCCGCAGTGGTGCCGCCCGGAGAGGTTACGGCGCTACGCAGCGCGGCGGGCTCGGCCCTGGTCTCGATGACCACCCGCGCGGCACCGAGCGCAGTTTCCCGGGTCAGTGCGGCGGCCAGCTCCGGCGACAAGCCCAGCTCGATGGCGGCGCGTTCCATGTGCTCCATCAGGAGGTAGAAGTAGGCGGGCCCGCTGCCGGAAACAGCGGTCACCGCGTCCATCAGCGTTTCATCCGGCAGCCATACCGCCTGGCCTGTCGCTGCGGCTATGTACTGGGCGATCTCCCGTTCCCGTGCGCCAACGGTGGCTGATGCCGCGAGGCCAGAGATCCCGGCACCGATCGTGGCGGGCTGGTTCGGCATGATCCGGACGAGCGGCGTATCCGGTCCGAACCAGTGACGCAGTGAACCCAGGGTAATGCCCGCGGCCACCGACAGGATGAGTTGCCCCCGGGGTCGCGCGCCGCTCGCGAGCTGGCGAGCGACACTGGCCATCAGCTGGGGCTTCACGGCGAGGACCAGGACGTCAGCGCTTTCTGCCACCTCGGTGTTGTCGCCATGAATGCCCACGCTGGCATGCAGGGCGCCCACCTGCTCGAGCTGGGCAGGGTCCGGGTCGGCCACTTGCAGGCGGATGGCCGGGTGGCCCGCCCGCAGCAGCCCCCGCACCAGGGACCGGGACATGTTGCCGGCCCCGATCAGGCCAATCGTCAGATCTTCAAAACTCATTGCCGTGCGCCAAACAATGCAGTGCCGATGCGCACCATCGTACTGCCTTCCTCAATCGCGATCTCAAAATCATCAGACATGCCCATGGAAAGGGTATCGAGAGAGTGGCCCCCGGCATTCAGCTGGTCGAACAGACTGCGGGCCCCGCGGAACTCCTCCCGGAGCATCCCGGTATCGAGTCCGGCCCGGGGCAGCAACATGAGGCCGCGCAGTCTGAGGCGGGGGAGGCTGACGATCAGGTCAGCCAGGGACCCCACCTCATCCCGGGGACAGCCGGCCCGGCCGGCGTCACCCGCCGCCCCGGCCTGGCTGGACGCCAGCTGAATGCACACCTGCAGCGGCTCGCCGTAGTGGGGTCTCTGGGACGACAGGCGCTCCGCGATCCGGGCAGCCGTCACCGTCTGGGCCCAGGCAAAGCTGGCAGCGATCTCCCGCGTCTTGTTCGACTGGATCCGGCCGATGAAATGCCAGACTGCATCACCCCCGACAGTCGCGATCTTGGGCAAGACTTCCTGCAGGTAGTTCTCGCCGAAGTCCCGGAGACCGGCCGCGAGACCACTCCGGACAGCAGCTACAGATTGTCCCTTGCTGACGGCCAGGAGGGTAACCGCGCCCGCCGGGCGTCCGGCGCGGACCAGAGCCCGGGTCATGCGGTCGCGAACTTCTCCCGGATGATCCGTGATTCTCGTCACTACTGACCTGCCTGCCCGCCTGTACTATGTTCACACCCCAATCCGGTTATGGAAACCGGGGGCTTGGGCTGCGCCTGTGCTGCGCCTGTGCTGTGTTTGGGCTGTGCTGTGTTTGGGCTGTGTTTGGGCTGTGTTTGGGGCTGGGGAAAAAATGGCTGTCGATATCGCGCAATTGCTGGCGTTTGCGGTGAAGAGCAAGGCCTCGGACCTGCATCTGTCTTCTGGTGTCCCGCCGATGATCCGCGTTGACGGTGACGTCAAGCGGGTCAACATGCCGGCACTGGCGCACAAGGATGTTCATAGCATGATCTATGACATCATGAACGACAAGCAGCGCAAAGACTTCGAAGAGTTCCTCGAGACCGATTTCTCCTTCGAGATTCCCAAGCTGGCCCGCTTCCGGGTCAATGCCTTCAACCAGCAACGCGGCGCCGGCGCCGTCTTCCGGACCATTCCCTCGATCATCCAGACTCTGGAAGATCTGAAGTGCCCGCCGATCTTCCGTGACATTTCGATGTATCCCCGCGGCATCGTCCTCGTGACCGGACCAACGGGCTCCGGCAAGTCCACCACGCTCGCGGCAATGATCGACTACATCAACGACAACAAACCCGATCACATCCTCACCATCGAGGACCCCATCGAGTTTGTGCACGAGAGCAAGCGCTGCCTCATCAATCAGCGGGAAGTCCATAAGGACACGCTGGGATTCAGCGAGGCCCTGCGCTCGGCCCTGCGTGAAGACCCCGACGTGATTCTGGTCGGCGAAATGCGCGACCTCGAGACCATCCGCCTGGCCCTGACGGCGGCGGAAACCGGCCACCTGGTCTTTGGCACCCTGCACACCAGCTCGGCCGCCAAGACCATGGACCGGATCATCGACGTCTTCCCGGCCCAGGAAAAGGAGATGGTGCGGTCCATGCTGTCCGAGTCCCTGCGCGCCGTCATTTCCCAGGCGCTGCTGAAGCGCGTTGGTGGCGGACGTGTCGCGGCCCACGAAATCATGATTGGCACGCCGGCCATCCGGAACCTGATTCGCGAGGGCAAGGTGGCCCAGATGTACTCCTCGATCCAGACCGGCGGGAAGGACGGGATGCAAACCCTTGACCAGTGCCTGCAGGACCTGCTCTCCAAAGGGGTCATCACCAAGGAAGAGGCCCGGTTCAAGGCGCAGAACAAGGACAGTTTCTAGTACTCTGGCGGGCAGGCACTGCCCCCGGGAGCTAACGCTATGGAACGCGATCAGGCAACCAAGCTAATTCATGGCTTGTTGAAGAAGATGGTGGACAAGAACGGGTCCGACCTCTTCATCACTACAGGTTTTCCACCTGCCATCAAGATCGATGGCGAGATCCATCGTGCCGCAGAGCAGGTCCTGACGAGCGACGAGAGCGCGGTCATGGTCCGCTCCATCATGAACGACCGGCAGGCGCGGGACTTCGACGCCTCGAAGGAGTGCAACTTCGCCATCAGCCCCCAGGGCATCGGGCGCTTCCGGGTCAGCGCTTTCATTCAGCAGGGCCAGGTGGGCGCCGTGCTCCGGCGCATCATCACCAAGATTCCGACGCTCGATGAACTCGAGTTGCCGACCATCATGCAGGATGTCGCCCTGACGAAGCGCGGGCTGGTCATAGTGGTTGGGGCCACCGGGTCGGGAAAGTCCACCACGCTGGCGGCGATGGTCCATCACCGCAACATGAATACGCGCGGCCATATCGTTACGGTCGAGGATCCGGTGGAGTATGTGCACCCCCACGGGCGATGCGTCGTTACCCAGCGGGAAGTCGGTGTCGATACCGAGAGCTGGCACTCTGCGCTCAAGAACGCCCTCCGTCAGGCGCCGGACGTGATCATGATCGGCGAAATCCGCGAGCGCGAGACCATGGAATACGGCATCCAGTTTGCCGAGACCGGGCACCTCTGCCTGGCAACCCTGCACGCGAACAGCGCCAATCAGGCTCTGGACCGGATCATCAACTTCTTCCCCGATGAGAAGCGCGGGCAGCTCCTCATGGATATGTCGCTGAACGTCAAGGCGCTGATTTCCCAGCGGCTGATCCCGCGCCAGACGGGGGTAGGCCGGGTCGCTGCGATGGAGGTCATGCTGCAGTCCCCTCTGATCTCGGACCTGATCTTCAAGGGGGAAGTCACCCGCATCAAGGAGATCATGGCCAAGTCGAACCGGATGGGCATGCAGACCTTCGATCAGGATCTCTTCGCTCTTTACGAGAGTAACAAGATCTCCTATGCGGAAGCCATGCTGAACGCCGACTCGAAGAACGAGTTGCGCCTCCGGGTCAAGCTCGAGAGCAAGAGGGACAGGACTGTGGCGGCAGACGATTCCAGCGACCTGACTGTCATGGAAGAAGAGAAGAAGGCAGTGCGCTACTAGCGCCCAGTCCATGAACGTTCAGGCACTCTTCAATCTGATGGTAGAGAAGCGGGCCTCGGACCTGTTTCTCACCTGCTTTGCCCCGGTCAAGATCAAGATCGAAGGCAAGATCATTCCCGTCAACAAGCTGGAACTGACGCCCCAGATGGTCCGTCAGGCCGCCATGGAACTCATGACCGGCGAGCAGCTGGAGGAGTTCAACCGGGAACTGGAGATCGACTTTGCGGTGTCAAAACCCGGGCTTGGCCGCTTCCGCGTGAACATCTTCCATCAGCGCAGCAATGTTGCCCTGGTGATGCGCTACATCGCTTACGAAATGCCTAGCCTCGATAACCTGGGCATGCCGCCGATCCTCAAGGATCTGGTGATGTTCCGGCGCGGCCTGTTGCTGATGGTGGGTGCCACGGGGTCTGGGAAGTCCACCACACTGGCCGGCATGATCAACTACCGGAACGAGAAGACGTCGTCCCACATCATCACGATTGAGGATCCCATCGAGTTCGTGCACGCCAACAAGAAGTCGATCGTGAATCAGCGGGAGGTCGGGACCGACACAAAGTCCTACGCCCGGGCCCTGAAGAGCGCGGTGCGCGAGGCTCCTGACGTGATCCTGGTGGGCGAGGTCCGCGACCGGGAGACGATGCAGACGACCATCGACCTGGCCGGCACCGGGCATCTCGCGGTGGCCACGCTGCATTCAAATAACGCGCCGGAGACGCTCGACCGGATCATCAACCTGTTCCCTGATGAGCAGCACGGGCAGGTCTACATGGACTTGTCCCAGTACCTGCGGGCGATTGTGTCCCAGCGGCTGGTGAGCGGCATGGATGGTCAGCGGGTGGCTGCCGTGGAGATCATGCTCAACACCCCGCGCATCGCGGAGCTCATTCAGCGCGGTGATGTGAGCAAGGTGAAGGAATCCTTCCGCGACAGCACCGAGCAGGGGATGCAGACCTTCGACCAGTCACTGCTCAAGCTCTACAAGGACGGCAAGATTTCCATGGAAGAGGCGCTGGCCAACGCCGATTCCCGCTCCAACCTCGAGGCGCAGATTCACTTCGCGTAGACCGACGCTCCGTCGAACACGGGCCCGTCCACGCACACCCGCTTCATCTGGCGCTGGCCAGCCACCAGCACCGGCACCACGCAGCCGGCACAACCTCCCACCGCACAAGCCATGAACTCCTCCAGGCAGAGCTGGGAGGGGATCCGGAATTCGTCCGCGACTTTTTGTACTGCCCTGAGCATCGGCGTCGGGCCGCAGGCGTAAATTGTCATGCGGCCGAGCTGCCCGGGCGGCTGCCCTGCAATCCACGTTCGCGCGAGATCGGTGACGTAGCCGCGTTTCGCGCCAGGCAGGCCGGCGTTGCTGGCCAGCTCGCTGGGAATCCCCGCTGCATCCAGCTGGACCAGCGTGCCGCTGGCGACGTTGATCTCGAAGGGGAAGGGAAGTTCCGAACCGAAGAAGGCCCGGGGTGCCCACCGCGGGCCCGGGGAGTGGGCCAGGACCTCGGCAAGAAACATCAGGGGCGGGATGCCGACGCCGCCGCCGATCAGGAGGGCCAGGGGCCGCGCAGGGTCAGGCCGGAAGCCCTGGCCGATAGGACCCAGCACGCTCACGGTATCGCCGGGGGCAGCGACGGTCAGTGCCTGCAAACCCTGGCCGACAACCTTGTAGAGCACTTCCACCCAGCCTTCGGCCGCGCTGGCCCGCAGGATCGACAGCGGCCGGCGCATCGGAATACCCGGTGTGCACTGGACATGGACGAAGGAGCCGGCAGTCGCAGTCCGGGCACAGTCCGGGGCGTGGAACCGGACGATGTATTGTCCGCCCGGGTAGACCGTCTGCTCCAGGACCGTGGCTTCGACGGAGTAAATGGTGTTGCGATGAGACTGGTTCATACCATCTTCATCATGCTGATTTATTCACCAGCGGCTGGTCGAGCCACATCTCTGCAATTACGCAGGCTGCCAGCGCGTCCACGTCGCCGGTGCGCACCTTCTTCGTCCGCGCCCCGCTGCGCCGCTGCTCCCTCAGCCTCGATTCGGCCTCAACGGACGTCAGCCGTTCGTCGATCCGGGCCACCGGCAACCGGAAGCGGGCCTCGAGTTCGGTGGCAAAGCGCTCCGCCGCGGACTCACTGTCGGAGGATTCGCTGGAGCCACCACCCACGATGCGCAGGCTGGCGTCATTATAAGGGACGCCCACTACCAGGTGACCCGGCCGCCACTCCCTGACCAGCCTGTCCAGCTCCAGCCAGTCGGGGATCCCGTCCCGGGCCGCCAGGGTAAGGAGCGGCGACGCCAGCCGCGGACTCAGGTTGGCCACTGCCACACCGATGCGGCGGCCACCATGATCGAAGACCAGGGCCGAGCCATTCATGGCCGGGGGCAGGTCAGGCGTGGCCTGCCTGATGGCTGATGGTGTTGAGGTCGATGCCGAGCAGTCGTGCCGACTCCCGCCAGCGCTGGTCGAAGGGCGTGTCGAAGATGATCCTGGGCGAGGCCGGCACGCTGAGCCAGGCGTTCTGCACCAGTTCGTGTTCCAGCTGGCCTGCTCCCCAGCCTGCGTAGCCGAGAGCGACCAGTGACCGTCGGGGGCCTTGACCGCGGGCCATGGCCGCCAGGATGTCCTGGGACGTGGTCACCCGGATGGCGTCGGTTACGGCAACGGTGGCATCAAATTCCCGGTCGCCGGCGTCGTCCGGCTCGTGGAGGACGAACCCCCGCTCCTGGTGCACGGGGCCGCCCAGCAGGACGGGCTGGCGGGCGAGGGCCGCGTCCGTCGAGTCCAGGGACAGCTGGTCGAAGATGGCGCCCAGTTCCATGCCGAGCGGCCGGTTGATCACGATGCCGAGGGCGCCCTGGTCACTGTGCTCGCAGATGTAGGTGACCGTCTTACTAAAGTTCGGATCCTGCATGGTCGGCATGGCGATGAGGAAGTGACCGGAGAGGTAGTTCGCGTTCGAGTTGGGTCCGGAGGTCATGGGCGAAGTATCGGCGGGCGGGCTGCCGATGGGAAGTGTCAAAAAGCTGCTGCGGTGCTCGCACGGACTGCGCCGGTGCCTTCCGAGAACCGCCACTCGTAGGCGAAGCGCAGCACGTCATAGTCGGCGCGCAAACCCGCCGGAAAGGGCTCGAAGGGGGCCGCCAGTCTCAGGATCTGCATGGCAGCCTGATCCAGGTCCTGCTGCCCGGAGGAATTCCGGACGACGACTTCCCGAAGCTGGCCGTTGGCGTTGATGGCAACCTCCAGAACCGGGTACTTCGCCGTGGCTGTCTGGCTGGCAGCAAAGGGGAAGTTCAGGGTGCCAACCTGTTCCACTTTGTTTTTCCAGGTGCTCAGGTAGGCTGCAAGGCGGGATTCCCGGGTGTTGGCGCTGATCAGTAGTTCCCGGGCCTGAGCGTCAGGAATTGCCGGACTGCTATCAAAGCGTCCGACGATCTCAATGGCGTTGCTGGTGGACGGCAGCATGGTTTGCTGCCGTTCGGGCGCCCGCTCTGGTTCGCCCTGGTCCGGGACTTTCAGCGTCGAGTCACGGGTCAGCAGAATCGGCTCCGGGTTCCTTAAGGGGCTCGCCTGGCCAGGCCGGACGGGAGCCTCGCCACCGTCCTGGGGTGCACCGAGGGTGTTGGCCGGCAATGACAGCCCCGGCGCCGTCCGCAGCGCTGCGTCCGCGGCCGCATTGCCGACACCGGCGAGGTTCCGCTGGGCGAGAAGTACGGCGCTGGCCGAGGGCGTACGGTCCTCATAGTCGGAGGTCACGAGCACCACTTCCATGGAGCTGGTGAGGTTGTCTGGTTCGGCCGGGCCCGCGCTGAACGTGATACCCAGGATAAGGATGCCGTGGAAGAGGGCCGCGAGGAAGATCGTGGACGACAGGCGGTCCCCGGCGGCTCCGGCCGACCAGGTCGTCTGACGTGCGGCTTGGGACGGCGCGTCCTGCATGGGGAGTGAGCGAATTCCCGGTGCCCAGCCGGGATACAGGCTGAGTATACGCACCCGCGTGAGATGCCGCGGCGGCAGGTCACAGATCCGGCCCTTGCCCGGTGGCGACGGGGCGCGGGAGACGGCCGTTGTTGGCCTGCCGCAAGCGCGCCGCCATTTCCGGCGTGGTCAGGAGTTCACCCGCGGGGGTGATCAGCAGGGCTGCCGTGATCTTCAGGGCGGCGCTCACCTGCAGAAAACGCTCGGGTCCGGCCACCATCAGTGCGGTGGATGCGGCGTCAGCCAGCTCCGCGTCCCGGGTGTACCCACGCTCGTAGTCGCCGGACGTGGAGGCCGCTTCGCCCGAGGCCAGGGCCAGGCGGCCGATGACGCGCTCTGCCCGGGGATCCTTGAGGCCTATGAACCAGGCCCGGGAGCCGTTTCGTCCAAGCGCCAGCTGACTGCTACCGCCAATGTCGACCAGCGCAGCGTGGATGCCGTGCTGGCCCAGGATCTGTCGGGCCTGTTCCAGGGCCGTGCCCTTGGCCATGCCGCCCAGGTCGATACAGAGTGGCCGCGTGGCTGAAAGGGTCTGGCCATCGAAGCGCGCATCCGCAAGGGTGCCCTGCCGGGCTTGCAGTGCCTGGAGCGCAGCTGGTGCTGGTGGCCCGGTGGCGGCAGCCAGGGCCGTTTCACTGTCGAACTGCCAGAGCCTTACCAGGGCGCAGACGCCCGGGTCAAACAGCGCGCCACTTCGGGTGTAGAAATCGAGGGCCCGGGTGATCAGCGGTGCGAGTTCAGCGCTGACCGCAGCCGGCTGGCCCCGTGCCAGACGCTCGTTGACCCGCGCGAGTTCGCCTGTGCCGAAGGCATACCAGTCTCGTTCGGCAACCCGAAAGCGTTCTTGCAGACTGCTGGTTGCCCCAGCAGTCTGGGCGGGCTCCCCGGCGCGAATCTCCAGGCGGATGTCGGTACCAAAGGCCGCAAAGCGGTGCTCGGTGACCACCGCGTTATCGCAGCCCAGCAGCCCAGCCACTGCCAGCAGCGTGGCAACCGCCAGCCTTGCGTTCAGGCGCGCCGCAGCCTCGGGTCAGTCCGCTGTGCGAGGCGGGCATCCAGCGTGTCGAAGAAGGTTGCGGCCACGTCCAGCCCGCCCAGCTTCTGCAGTTCACGGATGCCCGTAGGGCTGGTGACGTTGATCTCGGTAAGGTAGTCCCCGATCACATCCAGGCCGGCGAAGAGCACGCCCCGCTCCCGGAGCACAGGTCCCACCTGGGCGCAGATCCACGCGTCCCGTTCAGTCAGTTCCCGCACTTCCGGCTGGGCGCCCGCGACCAGGTTCCCCCGGTTGTCGTCCGCGGCGGGAATGCGGGCCAGCACGCGGCTCACCGGCTTGCCGTCCACAAGGATGATGCGCTTGTCGCCCCGGTTGATTTCCGGAATGAAGGTCTGGGCCATGGCGTACTGCTGGCCGTAGTCGGTGAGGGTCTCGAAGACGACGTTGGCATTGTTGTCGCCCTGGCGGAGGACGAAGATGGAGCGCCCTCCCATGCCATGCAGCGGTTTGACGACGATGCGCCCGTGCTCGGCCAGGAATGCCCGCATGTCCTCCATGGAGCGGGTGATGACGGTCTCGGGGCAGCACTGGGGAAACCAGGCCGTGTAGACCTTCTCGTTCATGTCCCGCAGGCTCTGGGGCTTGTTGACTACCAGGACCCCCGTGAGCTCGGCCCGTTCGAGGAGGTAGGTGGTGTAGATGTACTCCGTGCCGAAGGGCGGATCCTTGCGCATGAGGATCACATCGAGGGTCGACAAAGAACGTTCCTCCCGGGGGCCCAGCTCGAACCAGTCGGCCTTGCTGTCCGCCACCCGCAGCGCGCGGGCGCTGCCCTCCGCCACGCCATTCCGCAGGCGCAGGTCGTGCTGCTCGAAGTACCAGAGGGCATAGCCTCGACGCTGGGCCTCCAGAAGCATGGCCAGCGTACTGTCCTTGGCCGGGTTGATGCCCGGGATCGGGTCCATCACCACGCCGAGTTGCGGCTTGCCGATCGTCATTGCTCCGTCCTTAAGTCAAATGCGGTCGCCGGCGGCGACCCGCGGTGGCCGGCCTCGTTTTTTGCGACGCCGTGCCTATTCTGGCCCGCCACTGCTGAAATGGCACGGAGGCGGGGAGTATCATCAAAGCCGTCCTTGTCGGTGTGTCTGGCGTCTTCTGCATGGCCGGGTCTTAATGGTTATGTTAAAAGTTAATGGTGCGGGGGGCGTTGGTGCGCCCGGCCTGGAGAACCCTGTGACGAATGACGCCGCAACCGCGCTGCATGGGCTGAAAGTGCTCGTGATCGATGACAGCAAGACCATCCGGCGCACGGCGGAGACCCTGCTGACGAAGGAGGGTTGTACGGTCTATACCGCGGTGGATGGCTTCGACGCCCTCGCCAAGATAGCCGACTACCGGCCCGACATCATCTTCGTCGATATCATGATGCCCCGGCTGGATGGCTATCAGACCTGCTCCCTGATCAAGCACAACCGTACGTTCCGGGACACCCCGGTGATCATGCTGTCCAGCAAGGATGGCCTGTTCGACCGGGCGCGGGGCCGCATCGTCGGTTCCGAACACTACCTGACCAAGCCTTTCACCAAGGATGAGCTGCTCGGCGCGATCACGCTCAAGGCGGCGCGCTGAGCAATGCGGACCCTGAGGCCTAAGGAACAGACATGTCACTGGTATTGATTGCCGACGACTCCCCCACGGATCAGCACATCCTCTCCCGGGCCCTGGAGAAGCACGGTTTTGAGACGCTGGTAGCCCGGGATGGGGAAGAGGCGATTCGCCTTGCCGAGCAGCGGTCGCCCGACGTCATTCTCATGGATATCGTGATGCCCGGGATGAACGGCTATCAGGCCACCCGGCATCTGGCGCATAACCCGTCCACCGCCGGTATCCCGATCGTCATCGTCTCGACGAAGACCCAGGAGGCTGATCGCGTCTGGGGGCTGCGTCAGGGCGCGGTTAGCTACCTGACCAAGCCGGTCTCGGACGATGAGCTGGTGGCGGCCGTGCGGGACGCCCTGAAGACCTGATGAACCGCTGATGGTCGTCACCAAGCCAGGCAGTCTCCGTACCCTCCGGGAGCATCCCTTCGAGCTGCTGCAGGAAATCGAGCGCCGCACCCGGGCTGCCGCCGCGGGGGCCCAGGTCGATGACGCCGGGCTGGTGGAATGGGTTGGAGTGGGTTTCCGGCTCGGCAGTGAGCGCTTCGTCGTCCCCCGGGACGAGGTTCGGGAGGTCCTGATGGTGCCGCCGGCCCTGACCCGGGTGCCCGGCGCCAAATCCTGGGTGCGGGGGCTCGCGAATGTCCGGGGCCACCTGTTGCCGGTGGTGGATCTCCGGGAGTTTCTCGGCTCCGGAGTTGGCGGGACCGAGCGCAGCGCCCGGGCACTGGTGGCCAACAGCAGCGAGTTTCCCGTCGGCCTGGTGGTCGATGAGGTCTTCGGCTTCCGCCGCTTCGTGGACCGGGAGCTGGCCGACGAAGCGCCGGCCACCGTGATCCGCGCCGAGCGATTTCTGGCTGGCAGCTTCCGCCGAGGTGGCGAAGTGTGGCCAGTGTTCAGCCTGACGCGACTGCTGGATGCACGGGACTTTCAGCGGGCGGCGGGCGAGTGAAGCACGCGTTCAATTGAGCGAGTCAAAAATGACAGAACAATCCGGCGGAATGCGACTACTACCCACCCTGGGTGTCACCCTGATACTGGTCCTGCTGGCGGTCCTCGCGCTGCTGGCCCTCCGGCCCGGGGACTCGGGCCAGGGGCCGGGTCCGGTGCCTGGCGCTGCGGCCTTCGCCGAAGCACACGCGGCCTACCGGCTGGCGGCAGGGGCCATGCGCGGCGACTCCGGCGCTTTCACAGGACTGGCAGCCGCTAACCGGCGCCTTGCGGCGGCCGATCTCGACGGTGTGCCGGACGAGACCGGCCGGCGTCTGGAGCAGATCCGCGCCAGCCTCGGCACGCTCGAAGCCGGCCGCGGCGAGCTGGTCGGCCTGCGCTCGGCTGCTGACCGCCTCGACCGCCTGCTGCCCCGGCTCACCGACCAGATCGACGCGCTTGAAGCCACCGGCGCCGTGAGGGGGCAGCCCGGCACCATGGCCCAGCTGGAGCGCCTGCGCCTGCTGGCCGATGGGCTGCGCCGCGACGTTCGCGGGCTGTCCCAGGGAACGGTTGGGCCTGATGCCCGCAACCCCGCCATGCTCGATGCCGACCTTGGCATGACCCAGATCGTGCGCGGACTCGGCGAGGGCAACGCCGAGCTCGGCCTGCGGCCCGTTACCGGACCGGAGGCGATTCGGGCTCTGGATGGCCTGCGTCAGCAGACCGCCGATCTGAGCAAGACCTTGCGGGATGTCCTGGCCAGCAGCGATCGACTGGGTGCCCTGAGGCAGTCCATGGAGCAACTCGAGGGCCGCGTGGGCCAGCTACCTGTGGAAGTCGTGGGTGCCGCGGTTCGTGGCCCCACGAATATCTTCAGTCTGGTCGCGATGGCACTGCTGGCCCTGGGGATCGGCCTGGCGCTGGCCATGGTCTGGATCTACCGGAAGGTCGCTGATACCGGCCGCGCCGCCGCCCAGCAGACCGCCCAGAACGAGCGGAATCAGCAGGCCATCCTGACCCTGCTGGATGAGATGAGCAGCCTCGCGGACGGCGATCTGACGGTGTACGCCACGGTGACTGAGGACATCACCGGCGCCATCGCGGACTCCATCAACTACGCCATCGAGGCCCTTCGCGAGCTGGTGACGACGATCAACGAGAGCGCGATCCTGGTCGATGGGGCCGCCAAGCAGACGGAAGGCTCGGCTCGGCAGCTAGCGGCGGCCAGCGAGGCCCAGTCCAAGCAGATCGAGTCTGCTTCCCGGGCCATCGGGCGGATGGCTTCGTCCATCGAGGGGGTCTCCGGCAACGCGGAGCGTTCCTCGGATGTGGCGCGTCATTCCGTTGACGTAGCCCACAAGGGTGGCGATGCCGTGCGCCGCACGATCGAGGGCATGAACGCCATTCGCGAGACGATCCAGGAAACCTCCAAGCGCATCAAGCGCCTCGGGGAGAGCTCTCAGGAGATCGGCAACATCGTTGAACTGATCAACGACATTGCGGACCAGACCAACATTCTCGCCCTCAATGCGGCGATTCAGGCCTCCATGGCAGGCGAGGCCGGCCGGGGCTTTGCGGTTGTGGCCGACGAAGTGCAGCGGCTGGCGGAACGTTCGGCCAACGCGACCAAGCAGATCGAATTCCTGGTGCGCACCATCCAGGCCGACACCAACGAAGCCATTGTCTCCATGGAACGCAGCACCACAGACGTGGTCGGCGGAGCCCTGCTCGCGGAAAACGCCGGTGCCGCCCTGGAGGAGATCGAGCAGGTTTCCAACCAGATTGCGGCACTGGTCCAGAACATCTCCAGCTCGTCCCACGAGCAGGGCAAGGCAGCCTCTGCAGTTACCCGCAGTATGGATGTATTGCAGGAGATCAATTCCGAAACGGCGGCGAATACGAGCGCCACAACCAATGCCATCAGCAAGCTGGCTGAACTTGCGACCCAGCTGCGGCGTTCCGTAGCCGGCTTCCGGCTGCCACCGGTTACCTCGGCTACCCGGGCCGGCGTCAGCAGCCTCACAGGCAGTTTTCCAGCCCCGGTCGACCCCGCCGATGTTTTCGATCCCGGCTCTCCGGATGAAACACCGGAAGGACCCCAGGCTCAGGCGGTCCGGTTCAGCGAGCCGGTGTCCTTCGTGAGCAAGCGCACCGCCTGATCGTGGCCGCTTTCCCGGACTCCAGCAGCGTGGCAGGCGCGGTCGATCCGGTTCGGGAGCCGCTGCTGCTGGTTGCCGACGAGCTTGCCATCACGCTGAACGACGTCCGGGCAGCTCTCGAGCAGTACGCCGAAGGGGAGGTTGGCAACCAGCCGCTGGAGCGGTGTGCGGCACTCCTGCACACGGTACGTGGGGTCCTCCAGATCACAGAGACCTGGGGCGCCAGCCTGCTTGCGGAGGAGATGGAGGAAACCTGCCGGCACCTGATGAAGACCCGGCGGGATGCGCAGACTGACGATGGTATCGAGGCCTTGTCCAGAGCAGCAGTACAGCTGCCGGCCTACGTCGAGCGCATCCGCGACGGGGGTCGCGATGTACCCCTCGTGCTGCTGCCGCTGCTGAACGATCTCCGCGCGGCGCGCGGCCGCCCACTGCTCTCCGAAAGCACGTTGCTTCTCCTGAACATTGCCCCGGGGGCGGTGGGGGCGGCTCAACGCGTCGTTACCCCCGCGCGGGAGCCGGCGCGGCCTGCCCTGGCAGAAGATTCAGCCGCGCTGGCCAAGGTTCTCCGGCCCCGCTTTCAGCTGGCGCTGCTGGGCTGGATCCGCGGGGAGAGCGGCACCGATTCCATCGCCTGCCTGCAGGACGTCGTCGGCCGCCTTGAGGCCGCCGCGGGCAGTGAGGTCGTGCATCAGTTGTGGTGGGTGACCGGCGGGGTGCTCGAGGCACTTGGCGACCGGGGCCTGGACGCGGGCATCTCGGTGAAGCGGCTTATCGGGCAGGCAGACCGGGAGATGAAGCGGCTACTGACCCAGGGCGAGCGCAAGTTTTCTGCCCAGCCGCCGGTTGAGCTCGTAAACAACCTTCTCTACTACGTCGCCCGCGCCAGCAGTTCCGGGCCCCGGATTGTCGCCATCCGCGAGGCTTTCAAGCTGTCCGGCCTGATTCCGGGGGATGAACAGATTGAAGTCGCGCGCCAGAGTCTCGCCGCTCCCAGCGTCAAACTCATGCAGACGGTGGCCGCCGCGATCCGGGAGGATCTCGCCCGGGTAAAGGACGTGCTGGATATCTACGTGCGTACCGGGATGGAGCGCGTCGAGGAGCTGGCGCCCCAGATCGAGCTGCTGAAGAAGATCGGCGACACCCTGGGCGTGCTTGGGCTCGGGGACCTGCGGGAAGTTGTCCAGACCCGGCGCGGCGAACTGGAGGAGCTGGTCGCGGGCAGCCGGCCTCCGGATGAGCCGACCATGGTGGCCATCGCCACGGCGTTGCTGGAGGTGGAGGACCGGCTGGAACATCAGCTTATCGGGCTGATCGCTTCCGACAGTGCCGCGGGCACCACCACCGATGAGCAGCATGACGATGCGGATCACATCGTGGTGACCCAGGCGGTCATGCGGGAGTGTCTGGCCAATCTGGCGCGCGTCAAGGAAGCCATCAGTCTGGTAACGGAGCGCGCGGGCGATGGTGCCGCGCTGGATTCCATTCCGGCCCTCCTGCGCGGCATTACCGCGGCGCTGCTGATGGTGGAGAAGGAGAGCGCGGGACGCGTGGCGGAGCGCATCGCGGCGGCGGCCAGCGAAGTGGTGCAGCGCGGTGCCGGGCCGGAGGCCCGGGCGGCGCTTGAGCGCCTTGCCGATGCCATCGTCAGCCTGGAGTACTACATGGAGACCCTCCAGGCCGGCCGGCGCGAGCCCGGCTGGATGCTGGACAACGCAGCCCGCTCCCTCGATGCGCTGGTTCTGCCGGCTCCGCAGCCGCGTCCTGAACTCGAGAGCGCCGGCCGGATCACGACCGAAGACCTGCCTGCCACACTGGTCATCGACCGGTCCGAGGTGGACCTCCCCATCGACTTCCCCCTGCCCGAAGCGGCCTCCCCTGCGCCTACGTCAGCGCCCGGGCCCGCAGCAGCCTGGCAGGGGCCCTCGGCCGACCGGCCGGTCGTCGCGGATACCGGCGAGGGCATCGATCCCGACATTCTTGAGCTGTTTATTGAGGAAGCCCGGGAGGCGATCGCCGCCATCACCCGGCATTTCTCGGCCTGGGAGCTCGATGAGGGCGACAGGAATTCGCTGCTCACGGTGCGCCGCGCCTGCCACACCCTCAAAGGCAGCGGTCGCCTGGTGGGCGCTGAACTGATTGGCGATTACGCCTGGAGTGTGGAGCGCCTGCTGAAGCGGGTGATCGATGGCACTGTGCCGCGTACGCCGGAGTTGATGAGCTACCTGCGCAGGGCCATTCCGGTTCTGGCGGAGTTGCTTGAGCAGCTGGAGGTAGGCGCCATACCCGCCAGCGATATTCGTGCGCTCATGGCCGAAGCGGACGACCTGGGCATGGCGGTGGCGAGCACGGAGGCCGGGGCCACAGCTGCGGCCAGTGACGCCACGGAGGTGCTGCCGGCAATTGAGCTGGAGGCGGCCCTGGCGCCTTCCGGCGCCTGGTCGCCGGTCGACGCGGGCGACACACCGCTGCCGCCCCCGGTGGTGGCTGCCGAGGTGCGCGGTCCGAACGATGCCGCCTTGCGGGCCCCGGCTTTGCCGGCGACGCCGGCCATGGACCCGGTACTCCTGGATATCCTGTCCCGCGAAGTTGCCGTGCATCTGGGGGCCATCCGGGAGTTTGTGGCCAGGGCGGGGGAGGCCACCTCCCAGCCGCTGCCTGAGCACATTTTCCGCGCCTGCCATACCCTCCACGGCAGCCTGACCATGGCCGGGGTGGCCAACGCCGTCGACGTGGCGGCCCCCCTCAACGACCTCATGGGCATGCTCTACACCGCACGGCTGCCGGCAGACGCCGCCATCATTGCCGCGACAGGCGAAACGGCGACGGTGGTGGCCAGGATCATCGACCAGCTGCGGGCGACGGAACCGCCTTCCTGGGCGTCCGCCGCCGACGTGCAGGCGGTTATCCCGGACCTCACCGCCCGGCTTGAACATCTGCTGGTCCAGGCGGGAGAGCGGGCGGCGTTGCTGTCTGCGGAGTCCGTCGACCCCTGGACGGCTTCCATGCCGATGCCCGTGCTGTCCGAGCAGGACCTGGCGGCGGCGGCTGATGAACTGAGCGAAGCGTCGCCCTGGACGGCGTCCGTTCCGGAGCTGCCCGTCGAGAGCGAACTCCCGGAGTTTGGCAGCGACCTGACCGAGGTGTTTGCCGGCGCGGACATGGAGCTCGCGGTTCCAGCCCTGGAGCCCGAACCTGAGCTTCCTGCAACGGCGACGGCCGCCGGTTGGGACGCGGAGGTTGCCGACATCTTTGCGGAGGAGGCCAGCGAGATCCTCGAGGTCTGCGAGCAGGCTGTAGTCCAGCTCGCGGCCCGCCAGGACGAAGAACCTGCTCTCGCCGAACTGCAGCGCGGCCTGCACACGCTGAAGGGCGGCGCCCGCATGGCCGGACTGTTCGCCATGGGCGATCTGAGTCACGACCTGGAGACCCTGCTGCTGCGCATGGCTGATGGCCTGTTGCCGCGGACGACGGAGACCTACGGGCTGGTCCAGTCCACGCTGGATGAACTGCACGTACTGCGGGACCAGATCCCCGCTGGCATCGCAGGAGTGCCATCGGACGTCGTGCTGCTGCGGCTGGCCGCTGCCCTGCGTGGCGATGTGCTACCGGAACCGGTGGCTGAGAAGCCTGCCGACGAAGCTGTGCCGGAGGGTCAGGCCGAAGTTGCAGCTCAAGCTCAGGTCGAAGCTGACGATCTGCTGCAGACGGACCGGGTGCCCGACGAGGTCTACCCCGAGATCCATTTGCCCGATGTCCAGCCGGTGCCTGAGGACGAGGCCCCTGTGGAGGTCGCTGGCGAGCCCAGCCCGCCGCCCCTCGCACCGTCGATTCCACCGGCTCTGGAGCGTCTTGGCGAGCTGGCCCGGGCGCTCTCGGCGCCCTCGACGCCGGTCGCGCCGCCAGTTGCCGATACCGAACCGCCGCGCCCGAGCACTCCCCGGGAGCGACCTGCCGAACCCCGGGACTTTGCCCGGGTCGACGCGGCGCTTCTGGAGCAACTCCTGAATGGCGCGGGGGAAATCAGCATTGCCAATGCGCGGCTCACCCAGCAGCTGTCCCAGATCCAGTTCAATCTGGAAGAACTCAATCAGACGGTCGTCCGCCTGCGGGACCAGCTGCGCAACCTGGAGATCGAGACCGAAGCGCAGATCCTTTACCGCAACAAGGCTGAGCCGCAGAAAGAGTCCGGCTTCGACCCCCTCGAGCTGGACCGCTACTCGAGTATCCAGCAGCTGTCCCGCGGACTTGCGGAGACGGCCAGCGATGTGAGCAGCATCAAGGATCTCCTGCAGAACATCAGTGCCGACACCGAGGGCCTGCTCGTTCAGCAGGGCCGGACCACGACCGAGCTTCAGGACCAGCTGATGCGCACCCGCATGGTGCCTTTCGATCAGCACAGTTCGCGCCTGTCACGGCTGGTGCGCCAGACAGCGAAGGACCAGGGCAAGCTTGCCGAGCTCAGCATCGTCGGCAGCGGCGATCTCGACCGGCAGGTCCTGGAAAAAATGCTCCCGCCCTTCGAGCATATGCTCCGTAATGCGGTCATTCACGGACTTGAGTCACCCGCCGAACGTGAGGTTCTGGGCAAGCCCCCCACTGGCACGATTTGCATCGCGATTCGTCGCGAAGGTGCGGAGGTGGTCATCGAGATCGCTGACGAGGGCCGCGGCCTGGATGTCACCGCCATCCTGCGCAAAGCAGCCGAACTGGGCTTCGTGAATCGTGATGCGACGCTGACAGACGAGGAGGCGATGCAGTTCATCCTGCGTCCGGGCTTCAGTACGGCTGATCAGCTCACCCAGGCCGCGGGCCGGGGCATTGGCATGGACGTGGTCGCCAACCAGGTGGCCAAGCTGGGTGGCACGCTGTCTATTGCCTCCCAGCGCGGCAAGGGCACCACCTTCACGCTGCGGCTGCCGTTCACCCTGGCGGTAACCCAGGCCCTGATCGTCCGGGCCGCCCACGAGCTCTATGCTCTCCCGCTGCCGACTGTGGAAGGCATCATCCGGATCGCCCGCAGCGAGTTTGAAGAACGGCTGGCGCGGCCGGAACCGGCCATCGAGTATGGCGGTCAGCGCTATTTCTTCCGCCACCTGGGGCAGTTCCTGGGCCTCGGCCCGTCCCGCCTGCCGGATGAACAGGAGAGGGTGTCCATCATCCTCGTGCGCGCCGGGGACAACTCGACGGCACTGATCACTGACGAAATGCAGGACAGCCGGGAGATCGTCGTGAAACCGGTGGGGGCCCAGCTGGCTACGATCCGGGGCATCTCCGGCGCGACGATTCTGGGCGACGGGCGCATCGTGATCATTCTCGACGTCGGGGCCCTGGTGCGCTCATCCCGGCCGGCACCCGACACCCCCGCTCCGGTGGCCGAGCCGGAGCAAAAGCAGACTCTCGCCCTGGTCGTGGACGATTCAATCACGATGCGCCGGGTTACCCAGCGGCTGCTGGAGCGGAACGGCTTCCGCGTCGTCACTGCCAAGGATGGCGTGGAGGCCATCAGCGTCCTGCAGGATCACCGTCCGGACATCATTCTGCTGGACGTGGAAATGCCCCGCATGGATGGCTACGAGTTTGCCCGCCACGTCCGCAACGACCCGGTTGTGGCCCGGGTGCCAATCATCATGGTTACGTCCAGGGTCAGTGAGAAGCACCGGGCCCGCGCCATCGAAATCGGTGTCAACGACTACCTGGGCAAACCCTACCAGGAGCGCGAGTTGCTGGAGGCCGTCCAGCATCAGCTGAATCCCCTATGACGACGGCCAGCGACGAGCTTTACAGCCTGCTGATTCCGCTCAATCAGGAGCGGTTGATACTGCCGCGGGTCTGCGTGGCGGAGGTCGTGCGCTACGCCCCCCTGCAGGAGGACGAGTCGACGCTGCCCTGGCTGCGGGGTCATATCGCCTGGAACGGACTCCGTGTGCCCGTCATCTCCTTTGAGGAACTCGCTGGCCTGACGCCTGCGGAGCCCGGGGGTCGCACCCGGGTAGCGATCCTGAATGCCATTGGTGGCCGCCTGCCTGACGGCTTTTTCGGCGTGCTGACCGAAGGTTTTCCCCAGCTGGTGCGGGTGAACCGTGCCGTCGTGCAGTCCGCGGCCCGGCAGGCCTGGCCGGAGAACGGCCCGGTCATCTGTCAGATTCGTATGATCAACGAATATCCGTTGATTCCCGACCTCGAGGTCATTGAGGACCTGATCGAGGATGGCCTGCGGCCCTGGGAAGAACTGCTCTCGTAGGAGCGCCTTTAGGCGCGATCGCTGAGTGGAATCGCGCCTAAAGGCGCTCCTACAAACGGGAGCCCAGATCCCCCGCTGCGTATTGCAGGATGGCGAGGGCTGCCAGGGGTGCTGTCTCCGTGCGCAGGATGCGCGGCCCCAGCCTCAGCCCGCGGAAGCCTGCCAGGGCCAGGGTCCGGATTTCAGCTGCGGTAAAGCCGCCTTCCGGGCCGACCGCCAGCGCGACCCGGGTAGCCTTGCCCAGCAGCTGGGCCAGCGGGGCGGTACCCGCGGGGTCGAGGGTCAAACCCACAGTCTCCGGCCCGACCCCTGCCAGGGCCTCATCCAGCGTTGTCGCTGGCCTGATCTCGGGCACGATGGAGCGTCCGCACTGTTCGCAGGCACTGATGACGATGCGCTGCCAGTGGTCGAGGCGCGTCTGGCTGCGCGAGGCGTCGAGCCGCACGACGCTCCTCTCGGCCAGCACCGGCTGGATGATCCGCACCCCAAGCTCAGTGGCCTTCTGCATGACGGTGTCCATGCGGGGGCCCCGGCTCACCCCCTGCAGCAGGGTAACG
>SHZI01000026.1 GCA_009692345.1 Gammaproteobacteria bacterium | reverse complement strand
GACTCTTCAGCCAGGCCGCGTTACGCCGGTCCTGCCAGGAGATCACCGGGGATAAAGCGGCCCCTGTCCGCCGGTTCCAGCACACCAGGCTGGAGCGCTGGGTAGCGAGTCCAGCCGCCGTGATGTAGCCGCCTGCGGGCAGTTCAGCGCAGACGGCAGCGATGGCTTGCTGCAGAGAAATCACGAGCTCTTCGGAATCATGCTCGATATGGCCGAGTTCGTTGCGCCGGGTGGCGATGGGGACAGCCGCAGACCCGACGAGGACGCCACTCGCATCAAGCACGAGGGCGCGGCTGGCGTGGCCGCCCTGGTCCAGGGCGAGGTAGAGGCTTTTCATCGACATCGCACCTTAAGGCGCTCCTACCCGGCAGTTGTCTGGTGTGGGTAGTCGCACTGCTTCGCGATCGGACAGTGGGGGCAGTCCGGCTGGCGCGCCTTGCACACGTAGCGGCCGTGGAGAATCAGCCAGTGATGTGCGTTGCGCCGGAAGCGGGCAGGCGTGGTCGCTACGAGCCCGTCCTCGACGGCTCGGGGAGTCTTCCCCGGGGCCAGGCCCGTGCGGTTCGCCACCCGGAAGATGTGCGTATCCACAGCGATCGTTGCCGCGCCGAAGGCGGTATTGAGCACCACATTGGCAGTCTTGCGCCCGACACCCGGCAGCGCCTCGAGTGCGGCCCGGTCCTGCGGTACCTGGCCGTCATGCTGGGCGAGCAGCGCCTGGCAGGTGCGCAGAATGTTCCTTGCCTTGGTATTGAACAGTCCAATGGTCCGGATGTGCTGCTTCAGGCCCGGCTCGCCCAGCGCGATGATCCCAGCGGGCGTGTTCGCCACCCTGAACAGCCCGGCTGTGGCCTTGTTCACGCTGACATCCGTGGCCTGGGCCGAGAGGATTACCGAGATCAGCAGTTCGAAGGGACTGTGGTAGACCAGTTCGGTGGTCGGTTGGGGATTCGCCTGCTGGAGCCGCCTGAACAGAGCAGAGCGTTGTCTGGGCGTCATGCAGAGCCCCGGCGGCGAACCACTAGTTGCCGCAGGGCAACCAGCGCGGCCAGCAGAAAGAACGCGCCGGCGGGCAGCGCGGCCACCAGCAGGCCCGGCGCGAGTGCCTCCCGGAGAGCACCAAGGCCCGCAAGTAACGCTGTGAAGCCCAGGCCGTAGCCGAGTCCGTCCAGAAAAGCGGACCAGACGCCGTGGTGCGCGGCGAAGGACTCCCCCCGGGCCAGGATCAGGCAGTTGGTGACGATCAACGGCACGAACAGGCCTACCTGGCCGTAGAGATCGAACCACCGGGCTTCGAAGAGCAGGTCCACGGCCGTAACCAGTGCCCCGATGAGCAGCAGAAAGGCGGGTAGCCGGAAGCGGGGCGTGATCCAGGGCGCCAGCGCCGAGATGAGCATGTTGCTGGAGCAGAGCACAGCCAGCGAGGCCAGACCGAGAGCCAGGCCCGCGGCGAAACTCGTGCTGACTGCCAGCAGGGGGCAGAGCCCGATCAGTGCCGCCAGTCCCGGCGTGTTCCACCCCAGGCCCGCAAGGAGCAAGCGGCCGGCACTGCTGTCGGTGGTGTTGTCTGGTGTCATCGCGTTGCGGCCGGTGAGGACGGGGTGGAAAAGATCTCATCCCGGTGAGTCGCGAAGTAGTGCACCGCTGTGCTTACTCCTGCGACGGTCGCCCGACTACTGACGGTGGCGCCGGCAATGGCATCGAAGTCGCCTCCGTCAGTGCGCAGGTTCCAGCGTGCTGCTGGTGGGTCGGTCAGGGAACGTCCGGTGAAGCCTGTGAGCCAGGTGGGCGGTTCTGTGGCAATGGCGGCGCCGATCCCCGGTGTCTCCTGGTGCGCTGTGATTAGCACGCCAAGCACGCGGCCATCTGCCGCGATGCCCACCAGCAGGCGGATGGGGCCGACGTAGCCGTCTGGTGCGCTGACCGTCAGTACGGCGGCAACCGGGCTGCCGTTCCGTCGCGCCCGGTAGATGGGCAGCGGCTGACCGCCGCCCGTGTCCTTCAGGACAGTGTCTTTGTTGGGTTCGTTGTCGTAGAGCGTCCCAGGCAGGACCAGGGAGATCTGGGCAACGATCTGGCGCGCAGCGTTGTCGGCAATGCGCTGCCGCGTGGACTGCCAGCTGCCGCCAATCAGGATCACTGCCAGCAGGAGGACGACGGCGAGAGCAGCCAGGTTGCGGGGCCCCGCCGCGCGGTGCCGGATCAGCGGCTCCTCCCGGCTACCCGAGTTCACCCGGCCCGCCCATAGACTCGTGGCCGGGTCCAGCGCTCGAGCAGGGGAACGGTGACATTCATCAGCAGTACCGCAAAGGCGACGCCGTCGGCATAGCTGCCGAAGGTGCGGATCACGTAGGTGAGTATGCCAATCCCGGCACCGTAGATCAGCCTGCCCCGGGCTGTGGTGGGTGACGAGACGGGGTCGGTCGCAATGAAGAAGGCGCCCAGCATGGCGCCGCCGCTGAACAGGTGAAACCCCGGCGACGGGTGGGTGTTGGGATCCAGCAGCCAGGCGAGGGTAGCCATGGTGAGGAGACCACCCAGGACGGCCGCGGGCGTGTGCCACCGGATGACGCTCCGCAGGAGCAGGACGAAGCCGCCAATGGCGATACAGTTATTGACCCACTCCCAGCCAGCGCCCCCGAAATCACCGAAGCCGGGACGGGTCCGGATCTCGTCCATGGTCCGCATCAGGCCGAGGCCTTCCTTGGCGCTGTCGAGGGTGGTGGCCCGGGCCACCGCGTCGATCGTCAGGCCGTCAGGCAGGCTGCCCAGCAGGCAGTAGTGCAGCGTGGCGGCCAGGTCGGGGCGCAGGTAGTCCAGATCGCCAATGTCCGGCGCTGGCCAGAGAGCCATGGCTTCCGGGAACGACACGAGCACCAGCACGTAGCCAGCCATCGCAGGATTGAAAATGTTGTAGCCAAGGCCTCCGTAGGCGTGCTTGGCCACACCGATCCCGAACACCATCCCGATCACGGTCACCCACCAGGGACAAAGTGGCGGGAGGCAGAAGGCAAAGAGAACGGCTGTGACCAGGGCGCTGCCGTCGAACAGGTCGGGGGCTGTTGGCTTGCCGCCGAGGCGCAGGCAGGCGGCTTCCGTAGCCAGGGCAGCGAGCAGCGCAATACCTGAGTTGAGCAGAATCCCCGCGCCATAGAACCAGACGTGGGCCAGCAGGGCCGGCACCAGGGCGTAGAGCACCGTGCGCATCATCCCGCCCACGGAGACGGTGGCGTGCCACTGGGGTGGAAGGTCAGTAGCAAAGCGCATCAGGTCGACGCCAGTGCAGCTTTAGCGCGGATAAAGTGCCGGGTAAGGGGGATATGGCTCGGGCAGACGTAGTCGCAGGCACCGCACTCGATGCACTCCGTTACGCCCAGCGTCGCGAGTTCTGCCGCATTGACCGTCCGGGCGGCGACGAGCAGTTCCTGGGGCAGCAGGCTCGCCGGGCATGCCTCGATGCAGTCGCCACAGCGAATGCAGGGCATTTCCTCGGCGGCCGGGCCCAGATCCGCATCCGTGGCAGCAATGAGGCAGCTCGTCGCTCCGGTTATGGCCAGGTCATCGCTGGGCAGTGCCACCCCCATCATCGGCCCGCCCATGATCAGGCGCCGGGGCTCTCGCTGGTAACCGCCGGCGAGGGCCATGAGGTCCGACACCGGCGTGCCGATCCGGGCTTCAATATTGCAGGGCCGCGCGACGCCACCACCGCTTACGGTGACGAGACGGGAGATCAGTGGCTGGCCGCGCAGAAAGAAGTCAGCCGCCGCGGCTGCAGTCGCCACGTTCTGGCACAGGACGCCCACATCGGCGGGATGACCACCAGCTGGCACTTCCCGGCCCAGCACCAGTTCGATCAACTGCCGCTCGCCGCCAGCCGGGTACTTCGCTGTGACGACGGACATCACGACGCGCGGATCGCCGCACGCCTGGAGTGCGTTGTAGAGCGCCACGCGGGCCTGGGGCATGTCTGTCTTGACCGCGATGATGCAGCGCTGGCCACCGAGTGCCGCCAGCAACAGGCGGCCGCCGGCCACGACGCTGGCCGCCCGCTCGCGAAGGAGCGCGTCGTCACAACTGATGTAGGCCTCGCACTCGGTACCGTTGAGCAGCAGCACGGGCGCGCCGGTTGCCGTGTGCACCTTGTGAGCCGTCGGGAACAGCGCCCCGCCAAGGCCAAGCAGCCCAGCGGCAGCCAGCCCCGCCTGCAGGTCGCCGCTGCTGCGGCCGTCAGCTCCAGGGTCCGGTGGGTAGCCGGGCCAGCGCTGGTCCGTCCCGTCGCCCAGGATCACGACACAAGGTACGGGCGCGCCCAGTCCCGCGACCAGGCGGGCCTCAACGTGGGTCACCTGGCCGCTGATGGAGGCGTGGAAGCGGGGTCTGCCAGCTCCGGTGGGTTCACCGATGGGCTCGCCGCACAGTACGCGCTGGCCAGGCGCCACCGTGGCCCGGGCGGCGGCGCCGGGACACTGGGCCAGTGAGATGCAGACCAGTGGCGGAGGCGGGGCAACCAGAATGGGTTGCCGGGTGGAAAGGGACTTGCGCAGTGGGGTACGGACGCCCCAGGCCGGCCGGCGGGGCTGGGCGTCATAGGCGATCGGATCGGTCACGGGGTGATCCGTCCGCTTGCCCAGGAGAGCCCTGGAGCCGGGGACTGCCGCACGGTGTCGCCCTCAATCAACGGTCCTGCACCGCGCTTATAGTAGCGGTGAAACCGCGACCATTTGAAGCAATCCTGAGGCTGCTGCTGCCCCAGGTGCTAGGCGAGCAGCTGTTCGGCAATCTGGACGGCATTCAGTGCGGCGCCTTTCAACAGCTGATCGCCCGCGATGAAGAGGGCGATCGAGCGGCCGGACGGATCGCTGAGGTCCCGCCGGATGCGACCAACGAGAATGTCATCCTGTCCCGACGCGTCGACAGGCATCGGGAAATAGTTGTGCTCAATGTCGTCGACAATCCTCACCCCGGGGGCGCTGCCGAGTATCCCGCGGACTTCGTCGGGTGTGATCGGCCGTTCGCACTCAAAGGTGAGGGCGACGCAGTGGGCGCGCAGTACCGGTACCCGGACACAAGTGGCGCTGATGGCGATATCCGGATCGCCGAAGATCTTGCGGGTCTCATTCATGACCTTCGTCTCTTCGTCGTTATAACCAGTTACCGGATCGACCGCTGTGTTGTGGCTGAAGACGTTGAACGCATAGGGGTGCGGCAATACCTTCGGTGCGAACTGCTTCCCATCCAGATACGCCCGGGTGGACTCCCGGAGCTCCTCCATGGCTGCAGCGCCGGCACCTGAGGCTGCCTGGTAGGTGGCGATCTGGAGTCGCTTGATCCGGTTACGGCGATGAATGGGCCAGAGTGGTGTGATCGAGATGATCGCCGAGCAGTTCGGGTTGGCGATGATGCCTTTGTGGCTGGCAATGGCCTCCGGATTGATCTCAGGCACTACGAGAGGCACAGCCGGATCCATCCGGTAGGCGGAGGAGTTGTCCACGATGACCGTTCCTGCCCTCGCCGCCGCCGCCGCAAAACGCTGCGTTGTCGCGCTGCCCGCGGAGAACAGACCGATATGAACACCCTTGAAGCTGTCTTCGGTCAGTTCCTCGACCTGGAGTTGCTTGCCGCGGAACGCCATTTTCCTGCCAGCAGACCGCGCTGAAGCCAGGAGCCGCAGTTCGCTCAGCGGAAAGGAGCGCTGCTCAAGGCAACGGAGCAGCTCGACGCCCACGGCACCGGTAGCGCCGACGATCGCAACGACCGGGTTGGACAGCTTCTTCAGAGTCATACTCAATCTCCACACACGAAAAGGCCCCGGCGGATGCCCGCGGGGCCTCGGGAATTCACGGCCTGAAACATTAGCCGAGTTGGCTGCGACGGTAAAGCGGCAAGCCCTGGGCCAGAGCTGGAAAGCAGGGAAAGTTCCGGCGCGGTTGCCGCATAATCCCCCGGTCTTCCGTCCACTAATGCCTTCAGGGAGTTTTCCGGTGCTCGACCCGTTCCGAAGTTCCACCTTGTGCCTCCTGGTACTGTTGTCGGGTAGTGTTCTCGCCGCCGACAACTGGGCGATTGACACCTTCTGCGCGGAGGTCCAGCGGGTGACTGCTGAGACCAACGTCAAAGCCAACCTCACGGTGCACAAGACGTCCTGGGACTACCGGCACTCGAAGCCCGGTATCGATCCCGTCGAGGTTCACCAGTACGTCTCCCTGGATGCCACGGGTCGGCCCAAGATGATCTCCTGCAAGGTCAAGGCGGTCGATCACCTCCGGTCGGTCTATGGCCCGGCCGCTGCAGGCAGACAGGAAACGTGCGAGCAGGTTACGCGGAGCATCCTGGGCCAGGAGCGGGCCCGAGCTGGCACGGGCGCCCCGGTCCTCCAGATAGATCCCGAAGAGCGGGTGTGGACCGGCAGCAGCTATCTCGCGCCCTTCGAACTGCTCAGCCGTGACCCGGCGGGCATCTTGCATATCCACAGTCGCTATATGCGTATCGACTGGGACGACTGGCGCTGGTACCTCATGCCCAACAAGGTTCGGGGCCACCTCTACTGCAGCGTGATAGCCCCGGAGTATGTGGCGCGGCTGTTGCGGGGCGAAGCGCCAGAGCTGCAGCCGATTGAGGTCTTGCCGAAACCAGACGGGGATTGATCCGGGGGTTGGGCAGCTGGCTTCGCTGTCTAGGCCCCGAAACCCGAGAATCCGAGTATTGCCAGCGACAGCATCCCGACCGTTATGAGGCTGATGGCAGGGCCCCGCAGCGGCTCCGGTACCGGTGCCTGCTCGAGGCGCGGTCGCAGGGTGGTAAAGAGTGTCAGAACCAGACTGAACCCCAGGCCGGCACCCAGGCCGAGGGCCAGGGCCCCTGCGAAACTTGCGGAGGCGCCGGTAGTCAGCAGGGCCACGCCGAGCACAGCGCAGTTGGTGGTGATCAGGGGCAGCTGTGAGTACCGGCGGCGCAGGGCCAGGTTTGCGCCCTGGACGACGAGGAGGGTCAGCACCAGGAAGCTGATGATGCGCAGGTAGGGCAGCCCATAGGGCACCAACGCCCACTGGTCGACCAGGTAGCTGAGGCCGGCAGTGGTGGTGAGGACGCCGGTGGTGGCCAGCGACACGTCCCGGACTGCCCTGACCGGTGTCCCATGGCCCAGCACCGGGCAGAGCCCCAGCAGGCGTACCAGCACGACGTTGTTTACCGTGGCAGCAGCGACGGTAATGAGCAGCAGCTCTGTCATCAGGTCACGCGGGTGCCGGCGGGTGCCGGCGCATCGGGTCCGACCAGGAACAGTCCGGTATCGCCGCCTGCCGCAAGCACCATGCCCTGGGAAATGCCAAAGCGCATTTTCCGCGGCTTGAGATTGGCGACCAGAATGACCTGCCTGCCGACGAGGTCGGCTGGCGCATAGGCGGACTTGATTCCCGACAGCACTGTCCGTTGCTCTGTGCCGATATCCAGCGTAAGCCGCACCAGCTTGTCAGCGCCTTCCACGGCCTCCGCCTGGAGAACTGTCGCGATCCGGAGGTCTACCTTCTGGAAGTCAGCGAGCTCGATTTCTGCAGTGACGGACGTCGGGCTGGCCGCTGCTGCCAAAGCGGGAGCCGGAGGTGCAGAGTTTGGCGGGGGAGTTTCCATTGAGTCTTCTACCATGCGGGAGACGGCGCCCGGGTCAACCCGGACAAGGAGAGGTTCGTAGACGGCGATGCGTGAGCCCAGCAGGGGGGTCGCCCGGCCAGCCCAGCTGAGGGACCCGGTCCGAAGAAAGGCCCCAGCGTCGGCCGCGACGCGGGGGAGTACGGGCGCGAGATAGGTCATCAGCACCCGGAACAGGTTCAGGCCCTGGGTGCAGACAGCCTGCACGCGGGGGAGTGTGGCCTCGTCTCTGGCCAGGACCCAGGGCTTCTGGTCGTCGATGTATTTGTTGGCGGCATCCGCAAGCAGCATGGTTTCCCGCATGGCCCGGCCGTAGTCGCGCTGGTCGTAAGCCCCGGCGATGCTCTCACCAGCGGCAACAAACGACGCATAGAGCGCCGGCGAATCCAGCGCGTCGGCCAGTTTTCCGTCAAAGCGCTGGCTGATGAACCCCGCGCAGCGGCTCGCGAGGTTGACGACCTTGCCGACCAGATCGGCGTTTACCCGGGCCACAAAGTCGTCCAGGCTGAGATCGATGTCGTCAAGGCCGGAGCCCAGCTTGAAGGCGTAGTAATAGCGCAGGTACTCGGGATCCAGGTGCTTCAGGTAAGTAGTTGCGGCGATGAAGGTGCCCCGGGACTTGGACATCTTCTGCCCATTGACCGTCAGGAAGCCGTGTACGTGCACCGCTGTGGGCCTGCGAAAGCCAGCGCCTTCGAGAAGGGCGGGCCAGAACAGTGTATGGAAGTACAGGATGTCCTTGCCGATGAAGTGATGGAGTTCAGTAGTGCTGTCCGGGTCCCATGCGGCATCGAACTCGCTGTCAGGTCTGCCGGTCTTCTGGAGCCAGTTCCTGTGACTGGCCATGTAGCCGACTGGCGCGTCGAGCCACACATAGAAGAACTTGTCCGCCGTACCCGGAATGCGGAAGCCGAAGTAGGGAGCGTCCCGTGATATGTCCCAGTCCCGGAGTCCTGCCGTGAACCACTCCTGCAACTTGCGGGCGACGCTCTCATGAACGTGGCCGCCAGCCAGCCAGGTCTTGAGGCTCGGCTCAAAGGCCGCGAGCTGGAAAAAGTAGTGCACTGAGGCTTTTTCGACCGGGGCAGATCCGGAAACGACGGAACGGGCGTTTTTGAGTTCCGCTGGGGTATACGTGGCGCCACAACTCTCGCAGCTGTCGCCGTACTGGTCCGGGGTATCGCACACGGGGCAGTTTCCCCGAATGAACCGGTCCGGCAGAAACATCCCGGCCTCAGCGTCATAGGCCTGCTGTATCACCCTCTGGGCGATCAGCCCCCTGGCAGTGAGCCGCGCATAAAACTGCTCGACCAGCACCCGGTTTTCTTCCGAATGCGTGGTGTAGTAGTTGTCGAAGGCCACCCGAAACCCGGCAAACGCCTCCTGATGCTCGGCGCGAAACCGTTCCACCAGGGCCTCAGGCGCTACTCCGGCATCCCGCGCCTTGAGCATGATCGGGGTCCCGTGGGCATCACTGGCGCAGAGATAGGTGGCGTCATGGCCTGCCAGGCGCTGGAAGCGGACCCAGATGTCGGTCTGCACGTACTCCACCAGGTGACCGATGTGAATCGGCCCGTTGGCGTAGGGCAGGGCGCTGGTTACCAGGAGTTTTCGGGAAGGAGAGGGCACGCCACATTATAAGGCGCTTAGACGAGTTCCTTCACGTCTTCGAAGCGGCGCTTTTCCAGCGCTGACTCGTAGGCCGTCTTGCCGGTGATCCGGCCCTGATCCAGCAAATCCTTGAGTGCCGAGTCCATGGTCCGCATGCCGATGCGGGCGCCGCCCTGAATCGCCGTTTCGAGCTGCTCCAGCTTGCCCTGCCGGATGAGGTTGGAAACGGCTGGTGTGTTCACCATGATCTCCAGGGCCGCCACCAGTCCCGGCTCGCCCTTGCGCGCCACGAGTTGCTGGGAGATGACCCCTCTGAGGGAGGTCGAGAGCATGGTACGGACGTGGGACTGCTTGTCGGTGGGGAATGAATTGATGATCCGGTCCACCGTCTGGCCCGCGCCGTTGGTGTGCAGCGTACCCATGACCAGGATGCCCATCTCCGCTGCGGTAACCGCGATGCTGACCGTTTCCAGGTCCCGCATTTCGCCGACCAGAATCACGTCCGGGTCCTCGCGCAGGGCTGAGTGCAGGGCGGCCGCGAAGCTCGGACAGTGGACCCCGATTTCGCGCTGGCTGATCAGGCACTTCTTGCGGGTGTGGACGAACTCGATCGGGTCCTCGATAGTCAGAATGTGGCCACTGACCTTGCGGTTGATCTCGTCGATCATGGCCGCCAGGGTCGTGGACTTGCCGGACCCGGTCTTCCCGGTGACCAGAATCATGCCCTGGGGCTGCTTGCACAGCTGCGCCACCACCGCCGGCATCTTGAGATCCTCCAGCGTCTTGGCCTTGGAGGGAATGGCCCGGAAGACGCCGCCCATGCCGGCAACATGCCGGAAGACGTTCACACGAAAACGCGCCAGATCCTGCACTGAGTAGGCGAAGTCAGTCGAGTCCCGGCGCTGGAAGTCCTCCCGTGACTTGGTAGACATGATCGCGACCAGGGCGGCCTCTACCTTGCTGGCCGTGAGGGTTTCCGGCGCGAGAATCTGCAGTTCACCGTAGATCCGTGCTCTTGGTGGTTCGCCAGCGATGAAGTGCAGGTCCGAGCCATGCCGCTGGACAACCTGCTTCAGGTAATCATCTACCGGGCTCACGATTCACTGACCTCAAACTTGGGCAGCACGGACTTGTCAGTCACGAAGCGCTGGAACAGGGACTTGTCGGCAGCAAAGCGGAAGGCATCGTCCGGATCGATCTGCTTCTTCTGAATCGCATCCATCAGCGCCTGGTCCATCATCTGCATCCCCAAGTCCCTGCCGGTCTGCAGCTGGGCAGCGATCTGGTGGGTCTGGTCCGTCATGATCAGCTTGGCAATCGCCCGGGTCATCAGCATGATTTCGACCACTGCCCGGCGGCCGCGCCCATCAGGCGTCCGCACCAGGGTCTGGGTAATCACCGCGTTCAGACTCTGGGCCAGGAAGCTCTTGGACTGTTCGCGCATGTCGCCGGGCAGGCCGTCGATGACCCGGTCGATGGTCTTCACGGCGCCTGTAGTGTGCAGGGTTCCCAGCACAAGGTGCCCGGTCTCGGCCGCAGTCATGGCCATCTGGATGGTTTCCGCATCGCGCAGTTCGCCGACCAGAATCACATCAGGGTCTTCCCGGAGTGCGGCCCTGATACCTTCCGCGAAGGACGGCAGGTGGGTACCCAGTTCCCGCTGGATGATCTGGGACTGCTTGCTCCGGTGAATGAACTCGATGGGATCTTCCAGGCTGATGATGTTGCAGTTCTGGGTGTTGTTGAGGTGGTCGATCATCGCCGCCAGGGTCGTCGACTTGCCCGTACCCGTCGAGCCGGTGACGAGAATCATTCCCTGGTGATGGCTGCAGAGCGTGCGGACCACCGCGGGTAGATCGAGGCTTTCCAGGGTCGGGATACTCCCGGGGATGAACCGGAAGGTGGCGCCGACGCCGGTCTCCTTGCGGAACACATTGACCCGGAAGCGGCCACCGTCCTCCGATACGTAGGCAAAGTCCAGGTCACTCCCCCCTTTCAAGCGCTTGCTCTGCGTGGGCGTCAGGATCTCGCCGACATAGCCCTCGAGTTCCGTGTCGCCAAGGTCCCGGAACTTGATCGGCATGAGATCGCCATGCATGCGCAGCATGGGTGGTACGCCAACAGCCAGATGGATGTCGGAGCAGCCCTGGGCAAGGCCCAGCTTGAGGAACGCGTCGATACGGGCCATGGTTTATCCGGAGCGGGGCCTCAGGCGGCCCGCTCAAGAGCCTCCCGCAGCTCATCCATCGAGTTGAAGCGCTTCAGCTTGTCTACTTCCATCGCCTTGCGCACGACTGCTGCCAGTGCGAGGGGGATGTCCGGATTCAGCTCCTCGCAGAGCTTGGCCTTGCCCTGGACGTGCTGGTACATGACGGACATATAGTCACCCTTCGTGTAGGGGGGCGTCCCGGTCAGCATCTCGTAAACGATGACGCCGATACTGTAGATATCCGCCCGATGATCCACCTTCTTGCCCAGGATCTGCTCGGGCGCCATGTACCTGGGTGACCCAATGACATAGCCCGTCTTCGTCAGCTGGGTATCGCTGGAGCTGGCCGCCGCCGCCACCCCGAAGTCCACGATCTTCAGCAGGCCCTCTTCGTTGATGAGGATGTTCGCCGGCTTCAGGTCCCGGTGGACGATCCCCACCTGGTGAGCAACTGCCATGCCATTGGCCATGTCCCGCGCCCAGCTGTTGGTTTTGGCAAAGGGCAGGGGCTTGTTCTTCGTCATCTCTGCTCCCAGCGTGTGGGAAGGGAAGTATTCCATCGAAATGGCGTAATTTCCCCCGAGGCTGACGAAATCGAAGATCCGGATGACGTTGCGATGCGTGATTTTCCGGGAATAGCGCAGTTCGTGCACGAACCGCTCCATCATCTCTTCGTCCGAGCTGAAAGTGGGGTTCAGGAACTTGAGAATCAGCTGCTCGCCAACGACTTCGTCTGCCACGAGTACGACAGTACCGAATGCACCCTTGCCGATCTTCTCGATGTAGCGGTATCGACCCTCGATGAGGTCCCCTTTCTTGAGGGTGCTCACATCGAGCTTTATGGCCCTGTCGAGGCCCTTCACCATCTCGTCGCCCCGGGCATTGTCCACCAGCAGGGTCTTGGCGCCTGCCCCCAGCGTGTCGGTCCGGGCTTCCGGGGCTATGGTGCTGGCGGCCGAGATGCTTTCGATTTTCGACAGCGCCTGGGCAGCGACTTTGGCCATCGTCTCGTCAGAACCGGTGGCCATGCTTCTCAGACGGTTTTTGAGCGTATCGGCAGAGTCGCTCGTGGCCAGGAGGCCGATGGCATTGACCGCCTCGATGCGGATGTCCTTTTCGGGGCGGTCCAGCAGAGGGAGCAGCTGGGGCAGTACAGCTGGGCTGCCGAGACGCCCCAGGGCGCGCAGGGCGGCAGGCACGGAGCGGGGATCACCGCTGAGCATCTCGAGGAGGGCCGGGGCGGCCTGCTCGCTGCGGATCTCCGCCAGCGCGTCGGCAGCCCGCTCGCGGACCCACCAGTCGTTATCCCGCGTCGCCGTGATCAGGTGGTTCACGGCCCGCTCGTCCTTGGTCTGATTCAGGATCTCAATCGCCGAGCGCCGGATGTTGTCGCTCTTGTCGCCCACCAGTTGCAGGACCGCATCCATGACCTTCGGGCCGCCTATCTTGGCCAGTGCATCCGAGGCCCGGGACCGGACCCACCAGTCACCGTCCTCGAGCGCCATGAGCAGGTACTTGATCGTGCCGGGCTCGGCGATCTCGTTCAGTACTTCCACAGCAGAACGGCGGGCGAACTCCGATTCATCTTTCAGCACAGTAACGAGGTGCTTCATAGTGTCCGGGTGCCTGATCTTGACCACGAGATCCACGGCGAGGGCCTGGACCTCCAGCTCGGGATCGGCCAGCAGCGAGCAGATGAGGCCGATGTCCCGCTCCCCGGGCATGGCCGCCAGCGCCTCGAGCGCCGCCTTGCGGACCAGCTTGTTCCGGTCCTTCAGCCGGCGTTCCAGAGCCCGGGCGACCTCCGGCTGGTTGAAGCGGCTCAGGAGTTCGATGATGTTCAAGCGGACGGACGGGTTCTTCCCCTCAACCCGGGCAATGAGGTCTGGAACCAGTTCAGGCCCGGCGATGTCCCCGATGATCTTGAAGACGGCGGACTTGTCCCGCGGCTCCAGCTCGTAAGCTTGCTTGAGTAATTCCTTTGCGTTCAGACTCTTGCGTACAAATCCAAGAAGCTCTATCAGCGCTGGTTTAGAGACCTTGTCCGTGCCCAGGAGTTCTATGAGCTTGTTCGTGTCGTAGCTGCCGGAGAGCGCCAGGGCCTTGGTGACCCCCGCGACGCACAGTTTGTTGGAGTGCCCGAGGCCGTCTGCATAGAGCGGAAAGGTGGTGTCGTCCAGGAGCCAGGCGAGCAGCGTGACCAGACCGCCGCTGTGCTCCTCGTCGGCGGTAGCGAAGGCGTCGATCACCCCGGGAATGGCGGGGCGGCCGATACCTTGCAGGCTGTCCAGGGCCTTCCGTGCCGCGGAACTATGGGCGTCCCGTTCGGCCAACAGCTGGGTCAGGCAGCGCTCTGCCTTCATTGTGCTGAAGAACTTCATAGGCTCCGGCAATCACCCCTGCTGGTCCGCAGAACCACCAGCCCCACCCGGTTGGTCCTAACCTCTAAAAGTATGCCATATCGAGTGACGGCGCCGCGTCCTGCCACCCGCTACAATGTGGCGGCTACACTGACACCTTACTGCCAATCCCATCACGAATTATAGCAACCGCATGAAGTCGGGCCGCCTCTGCGCCGGCCAGGGTCGTCGGGAGAGGTTCCCCGGCACCGGGAGTGGGATGGCCGTCGCAAGGGGGGTTGGCCGTGCGGGCAGCCTGGGACCACGACAGACTGGAGCATAGGCAATGAGCATCCGACCGGATCACTGGATTCGCCGCATGGCTGAGCAGCACGGCATGATCGAGCCCTTCGAGCCCGGTCAGGTGCGCACCGTGAATGGCGGGCGCGTCATCTCTTTTGGCACCTCGAGCTATGGCTATGACGTGCGCTGCACGCGGCAGTTCAAGGTGTTCACCAACATCAATTCCACGATCGTCGACCCCAAGGCCTTTGACCCTGCCAGCTTTGTCGACATCGATACCGACGTGTGCATCATTCCCCCCAACTCCTTCGCGCTCGCGTCGACGGTGGAGTACTTTCGTATCCCGCGGAACGTCCTCACCGTATGCCTCGGCAAGTCCACTTACGCGCGCTGCGGCATCATCGTTAACGTCACCCCGCTGGAACCCGAGTGGGAAGGCCACGTGACGCTGGAGTTTTCCAATACCACGACGCTGCCGGCGCGGATCTACGCCAACGAGGGTGTGGCGCAGATGCTGTTCTTCGAGTCGGACGAGGTCTGCGAGACCTCGTACAAGGACCGGGGCGGGAAGTACCAGGGTCAGCGCGGCGTGACGCTCCCGCGAGCCTAGGACGTGACCTCGTCTACCACTACCGGCTGTGCCAGAGGCGCTCCATCAAGCCAGACGGCCCCGTCCTTCAGCGACGCCCTGCCCGCAGCGATCCAGGCAAGCGCGCGCGGGTAAATCACATGTTCGCCGGCGCGAACCCGCTCGCGCAGTGACACTTCCGTGTCGCCGCCGTGAATCGCCACGCGGTACTGGAGGATACCCGGGCCCGCATCCAGGTCGGGGATCACGAAATGCACGGTGGCACCGTGCTCCCGCTCGCCGGCCTCAAGTGCCCGGCGGTAGGTGTGCAGGCCCGGAAACTTGGGCAGGAGTGAGGGGTGGACGTTGAGCATGCGGCCCCGGTACTGCTCGACCAGCGCCGTGTCCAGAATGCGCATGAATCCGGCGAGCACCACCAGATCCGGGTTCAGCCGCGACAGTGCCGCCGCCAGCCACGCGCTGAACGCGGGCCGGCTGCCGGCAGCGGCATAGTCCACGGTCAGCGCCGGGACACCGGCCTGACTGGCGCGGTCGAGGGCCCGCACGCCGGGCCGGTCGCTGATCACTCCGACCACGCGGATGCCGAGCCCGCCGGTGACGCAGTGAGCGAGGATGGCCTGCAGGTTGCTCCCATCGCCCGAGACGAGGACGACGGTGCGCAGTGTGCCACTCACTCGCGCAGGTCCACCTGGCCGGTGCCGGCTGTTACTTCCCCCAGCAAGGTGACGGTCTCCCCCGCCTGCTCCAGGAGTTCCCGGGCCGGCTCGGCGTCTTCACGCCGGAGGACAACAGTCATGCCAATGCCACAGTTGAAAGTGCGCAGCAGGTCTTCTTCCGGAATATTGCCTTCCGTCTGCAGCCAGTCGAAGAGGGCAGGGCGTTGCCAGGCGCTCTTGTAGAGCACGGCGTCCACGTTCGGGGGCAGCACGCGCACCAGATTATCCGCCAGCCCTCCCCCCGTGATGTGGGCCAGCCCGCGGACCCGGCACCCGCTCATCAGCGCCAGCAGGGACCGCACGTAGATACGGGTCGGGGCGAGGAGCGCGGCGCCGAGGGTGCCGCCCTCCCAGTCAGCGTCCAGGGGTTTGCGGCTAACCTCCAGTACACGCCGGATCAGGGAGTAGCCGTTGGAGTGGGGTCCCGACGAGCCCAGGCCAAGCACGATATCTCCGGGGCGGATCCCGGTCCCATCAATGATCTGGTCCCGGTTGACGATACCGACGCAAAAGCCCGCGAGGTCGAAGTCCTTGCCGCTGTACATCCCGGGAAGCTCCGCCGTTTCGCCGCCGAGCAGCGCCGCGCCTGCCTGCTGGCAGCCCTTGGCAATGCCACGGATGACCGCGGTTGCCGTGTCGACCGACAGCTTGCCGGAAGCGTAGTAGTCGAGAAAAAACAGCGGTTCCGCACCCTGGACGATGACGTCGTTCGCGCACATCGCCACGAGATCAATGCCAATGGTGTCGTAGCGGTTGAGGTCAATGGCCAGTTTCAGCTTGGTGCCCACACCGTCAGTGCCCGACACCAGCACGGGGCGGGGCCACCGCGCCAGGTCGATCTCGAAGAGGCCCCCGAAACCACCAATGCCGCCCAGAACTCCGGGTCGGTGCGTGGCCCGGGCGAGGGGCTTGATGTGCTCTACCAGGGCATCGCCCGCGTCGATGTCGACGCCGGCATCCTTATAGGTTAGTGGTTTTTTCTCGGTCATGACTTTCGTGGGCGGCCCTTGGCAGGGATTCATCTCGCGGCCGCTGTGAACAGGGGTGGCTATAATAAGGAAATGTCCCACGTGCAGTCCAAGTTGCTCCTGATCGCCCTGGTGACCATGCCACTGGCCTGCCAGCCAGGCATTGCTGCGTCCGTGCCGGATCTCTATGTGGCGCAGGTCCCTACGACGGCACTCAGCGGCCCGGGGCTGGAGGAGGCATTCAGCAGGGCGCTCGACGTGGTGCTGGTCAAGGTTACCGGCCAGCGCGCCGTGAGCATCGATCCGGCCCGGCGCCGGGCTCTTGGCCCTGCTGGCCCGCTCGTCCGCCAGTACCAGCCGGGAGCCGGTGGCCAGGTGCGGGTAAGTTTTGATCCGGTTGCCCTGCGCCGGCGCCTGGACGCCGCCAATCTGCCTGTCTGGGCTGACGACCGGCCCCGTACCCTGGTGCTCCTGCCGGACGACTCAACGCAGGCTCCGGTCACCCAGCAGGGGCCGGGTGCGACCACCGCGCCCCTTGCCCTGCCCGTCAGTCCAACCCGGCAGTTGCTCCTGGACGCGGCCAACCGTCGCGGTGTCCCCGTGGTCCTGGCCCCCGCACCGACGCCAGGTGACCCGGCCGCAGGGGACCCCCTGCTTGACCCGGAAGCGACAGTCCAGGCTGCAGGCGCCAGCCTGCTGCTGATTGGTCGACGCGGGGCCAGCGCGGGTTCTGCGGTTCTGCGCTGGACCCTCGTCCAAGGGCCCGAACGGGCGGAGTGGCAGGGAGATGGCACGGCAGGGGCCGAAGGCCTGGCTGATCGCCTGGCGGCGCGCTACGCGAGCACCGCGGGGTCCGGACGGGTACTTCGTGTGCGGATTGACGGGGTCGACACGTTCGACGCTTACGGCAGGCTGCAAAGCTATCTGCGCAGTGTGGCCCTGATTCAGAGCGCTGATCTCCAGCGCGTGACCGGTGGCGCACTGGTCTTCGAACTGACCATACGCGGCGACCTCAAGCAGCTGAATGATGCGTTCGACCTGCAACAGATTCTCGCGCCGATGGCGGACTCAGGTACCGGTGAGCTGGTCTATCGCCTGGCGGCCAGTAGCCCGGAAGCCCCGTGACAGCCGCGCCAGTTTCCGGAGCCCGGCCGCCGGTGTTTCGCGCTGCCCAGATACCGAATCTCATCTGTGTCCTACGCATGGTGCTGGTCTGGCCGATCGTGGTCGCCTTGATCAACAATCGTTACGTGCTGGCGCTCGTACTGGTCGCCGTCGCGGGGCTGTCGGATGGGCTGGATGGCTTTCTCGCGAAGCGCTTCAACTGGCGCAGCCGGCTTGGCGGCATTCTCGATCCGCTGGCGGACAAACTGCTGCTGGTTTCGACGTTCATCACGCTCACCTTCATGACCCTGGTGCCTGTGTGGCTCACACTTGTCGTCATCATCCGAGACTTTGTTATTGTTAGTGGCGGGCTCCTTTACCAGGCCGTCGTTGCTCCCGTGGTGCCTGAACCGAGCAGGGTCAGCAAGTTGAATACAGGTGCGCAACTCTTCTTTGTTTGCGCTGTGATTGGGTTCCAGGCTTTCGGACTGCCAGGCACGGACATCCTGACCATCTCCGGCGCTCTTGTGCTCGTTACCTCCATAGTCAGCGGTCTCGACTACGTCGTTCGCTGGTCAGGCAAGATGGCGCGTGAGCGGCGTACAAACTGATGGAGCAGCTGCCACTCGAAGTCCGGCTTGCGGACCACGCGGTCTTCAGCAATTTTCTTCCCGCCGGCAATGAGCTGGTCATTCACGAGCTGAAGAGCGCAAGCACGAGCGCTCACCAGGCCATGCTCTGGGTCTGGGGTCCAGCAGAGTCGGGCCGCTCCCACCTTCTCCAGGCGTGCATTGCCGAAGCTGACGAGCGAGGTCGGCGAACCGCCTATCTGCCCCTGGGCCGGGATCTCGGGCTACCCATCGCTGCTCTCGATGGGCTGGGGGATTTCGCCGTGGTGGGGCTGGACGACGTCGATGCCATTGCCGGCGATGCCGGTTTCGAGCGGGCACTCCTCGGACTTTTTGAACAGCTGCGGCAGTCGGGTGGGCGGCTGGTGGTAACGGCAGCCGCGCCGCCCGGTGAGGTCGGTTTCGGCCTTCCTGACCTCGCCTCACGGCTGAGGTCCGGCGGGGTCTATCGCCTGCAGCCATTGGACGATGCCAGCCGCCTTCAGGCGCTGCAGATTCGTGCCCGTTTCCGGGGCTTTGATTTACCGGAGGACACTGGGCGCTACCTTCTCAACCGCACGCCCCGCGGGCCAGCAAGCCTGTTCGGTGTTCTCGACACGCTGGACCGGGCCGCACTGGTCGCGCAGAAGCGGCTCACGATCCCGTTCGTCCGGAGCGTCCTGGACGCCTGATCAGCCAGCCCTTGATTTGGGCTGGCGCTCCTCCCGGGATGCGGCGATAGCGGTGAAAAACACCACGGCGATGAGCGTGGCGAAGGCGGCGCCGGCCAGTAGCCGACCAGGTGCAACGAGAAATGCACCCACACTGAGCGCGAAGTAGGGGATGAGGACAATGGCGACCCAGGCTCCCCATTGGCGCACTGACCGCAAGCCGGCGACCACCAGGATCAGCAGCGGGCCTGCGCACAGGAGTCCGGTCAGCAGGCGGGCCAGTGGGGCGGTGGCCGGCCCCGCCGGTGGCACTGCGACCAGCCACGCACTGAGCACCAGGAGGCCGGCCAGAGCAGCGCGGGTTGCCCTCACCGCTCCCAGCCCTGGAGCCGCAGTGCCGCTTCGGCCACCCGGCGCCCGAGATGCTGGGCAATGCGCTCTTCATCCGTGCTCAGGGCGGTATCCGACGTATTGGGGGCGAAATGCGTGGCGCCGTAGGGCGAGCCGCCTGTGCGGGTGGTCGCCAGGGCCGCTTCAGCGTAGGGAATGCCGACGAGCACCATCCCATGGTGAAGGAGTGGCAGGGCCATGGACAGCAGGGTGCTTTCCTGTCCCCCATGGAGCCAACTCGTCGACGTGAACACGCCTGCCGGTTTGCCCCGCAGGGTGCCGGACAGCCACTCGCTCCCGGTGCCGTCCAGGAAGTGCTTGAGCGGCGCTGCCATGTTGCCAAAACGCGTCGGGCTGCCCAGGATCAGGCCCGCGCAGGCCGCCAGGTCCAGGCTTGTTGCGTAGGGCGGACCTTCCTCCGGAACGACCGGCAGGCGCGGCGCGTTCTGCGCCGTGACCGGGGGCACCGTGCGCAGGCGCGCCGCCATGCCGCTGACCCCGTTGATCCCCCGGCTGACCTGAGCGGCGAGGTTCGCCACGGAGCCGTGGCGGGAGTAATACAGAACCAGGATGTCGGGCATGAGTTCGCGCCGCGGGAGTGGGACCGGCATTTTACAGTCTGTTGCCTGCGCTGCTTGACCGTCGGCAGCCGGGTGGCTAGCGTGTGCTGGTATGCAGCTCCATAAATCGATTTTTCGACTGTGCCTTTGTGCCGTGATGCTGGTCGTCGTCGTCGCCTGCGCTGCCGGTCCTCCCGTTCAGGAGATGAGCGATGCGCGCCAGGCGATTGCGGCGGCCCGCGAGGCCGGGGCTGCCACCTACGCAGATGCCGGGCTGCGGGCTGCCGAGGCCCGGCTTGCTCAAGCTGAGGTGCAAATGAATGAGCGGATGTACCGGGAAGCGCGGCGGCTGGCGGTCGACTCCAAGGATGCCGCAATCGACGCGCTGCTCCGCAGCCGCGCCCTGCGCGAGGCAGCGGCGGCGCCCGACGCCCCCCGGCCCTGACACGCCGTGCCAGGAGTGGTCGCCGCACGTCGCTTCTTCGTGAGCGGCAAGGTTCAGGGCGTGTTCTACCGGGCGAGTACGGTCAGAGTCGCCGAACAGTTCAAGTTGCGGGGCTTTGCCCGGAACCTTGCGGATGGGCGTGTGGAGGTTCTGGCCCTGGGCGACACCGGGTCGCTGGCGGCTCTGCTTGACTGGTTGCGACGCGGACCGCCGCTGGCGAGGGTGACGGACGTGACCGAGCAGGTGGAGGACCCGGCTGAGTACCCTGATGTCGGGGATTTCCGGACGGGCTGATTTTGCCCAGAGGCATCGCGCCTAAAGGCGCTCCTACTGCTGGAACCAGCGGGTGCGCAGTCGCTCGAAGACCAGGTCCGGATAGGCACTGCGCCCGAGGCTGCCGTTGTAACGTGCCAGGGCCCGGGCCCAGTTGCCGTCCTCCAGATCATAGTAGTGCCGCAGGATGGTGCAGCCCATGCGCACGTTGGCCTGGATGTTGAGCAGGGCGTAGCCGGGCTGGTCCAGTTCAGCGAGCCAGAAGCGCATGATCTGCATCAGGCCCTGGGCATTGCTCCGGGACACGGCGTAGCGCTGAAAGCCGCTTTCCACGTCAATGACGGCGAGGATCATCTCCGGAGGCAGGCCGACACGGGTCGCCTCCCGATGGACCGTGGTGAGAATCTCGAGCCGCTCGGCCGGATCCGGTACTTTCCGGGCCAGCCGGCCCGCCATGTCCGTGAGCCAGACTTCCGCATCAAACCGGTCCCTGAAGGCCAGGGGTTCCTGCAGGGCTGCCCGCAGCTTCTGGCGCAGCACAGGGTCATGGTCTTCGCCTGCCGCTACGGACACGGGCGGAGCAAGGCCAACTGCCAGGGCCAGCGTCAGCCCGAGAAGCCGGGCTGCCAGCTGGCGTCCACCCCTATCCCTGGCGCGGGACTTCGCGGCGTGCGCGCAGAAAATCCAGTACATCGGTCAGTCCCACCTGTTCCTCAGTGCCGCTCTGCCGGTGACGGTACTCGGCCTTGCCCTCCTTCACGCCGCGCTCACCAACGACGATCCGGTGGGGAATGCCGACCAGGTCCGCATCGGCAAACTTTACGCCAGGGCGGGCATCCCGGTCATCGAACAGCACCTCATAACCAGCATTCTGCAGTTCGTTGTACAGGGTATTCGCGGCCGCCGTTGCGGCCTCGGACTTCTTGGGGTTGATTTCGATGAGAATGACGTCGAAGGGGCTCAGGGGCTCTGGCCAGACGATGCCGTTCGCGTCGTGGTTCTGCTCGATGGCGGCGCCGACGATCCGGGAGACGCCGATGCCGTAGCAGCCCATGGTCATCACGCGTTCCTTGCCGTCCTGATCCAGGACGACGGCATGCATGCTCCGGCTGTACTTGTCCCCCAGCTGGAAAATATGTCCGACCTCGATGCCCCGCGCGATAGTCAGCGCACCACCACCACCGGGGCTCGGGTCGCCGTTTTCCACGTTGCGCAGGTCGAAGGCTGTCGGGAGTGGCAGATCCCGCTCCCAGTTTATGCCCGTGAGATGGGCATCAGCGACGTTTGCGCCGCACACGAAATCTGCCAGGTGGAGCGCGCTGTGATCGGCAACCTGGGGCAGCTTCAGGGTTACTGGCCCGAGGGAGCCGACCGGTGCGCCGGTGACTGTCAGGATGCGCTCCGGTGAAGCCAGCTTCAGCGGCCGCGCCACGCCCGGCGCACGCTCAGCCTTGATCGGGTTCAGTGCATGATCCCCGCGCAGCAGCAGGGCGATGAGACCGCCATCAGTGCCTTCCACGACCAGGGTTTTCAGGCACTGCGTGGCACTGACCTGCAGAAAGGCCGCCACCTCATCAATGGAGCGGACTCCCGGTGTGGCAATGCGGGCCAGGGACTGTGTGGCAGGCGGCCTCGGCAGGTCCGCAGGCGCCGTGGGTGCCATTTCGACGTTCGCCGCGTAGCTGTCACCTTCGCACCAGGCGATACGGTCCTCACCCGAGTCAGCGAGCACGTGAAACTCCTGGGATCGTGACCCCCCGATCTCACCACCGTCCGCATCCACCTTGCGAAAGCGCAGGCCAAGGCGCGTAAAGATCCGCGCGTAGGCATCAGCCATGGTGTCGTAGGTTGCGTCCAGCGAGGCCTGGTCCAGGTGAAACGAGTAGGCGTCCTTCATAACGAACTCGCGGGCACGCATAACCCCGAAGCGGGGCCGGATCTCGTCGCGGAACTTGGTGTTGATCTGGTAGTAGTTCACGGGCAGCTGGCGGTAGCTGCGCAGCTCCCGCCGCGCGATCTCGGTTGCTACTTCCTCGGCGGTAGGCGCGAAGCAGTAGTCCCGCTCATGCCGGTCACGAATGCGCAGCAGCAGGTCGCCATAGAGGTCCCAGCGCCCGGTTTCCTGCCAGAGCTCGGCAGGCTGAACCGCCGGCATCAGAATCTCCAGGGCTCCCGCGCGGTTCATTTCTTCCCGCACGATCCGCTCGACGCGGCGCAGGACACGCAGCCCCAGCGGCATCCAGGTGAAGAGCCCCGATGAGAGGCGCCGCACCAGTCCGGCCCGGAGCATCAACTGGTGACTGATGATCTCGGCATCTGCCGGTGTTTCTTTCAGGGTAGTGAGGGGTAGCTGGGTCAGCCGCATGACGAAGGGGTCTCTGACAGGGCAGGGGTAGCGCGGCCGACATTCTAGCCCGCAGGACGGGTCCTGTCCCCGCGCCGCTGTATCTGGGTGTTTCACCGTGGCACTATGTCTCGCGAAGGGTTTGAACTTCGCGACAGCGTGGAAAGAATAATGGGCGAGCCCAGCGACAACGTGCCAGCCCCGAGGCGGAGGGCGATATACCTGCTGCCCAACCTGCTCACTACCGGGACGGTGTTTGCCGGGTTCTACGGGATAGTCGCCTCCATCGACAGACACTACACCCCGGCCTGCATCGCGGTCTTCGTTGCCGCTTTGCTGGATGGCCTGGATGGGCGCCTCGCCCGGATAACCCACACCGAGTCCGAGTTCGGCAAGAACTACGACAGCCTTGCCGATATGGTCGCTTTTGGCATGGCCCCAGCTCTCATCGTCTATCTGTGGGGCCTCAAGGCCCTCGAGGAGTACGGGTGGGCCTGGGGCAAACTCGGCTGGCTTGCCACGTTCCTGTATGTGGTGGCTGCTGCTCTCCGGCTCGCGCGCTTCAATGTCGCTGCCAGGACCACAGATCGGCGCTTCTTCGAGGGGTTGCCCAGTCCATCTGCTGCTGGCCTGGTGGCCAGCATGGTCTGGCTCGCGACGGACCTTAAGTTGAGTGGCCTGCCAGCGCTGGCCGTGACGACGGCCCTTACCGTGATCGCCGGAGTGCTGATGGTCTCGCGCTTTCCTTACTACAGCTTCAAGGAACTCGCTCCGCGGGGTCGGATCTCCTTCGCCTATGTCTTCGCGATTCCCCTGGTCTTTGTCCTGATTGCACTCGACCCCCCCAGTGTGTGCTTCATCATTGCGCTCCTGTACGCGCTATCCGGTATCGCTACCACGCTCTGGCGTCGCCGCCGCCGGCCTGCCGGGCGCTCACGGCCGTCCGAGGACACTGCCTGAGCATGGCCGGCGCAGGCCCTCAGCTTAGTGCCCGGCAAAAGGTGGCGCTGGAGGCTATGGCTATCGATGTGTGGACGCCGCGTATCGAGCTCACGACCCCGCCACCGCCTGCCCCAGCTCCCGCCCTCGCAGCGGCGCTGGCTCCAGACGACTGGGGCACGCTCGAACGGGAGGCGTTGGCCTGCACAAGATGCGTGCTCCACCAGACGCGCACCCGGGTGGTGTTTGGCGTGGGCGACCGACAAGCCCGCTGGCTGGTGATCGGCGAGGCGCCCGGTGCTGACGAAGACCGCCAGGGTGAGCCTTTCGTCGGGCGCGCCGGTCAGCTGCTGAACGAGATGCTGCGGGCGGCAGGCCTTGATCGGGAACAGGTCTACATCGCCAATATCCTCAAGTGCCGGCCGCCGGATAATCGGGATCCAAAGCCAGAAGAATCAGCCAGTTGTGAGGGTTACCTCCAGCGCCAGATCGCTCTGGTCCAGCCGGGACTGCTGCTGGCAGTCGGGCGGATCGCGGCCCAGAACCTGCTCCGGCAGGACACGCCCTTAAGCAGCCTTCGGGGTCGTGTGCATCGCTACGGCCCAGCCGGGATACCGCTGGTCGTCACCTACCACCCGGCCTACCTGTTGCGCAGTCCGGGCCAGAAGCGCAAGGCCTGGGAGGATCTCTGCCTGGCTATGGCCACCGTTCCGCCCTTGCGCAGTCCGGTTCCTGCCCGCGTTGCGATTGATGAGCGCTGAACTCAAGGCCGTTCCCGCCACGCTCCGCGAGATGCGGCAGACGGATGTCACCGTGGTGGCCACGATAGAGCAGGGTGCCTATGAGTTTCCCTGGGGTCATGGAATTTTTCGCGACTGTCTGCTGGCCGGGTACACGAGCCTGGTGCTCGAACACAGTGGCAAGGTGATCGGCTACGGCATCATGTCGGTGGCAGCCGGTGAAGCGCATCTCCTCAATCTTGTGCTCTCCGAGTCGGCCCGCCGGATGGGTAACGGCCGACGGTTGCTTGAACATCTCATGGAGCTTGCCAGGCAGGCAGGCGTGGCGGGCCTGTATCTGGAGGTGCGCCCTTCCAACCTCCGTGCGCTGGCGCTCTACGAACGCGCGGGGTTTGAGTTGCTCGGGCGCCGGCGCGGCTACTACCGGGCCCGCGGCGGCACCGAGGACGCGGTGGTGCTGGTGCACCGCTTCCGCCGGCGGCGCTGATTCCGGGTGGTGCCTTCTCCATGGCGCAGCCGCCCCGTGTTGGCCTGGGCGCTCTACGACTGGGCTAACTCAGCCTTCGCGCTGGCGGTTCTTACTGCCTTTGTGCCCGTCATGCTGGCGGGCTTCTGGAACGATGGCGCCCCGAGCACGGTCACCACTTTCCGGCTGGGCATTGCCAACGGCATCGCCAGCGTGCTCGTGGTCCTGCTCGCACCCCTGCTGGGGGCCATGACCGATCAGGCGCGGCGCCGGAAGCCCTGGCTGGCTCTCTTCACCGTTCTGGGGATCGTCGCCACCGGATTGCTCGCCGGAGTGGGGGCTGGTAACTGGCAGATGGCCCTGGTTCTGTTCGCACTGGCCTCGGTCGGATTCTTTGCGGCCAATAGTCTCTACGACGCGATGCTGATCGACGTGGCTGAGCCCGAGGCCTTTGACCAGGTGTCTGCCGTTGGCTATGGCCTCGGGTATCTCGGTGGTGCCCTGCTGTTTACCGTAAGCGTGGTCCTGCTGGCGAGTCCTGCCAGCTTCGGCCTCGCCAGCCAGTCCGGGGCTATCCAGCTGACCTTTGTTCTGGTCGGAGTCTGGTGGGCCGTTTTCTCGCTGCCGCTGCTCTGGTGGGTGAAGGAACGCGATGCGGGAACGCCTGTCGCTGCCGGTGCCTTTGGCGCCGGGCTTCGTCAGCTCCGCGTCACTGTGCGGGCATTGGCCGCAGACCGGAATCTGCTGTGGTTTCTGGCGGCCTACTGGCTGTACATCGACGGCGTGTACACCATCATCAAGATGGCGGTGGACTATGGCCTGTCCCAGGGCCTGTCGGCCACTGACGTGACCGGAGCCATTCTGCTGACCAACTTCATCGGCTTTCCGGCGGCGATCGGGTTCGGCGCTCTCGGTCAGCGCATTGGGGCGCGCCAGGCGATCTATCTGGCGCTGGGGGTTTACATCGTCGCCACGCTGCTGGCGGTGTTCCTCACCACGGCAGTGGAGTTCTATGCCCTCGCAGCCACCATCGGTCTCGTTCAGGGTGGCGTCCAGTCTCTCAGCCGGTCGCTCTATGCCCGGCTTATCCCGCCGGAGCGCAGTGGCGAGTACTTTGGCTTCTACAACATGCTGGGGAAGTTCTCGTCCATTCTCGGTCCGGTGCTGGCTGGCACCGCCGCCCTCATCTCTGGCAGTCAGCGGGTTGGTATCCTTTCCATCCTGATCCTCTTCATTGCCGGACTCTGGCTGCTGACCCGCGTGCGGATACCAGCGGCACGCGCAGTTCCCTGACCAGGCGCGCGAAAGACCTGGCTTCGGCGGGTACGGCAGGACCGTCGTAGCGGAGCCGCAGGTAGGTGGCGGCTAGGTCCTCTACCTGACGTCCCAGATCAGGTCGCAGGGCGGCGACCGCTGCGGCGTATTCCGCGGCACTCTCGGTGGGCGCACGGGGCCGGACTCTCTTCCCCAGTTTGCGGCACAGGCGCTGCCAGGCCTCTTCGACCGGATCGGGTTTGCCCGTGGTTGGTCGCATTCCCAGCCAGGTGAACAACAGCAGTACCGCACTGACTGTCACCGCACAGACCAGGGCTATGTCCCGTAGCGATGGCGACTTTAGCCCGAGACCTTCCAGCAGCGCAGACTGCTGGTCCGGTCCGAACGCCAGCACCCACCGATCCCAGGTGGCGTTGACCGCGTCCCAGTTCAAGGCCAGTTTCTGTAACCAGACCCCGGTGCCGAGCAGGGGCAAGCTGTCGCCGGCCAGAACTGGCAGGGCCGCATCGAGGCCGTTCTCAATCCGTTCGGGTGCGACTGCGGCCGTGGGGTCATACCTTACCCATTGCCCTTTCAGCCAGATCTCGGTCCACGCGTGTGCATCGGACTGACGCACGATCCAGTAGTCTGCAACGGGATTCCGTTCCCCTCCCTGGTAGCCGGCCACCACCCGGGCAGGGAGACCTGCTGCCCGGGCGAGGACTGCAAAGGCGGAGGCGTAGTGCTCACAGAAGCCAGCCCGGCTGCCGAAGAGGAAGTCGTCTACAGGTTGCTCACCCAGGGCCGGCGGCTGCAGCGTATAGACGAACTCCTGCTCCCGGAACATCTGCAGGATAAGTCGCAGATAGTCCTCGTCGGAACTCGCAGCGGCGCGGAGTTCGAACGCGAGGGCGCGCGTTCTTGGATTGGTATTGATGGCTAGATCCGTGTTCAGTCGCGAGGGTTGCGCAGAATCCCGAAAGCGTCCCGTGGCGACAGACCGCCCGCTCCACGCGATGCGCCGATCCAGTGGACGGCTCTGCAGCAGTTCGAGCGTACCGGTCAGGCGACTGTCCGGCGCGCTCCAGCTGACGGGCGTCTCAAGGGGGAGGAGCCAGCGCTGCTGGTTCGGCTCCAGAGTGATCTCATAGCTGAAGACCCGCTGGCCCGGTCGCGGCGGTGGTACGTAGTTGCGCAGCACCGGTACCTGGTTGCGCAGCGAGTCCGGGAGGGTGCGCCAGCGCCGGCCGTCAAACCGCTCGAGTACGGGTCCCCGCCAGTAGAGTTCTGCGGGCACGGGCTCTGGTCCGTTAAATCTCACGCGAAACGCCACCTCGTCGGATTGGGCGAGAGAGGTGATGTCCCCCGGACTCATCTGGTCCGACAGGCCAGTGCGCCCGGACCCGCCAGGGGCCGGAAGAGCCCAGAACGGCCCTGCCAGCCGTGGAAAGAGCAGAAACAGCGCCAGTGCGAGGGGCAAGGCGTGCAGCAGCAGGCGCCCTGACATCTGGACGGCGCGCAGCGGCGTAAGCAGGCCCGAGGGCCTCGCACTCTGGAGGAGTGCGAGTGTGGCGACCACCACGCCCGCTGCGAGCTGGGGTACGGACGCCACAGACTGCTCGCGGAGGAAGCTCGCAAACAGCACGAAACAGGCAATCAGGATCACGATGCTGCGGTCCCGCGTGGAGTGCGTTTCCAGCAGCTTCAGCGCGAGCATGACGATGAGCAGCGCGGAGCCTGCATCGAGCCCGGAGATACGCCGGTAGGTGACCAGGACGCCTATCGAGCCCAGGATCGTCAGGCCGGCACGGGGCAGCCTGCCCGGCAGTTGCCAGCCCAGCCAGGCTGCACCCAGTCGCCAGCCGACGGCCGCCCCAAGAGCGGTAATGACCCAGGGGTGAATAGACCCTGCATGGGGACCCACGGCAACGGCGATCAGTAAGGTTAGCCAGCCCAGCTGGCCAAGGCTTGTGGCGCTGCCCCGGGGCCCCCGGCCTGCGGCACCCGGTGCTTCCCAGTTGTGCCTCGACTCCTGCAGGCAGGGCGCTGCGGCGCTGGTCGACTCAGTGTGCATGGACGGCCAGGGTCACGTCGTAGGTGGCCAGCAGCGCTAGGCACCGGTGGAAGTGGTCTCTGCCCGTGGCAGGCGGCATCTCGCTGCCCGGCAGGCGTAAGCCGAAGGCCTGACCCTCGGCTTCAGCGTCGATAACGAGCTGCGTAAGGAGGGCAAGGCGTTGTTCGGGATCGGTTGCGGGGAGGGCGCTCCAGTCGAGCCAGGCAGAACCAGACCCACTCCGATAGTCCTTCGCCAGCAGCACGCCGGAGCGCGCCCAGGCCTTCCAGGCGATGCGGGCCAGGGATTCGCCGGGCACGGCCGGCCGAAGCCCGACAAACTCAGCGGTGCCCCGCATGGCCTCACCCACGTTGTCCAGGTCGCTCTCTGCCGGTGGACGGTGCACCGCTGCGCTGGTGGCCGGCGCCGGGTACACGAGGAGTTCGCGCTGGGGATAGACCAGGGCCCAGCACTCAAACAGTCCCAGAGGGTGTCGCGTGCTTACCCGTAGTTCCGGGCAACGCAGTCGGCCGCGGCGGTCCGTGGCCAGGCGCAGCGTCAGCCCTGCAGAGCTGCCGCCCGGCAGATCAACTGCCGGGGTCCGCCCGGCTGCGGGCCCCGCCGCAATCTGCCAGCGGGCTACCTGGCCAGGGTTTGTGACATAGATGGTGCACTCCATGTGCTGACCGGCAAAGACCGGCTCACAACCACTGACCGAGAGCCGGAGCCCGGCCAGATTCCGCTGACAGTGATGGATGCTGACCACGGCTATGGCGGTAAGCAGGAAGGCGAGAGCGAAGCCCATGTTATTGCTGTAGTTGAGCGCACCAAGCAACATCGTGAAGAACACGAGGCCGAAAACCACGCCGCTGCGCG
>SHZI01000110.1 GCA_009692345.1 Gammaproteobacteria bacterium | reverse complement strand
TGATATATAAGTGAAAACTGAGTGGCGGAGAGGGAGGGATTCGAACCCTCGATACACCTTTAGGGCGTATGACGGTTTAGCAAACCGTTGCCTTCAGCCACTCGGCCACCTCTCCGGATCGGGCGCGCAGGATAGCAGAGAGTCGCGCCTTAAGGCGCTCCTACGGAGGGGGGTCGCGCGTGAACGCGCTCCTACGTTAGTAATTGGCCGTTTTGCTGCTCCTGGCAGATCCGGTCGTAGATCTCCTCCCGGTGCACCGTCACTTCCTTCGGTGCCTTGACGCCCAGGCGCACCTGGTTCCCTTTGACACTCAGCACCGTGACATCCACATCGTTACCGATGACCACGGTTTCCCCTATCCGACGCGTCAGGATCAACATTTGGATTTTCCCCTCCGGCTTGTTGTTGTTATTCCGTTGTATCTTTTGGTCGTCCCGCGCGCCGCTGTTGTTGCTGTAGTTCTGCGGTCGTCGTCGGGCCGTCTTGGCCTCATGCCACCCCCAGCGCCGGTAGCCGGTGGTGAACGGAGCATACCCCGGCACTCCTTGTTGTGAATAGCCTGGGCTGGGCAGGAACTGACCAATCAGTGGACTGGGCGGGCGTCGGAAAATCTTCCGTTTTCAGGGTCTTAAGGCGTGGTCTGTGGGCCGGGCGCCCCGTCCCACCCCCCAATGGGGCTGCCGAAACTGGCCAAATCCGTGGGTTCTGTCGGGCTGTGCCGCCGGCAGAGGTTGGGAGACTCGTCGGCAAGCGCACGTCCCGCGAGGGCCAGCCTGTCCTGGGAACAGATGGTGCCGCCTATCATCACGCGGGAACTCGACGGCCCGAGCCGCTCCCGCACTGCAGAAACAGGGCTAAACCGTGGGTTTCTTCGGGCTGCTTACCCCCGGGACATTGGTAGACTCGCACCCCATGTCCCGCCCAATTGCCAAAATCCAGGACGAAATCCGCCGCCTCAGTGCTGCGGAGAAAGAAGAAGTGCTTCGCACCCTTCTGGAGGAGCTCGATGGCCCCCCGGATCCAGACGTTGAATCAGCGTGGCTGAAGGAAGTTGAGCGCCGGGCGGGAGAGATCGAGTCCGGGCGGGTGAAGTGCGTTCCTGCTGAGGAGGTCTTTCGCCAGCTGGACGCGTTGCTGAAGAAATGACACCTGTGTTTCACCCTGCTGCAGCGCGCGAGCTGTCGGCGGCGGTGCAAAACGGCGAAGACTACAGCCGGGGTCTCGGCGCGGAACTCAAAGCAGAGACGCAGCGCGTGACTCAACTTCTGCTCAACACGCCACTCATTGGCGAGCCAATAGGCAAGGGCTACCGCCGATTTCCGTTGCGTCGATTCCCGTTTGCCCTGATCTACCGCATCGATGGAGATCAACTGAGGATTCTGGCGGTCGCGCATCGTCGCCGCCGTCCTGGCTATTGGAGCCAACGACAGTGACCGTCAACCGGTAACCCTCTACGCGATCCTGGCCGCCACCCAGCCCGCCACCCCCGCCAGCGCCCCGTCCAGCGCCGCCACGTCGGTACCACCCGCCTGGGCAAAGTCCGGCCGCCCGCCGCCCTTGCCGCCCACCTGGGCCGCCACCGAGTTCACCAGGTCCCCCGCTTTCAGGCGGCCGGTCAGGTCTTTCGTCACCCCCACGGCCACGCTCACCTTGCCGCCCGCCGGGTCTGCCGACGCGAGGACGACCACGCCGCTGACCAGCTTGTCTTTCATGCGGTCGACGGTGTCCCGCAGGGTCTGCGCGTCGCTGCCGTCGTCCAGCCGGGCGACGAGCAGTTTGATGCCGGCGACGTCCTTCGCCTCGCTGGCGAGATCCCGCCCGCCGGCGCCCGACGCGAGCTTGGCCTTCAGCTGCTGGATCTCCTTCTCCAGCACCTTCGTGCGGTCCAGGGCCTGACGCACCTTGCCCTCCACGTCGCTACGGGTGCCGCGGAACAGGGCCGCGACCCGGTCCAGTGCCAGCTCCGTCTCAGTGACGCGGGCAAGCGCGCCCTCCCCCGTCACCGCCTCGATGCGCCGGATGCCGGCGGCGATGCCGGACTCACTGGTGATCTTGAAGAGCCCGATGTCCCCGGCCCGGCCCACGTGGGTACCGCCGCAGAGCTCGGTGGAAAACTCGCCGATCTTCAGCACCCGCACCCGGTCGCCGTACTTCTCGCCGAAGAGCGCCATGGCGCCGGCGCCGACCGCGTCGTCGTAGCTCATCACCTTGGTCGTGGCGTCCGCATTCGCGCGGACCTGGTCGTTCACCAGCTTCTCGAGCTGGGCGAGCTGCGCGGGGGTCAGCGCTTCGTAGTGGGAGAAGTCGAAGCGCAGCTTGTCGGGGGCGACGAGAGAGCCTTTTTGCGTGACGTGGGTGCCGAGGACTTTTCTTAGCGCGGCATGGAGGAGATGCGTGGCGGAGTGGTTGAGGACAGTGGCGGTTCGGGAGGCGTTATCGACTTGCGCCTGGAGCGTGGCGCCGGTCTTGATCGTGCCGGAGACGAGTGTGCCGACATGCACGTGGGCGTCGCCGGATTTCTTGGTGTCTTCGACGGTGAAGCGAACGGTGTTTTCCGCCCCTTTACCCGCACCGACGGCAGAAATCAGCTCGCCCTTGTCGCCGACCTGGCCGCCGCTTTCTGCGTAGAAGGGCGTGCGGTCGAGGACGATAGCGCCCACGTCGCCTTGGTTCAGCTGCGCGACGGGCTGGCCGTCTTTGAGCAGGGCGATGACCTTGCCGGCGTCGGCGAGCTGTTCGTAGCCGGAGAACACGCTCTTCTCGGTGAGCTGTGTGCTGGCGTCGTAGCCCGCGTTGAATTTCTGGGCGCCCCGGGCCCGTTCGCGCTGGGCGTCCATGGCGAGTTCGAAGCCGTCCCGGTCGATGGTCAGACCCGCGGCGCGGGCGACGTCGGCGGTGAGATCCACGGGGAAGCCATAGGTGTCGTAGAGCTTGAAGACGAGATCGCCAGGCAGCTGCTGGTTTTCGCCCAGGCCCTGCATGGCTTCCTTCAGGATTTTCATGCCCTGGGAGAGGGTCAGGGCAAAGCGCTCTTCTTCCGCGAGCAGCACTTTTGCCACGTGGGCCTGGCCGGCTCTGAGTTCCGGGTAGGCGGCGCCCATTTCGCCGACGAGAGTGGCGACGAGGGTGTGGAAGAAGGGGGTGTCGATGCCCAGTTCGTGCCCGTGACGGAGCGCGCGGCGGATAAGGCGCCGGAGCACGTAGCCGCGGCCTTCGTTGCCCGGGAGCACGCCGTCGACGATGAGAAAGGCGGCGGCGCGGATGTGGTCGGCGATGACCTTGAGGGAGCTGGAGGTGAGGTCTTTCGTGCCGGTAGCTTTCGCGGCGGCAGCGATCAGCTTCTTGAACAGGTCGATGTCGTAGTTGCTGTGCACGCCCTGCATCACGGCGGCGATGCGCTCCAGGCCCATGCCGGTGTCGACGGAGGGCTTCGGCAGCGGCGTGAGCGTGCCGTCGGCGGAGCGGTCGTACTGCATGAAGACGAGATTCCAGATCTCGACGTAGCGGTCGCCGTCCTCGTTGGGCGAGCCCGGGGGGCCACCGGGGATGTCAGCGCCGTGGTCGTAGAAGATCTCGGTGCAGGGGCCGCAGGGGCCCGTGTCGCCCATGGACCAGAAGTTGGATTTTTCGTCCAGGCGGGTGAGGCGCCTGGGATCGATGCCGATGTCGTTCAGCCAGAGGCTGGCGGCTTCGTCGTCGTCCTGGTAGACGGTGACCCAGAGTTTTTCCTTCGGGATCTTCAGGTCACTGGTGATGAAGTCCCAGGCGAAGCGGATGGCGTCGGGCTTGAAGTAGTCGCCGAAACTGAAGTTGCCGAGCATCTCGAAGAAGGTGTGGTGGCGGGCGGTGTAGCCCACGTTTTCGAGGTCGTTGTGCTTGCCGCCGGCGCGCACGCAGCGCTGGACGCTGACGGCGCGGGTGTAGCTGCGGGGGTCCCGGCCTAAGAAGACGTCCTTGAACTGCACCATGCCCGCGTTGGTAAACAGCAGGGTCGGGTCGTTGCCCGGCACCAGCGGCGAGCTCGCCACGATGCGGTGCTGCTGGCGGGCAAAGTAGTCGAGAAAGCGCTGGCGTAGTGCTGATGTGTCCATAGCCGACAAGGATAAACCAGAAGGTACCGGACCTTAGTTTTGTTAGTTGTTTGGCGTCCGGCCGGTGGTGCATCCCGCGGCCAGCGGCTGGAGACCCCGCCCGCTGACGTGAGTACACGTCTTGTCGCGGGCGAGGCACCAGCCACTGCCCGCTCGGTTGCCTCGCCGGGGACGGCATCGGGGGGACGGATCGCCCCCACCGTGGTAGCGGACCCACGGCGGGTGTCCTGTCCGGCGCTCACCGGGTACTCCCGGTAGCCGGACAGGATTTCCCGCTGGGGGGCCGCGGGCGACGGAGTACGGAGTCGCCCCTACGAAACAACTAACAAAACTAAGGTCCGGTACCTTTTTAAGGTCCGGTACCTTTTTTGAAGCCGCGGTACTGGAGGAAGCGGGCCTGGCGGACGCGCTCCTTGAAGTCGGTGGGGACTTCGGGGCCGAAGCGCTTGACGCGGACGGCCTCGGCGGCGGCCTCCCAGTCGACGTCTGCCTTCGCCAGGGCGTCGCTGATCACCTCGCCGGAGATCCCCCGGCGCTCCAGCTCGGCCCGCAGCCAGACGGGCCCGTGGCCCCGCCGGGTGTAGCTGCCGACGAAGGTCTCGACGAAGCGCGCCTCGGAGAGCAGCCCGTCCTGGAGCAGCGCCTCAAGAGTCGCCTCGACCTCGTCCCCGTCGAACTCCCGCGCCTCGAGCTTCTCCCGCAGCTCAAGCACCGAGTGCTCCCGGCGGGCGAGGATGTCCAGCGCGATTTTCCGCGGTGTCGCGCGACGTGCCGGCGGTGTATCAGCGGCTTCAGCCGCGAGCGGGTCTTCCTTTGAGGAGCGTCTCAGCGACGATGGGGAAGACCCGGTCGCGGCTGAAGCCGCTCCTACATCATCCTCAGGCTTCGTCGAGCGCTTCAGCGGCCTCTGCCAGGGGTTTCTCGCCATCAACGGGCTTCACGATCAGCGCTGCGCGCAGTTTCTTGTCGATTTCGGCAGCCATCGCCGGGTGCGCCACCAGGAAGTCCCGGGAGTTGTCCCGGCCCTGGCCGATGCGGTCGCCGTTGTAGCTGTACCAGGCGCCGGACTTCTGCACGATGTTGTGCTTGATGCCGAGATCGATGATCTCGCCTTCCCGGGAAATGCCCTTCTCGTAGATGATCTCGAACTCGGCGATGCGGAACGGCGGCGCG
>SHZI01000025.1 GCA_009692345.1 Gammaproteobacteria bacterium | reverse complement strand
ACGCCGTCGTGGTCGGCCACAAAGACGGCGGTACGGCCCTGTCGCTCCCAGTCGAGCACGCGGGCGGCCGCGTCGCCAATGGCAATGCCCTGTTCGTCGAGCAGGCGGGTGTTGCCAATGAAGATTTCCCGGCCGGCCACGACGCCACTCACGCCCCTGCCCGTGTGACTGCGGAAGTCCACGACGGGCGAGCGCGCCAGTTGGCGTTGCTCCGCCGCCTCAAGCATCGCCCGGGCCAGCGGGTGCTCGCTGCCGTGCTGGACAGAGGCTGCCACCTGTAACAGCTGGGCCTCGTCGCCCCGCAGGGGCGCGGTGCCGACCAGCGTGGCGCGGCCGGCGGTGAGCGTGCCGGTCTTGTCGAAGACGATCGTGTCGAGCCGGTGGGCCCGCTCCAGCGACTCCACGTCCTTGATCAGGATGCCGGCCCGGGCCGCGGCGCCGGTGCCGGTCATGATGGCGGTCGGCGTGGCCAGGCCAAGGGCGCAGGGACAGGCGATCACCAGGACGGCGACAGCCGCAACGAAGGCCGGCTCGAAGCTGCCGCTAACAGCAAACCAGCCGATGAAGGTGACCACAGCGAGGGCCACGACGATGGGGACGAAGATCGCGCTGATCTGGTCCACGAGTCGCTGGACGGGCGCCTTGCCGCCCTGGGCGTTCTCGACGAGCCGGATGATCCGGGCCAGGGTGGAGTCCGCGCCGACGGCCGTGGCGCGTACTTCCAGCAGGCCAGTACCGTTGATCGCGCCCCCCGTTACCTTGCTACCCGGTTGCTTGTCCACGGGCAGGCTCTCGCCGGTGATCAGGGACTCGTCCAGTTCGCTGCGGCCGGCCATGACCTCGCCATCCACCGGGATGCGCTCGCCCGGCCGTACGATCACGAGGTCCCCGGCCCGCACGTCGTTGATGGGCAGTTCCCGCTCGCTGCCATCGGCAACCCGCACCCGGGCCGTCTGGGGCCGCAGGTCCATCAGCTGGCGAATGGCGGCGGTGGTGCCGCGTTTGGCCTTCGACTCGAGAAATTTGCCGAGCAGCACCAGCGTGATGATGATTACCGAAGCCTCGAAGTAGAGTTTGCCCATGGCGCCATCGAGGCCGAGCTCGGCCATGAGGTAGAGGCTGTAACCGTAGGCGGCGGTGGTGCCGAGAACGACGAGCACATCCATGTTGGCCGAGCGGGCCTTCAGGGCTCGCCAGGCGGACCGGTAAAAGCGGGCACCGATGACGAACTGCACCGGGGTCGCCAGCAGCAGCTCTACCCAGGCCGGCAGATGCCAGTCGAGCTTGAGCGACATGGCCCCCATCTGGAACAGCAGGGGGGCCGCAAAAGCCGCTGACACCAGCAGCAGCGTGAGTTCCCGGCGCAGCTGGGCCTGATCCCGCTGGCGATGTTCCTCCTCGGCCTGGGCCTGGGAGGCGGCGGGGGATTCGATGCGGGCGACATAGCCGGCGGCGGTAACGGCGTCGACGAGATCAGAGAGCCGGGTGACGCCGGGAATGGCGCGCACGTCCGCCCGCTCGATGGCCAGATTGACGTTCGCCTCAATGACGCCGGGCACCTTTCTCAGTGCCTTCTCCACGCGGGTCGAACAGGCGCTGCAGGTCATCCCCTCAATGGGAAAGGCGAAGGCCTCCGTCGGCACCTCGAAGCCGGCCTTGCCGATGGCGTCGGCGAGGACCGGTACGGCCAGCCGGGCCGGGTCGTAGCTGATGTCGGCCCGCTCCACGGCGAAATTGACCGCTGCCGAAGCCACGCCCGGCACCAGGCCCAGGGCCTTCTCCAGCCGGGTGGCGCAGGCGCCGCAGGTCATGCCGCGGACCGGCAAGGCGACCCGGGCCAGGCCCGCGTGGCTGGCCGGGCTCAGGGGAGTGGCGGTGACTTCGGCGGGGATCACACTCATCGGGTATTCCTTGCGGCCTGGGCCGGCCATGAGCCGGCCATGAGCCGGCATAGGCCGGCATGGTAGCGCTGGAAGCCGGCCTTGGCACAGGGACCCGCCTAATCGTCAAAGGTGCGGTCAGTCGGCACGGAATTCAATAGCGGACCCGGGCCCGCAGTGGCTGGCAAATCTGCTCCAGGTCGGGTGACTCTCGCGTGGGCCGGTCCAGGCTGACCTGCGAAAATTCTGAATGCACTGGGTGGTAACACGGCAGCCTGCCAAACCCTCGGTGCGAGTGGCAGTGACGAGCTCGTCTGGCCCGAGTTTGGCAATGCGGACGACGAGGATCTCGCGTGGTAAGGCGCGGCGAGGTCTGGCTGGCAACCCTCGATCCCACCCGGGGCAGCGAGATCCGCAAGACAAGGCCTTGCCTCGTTGTCTCCCCGCCGGAAATGAACGCCCATCTGCGCACGGCAATCGTCGCGCCGCTGACGCGGGGTAGCGAGTCGGCCCCATTCCGCATCCCGGTGCGTTTTGCAGGGAAATCCGGTCTGATCCTGCTCGACCAGATCCGGACTCTGGATCAGGTGCGGCTCGTGCGGCGGTTGGGTGCCGTGGGCAGCCGGACGCTGGCGGCGACGCTGGGCACTTTGCAGGAGGTTTTTGCGCCTTGAACCTGGGGTGATCGCGCCTGAAGGCGCTCCTGCAGCGCCGGCAGCTAGCGGGAGGGGAGCACCGTCCGCCGGTGTCTGCCCTGGAACAGGCGGAGAAAGTCACCGAAGACCGCATCCCCCAGGGCGCGGGAGCGCGGCATGAACTGCGGCGTCTCCAGCGCAATGCGGCCAGGATCAATCACGCCCTGCAGGCCCTCGAGTTCCCGCGCATTTACCGGCGCGCGCAGCCAGCGGTGGATCAGGGGTTCGTCCACCTCCAGGTGAAACTGCAGGCCATACACGTTGTGGCCAAAGCGAAAGGCCTGGTGGGCGCAGTCCGCCGAGGCGGCCAGGTGCACGGCCCCGTGGGGTATGGCAAACGTGTCCCCGTGCCACTGGAAGATTTTCTCGTGCCCTTCGAAGTGCCGGAAGAGGGGGTCCTTTTCCCCCTCCCTTGTCGGGCCGACGTCGTACCAGCCGATTTCCTTCCGGTGGTTACCGGTGACGTGTGCGCCCAGGGCCCGGGCCAGCAACTGGGCTCCCAGGCAGATGCCCAGCACCGGCTTGCCGTCCCGGATGGCCGTCTGAATCCCTGCGATTTCCGTGGCCAGGTGCCGGTGGCGCGTGACCTGGTCGCAGTTCATCGGGCCGCCGAGCACGATCAGGCCGTGGTAGCGCTCCAGGTCAGGCACCGCGTCCGGGTTGCGCCCGAAGTTGACATAGCGGATGCGAAAGCCGGCATCCCTTAGCAGTGGGTCGAGGGTGCCGAGGATTTCGTGGGGGACGTGCTGGAAGACGAGGAGCCGGCGCATGAGTTGATTATGGGGTCGCGGCTCAAGCCACGCGGGTTTCCCCCAGATAATCGTGGACGCCGCTGTCGCCGGCACAGGCGACTCCCTTGCCGTCCGTGCCGATGCGGTTCACCCCTGCCACATAGCACTGGTTCTCCACCGCCCGGGCGGGGAGCAGGGCCTGCCAGGCGCTGCGCCGGGCGGCCGGCCAGTTGGCTATATATATGAGCAGGCCGAAGGCGTTGGCCCCCCGGCTCCAGACCGGAAAGCGCAGGTCGTAGCAGATCAGCGGGCAAACCCGCCAGCCCTTGAGCTCCACGATGAGCCGTTCCTGTCCCGGCGCAAAGTGTTCGTGTTCGCCGGCCATGCGGCAGAGATGCCGTTTGTCGTAGTGGCGAGCCTTGCCATCCGGGGGCATCCACACGCAGCGGTTGTAGTAGCGCCCGCCGTCCTCGACGATCAGGCTGCCGCAGCGTGATGGTCAGATCCTGCGCAGGATCTCAGCGGCCCGTTCCAGGGTAGTCAGATCCTTCGCGAAGCAGAAGCGCAGGCGTGGAGTAAGCATAGGCTCGGCACAAAAGACTGAGACCGGGATGCACGCCACCCCGGACTCCACCGTCAGCCGCCGGGCATAGTCCACATCGGGCTCGTCCGTGATGGCGCTGTAGTCCAGGAGCTGAAAGTAGGTGCCTGCGGCGGGCGTAAACCGGAAGCGCGAGCCCTGGAGCAGGGCGCAGAACTGGTCCCGCTTGGCCTGGTAGAAGGCCGGGAGATCCAGGTAGTGCCCGGGGTCGCTTTCCAGGAAATCTGCGAGGGCGTACTGCAGGGGCGTGACCACGCAGAACTGCACGAACTGGTGCACCCGGCGCAACTCCCGGGTCAACGCTGCGGGCGCCACGCAATAGCCGATCTTCCAGCCGGTGGCGTGGTAGGTCTTGCCGAAGGACGAGACCACCAGGCTGCGTTCGGCCAGTTCCGGGTAGCGCAGCAGGCTCTCGTGCCGCTGGCCGTCAAAAAGGATGTGCTCGTAGACCTCGTCACCCAGCAGGAGCAGGCGCGTGCCCCGCACCAGCTCCGCGAGTGCCGCCATGTCTGCGGGCGAGAGGACCGCGCCCGTCGGATTGTGCGGGCTGTTAATAATGAGCAGCCGCGTGCGGGGCGTGATGGCCGAACGGACCCGGTCCCAGTCCACGCTGAAAGCCGGTTCCCGCAGGGGAATGTGCACGGCACGCCCACCCGCGAGTCGGATCGCGGGGTCATAGGAATCGTAGGCCGGGTCCAGGCACAGCACCTCGTCACCCGGTTGCACCACGGCCTCGATGGCGCAGAACAGGGCCGAGGTTGCCCCGGAGGTGACGGTGACTTCGGCGTCCGCATCGACCTGGCGGCCATAAAGGGCCAGGGTTTTCCGGGCAATCTGCTCCCGCAGGGCCGGCAGTCCGGCCATGGGCGCGTACTGGTTGTGCCCCGCGCCCAAGTGATGACGGACCCGGTCGAGCAGTCCCTCGGGCGCCGGAAAGTCCGGGAACCCCTGGGAGAGATTGATCGCGCCATGCTCCGCCGCCAGCTGGGACATGACGGTGAAGATGGTCGTGCCGACGTCCGGCAGCTTGCTGGAAATGGCGAGGGAGGGGGGCGGCATCGATCCTGTGACGGGAAATTGGCGGTTTGTTTGACTGCGGTCGCGCGCGACGCCGATCATAGCGCCAACTCTCCCGGGGCGCCTGATCCAGACGCCTGAATGCCAGTGGAGAAGCGCTTAACCCCGGGCCACCGCCCACTCCCGCCCCTGCCCCCGTCACGCCTGCCTGTTTCCCGACGGGCCTCAATCAACGAACTGAAGGCCCTGGCGGCGTACACTGCGCCCCCATGCAAGGGAGTTCAGCAGTGCCGTCCGGCTATCGCCTGCCTGCGGAGTGGAGCACCCACCAGGCCACCTGGTTTTCCTGGCCCCACAATCCGGACACCTGGACCGACTACCTGCCCGCCGTCGAACGGATCCTGGCTGAGGCCGTCGCCGCGCTGGCCAAGGGCGAGGTGGTCCGCATCAATGTCCGGGACTCTGGCCACGGTTACCACGTCCAGAAATTGCTGGCCGGCAAAGTTCCACCCGACAAAGTGCTCCTGCACCAGTTCCCCACCAACGATGCCTGGTGCCGGGACCACGGCGCCATTTTTGTCACCCGCGCCGCTGAGCCCGGGGCTGAGCCCGGGGCTGAGCCCGGGGCTGAGCCAGGTTCAGCCCCGGGTTCTGGCCAGCTGTCCACCCTGAAGGCCCTGGATTTTCAGTACAACGCCTGGGGCGGCAAGTACCCGCCCTACGATCTGGACAACGGCATTCCCCAGCGGATGGCCACGGCCCTCGGCGTCCCCTGCCAGGAGGTCCCGATGGTCCTTGAAGGCGGCTCGATTGAGGTCAATGGCCAGGGGCTGCTGCTCACCACCGAGCAGTGCCTCCTCAATCCCAATCGCAATCCCGGCCTCACCCGGGAGCAGATCGAGTCACAGCTGAAGTCGCTGCTGGGCATTACCCAGATCGTCTGGCTCGGGGACGGCATCGTGGGCGACGACACGGACGGGCACATCGACGACCTCACGCGCTTTGTGGCCGAGGATCTGGTGGTGACGGCCGTGGAGCAGGATCCCGCTGACGAGAACTACCAGCCGCTGCTGGAGAACCGGGAGCGCCTGGCCGGCGTCCGGTTGCCGGACGGCCGGCCCTTGCGCGTCATGGAACTGCCCATGCCGGCGCCCCTTTACCGGGGCAGCAACCGGCTCCCCGCCAGCTACGCCAACTTCTATGTGGGTAATCGGGTGGTGCTGCTGCCGACGTTCAACTGCCCGGCAGACGAGGAGGCGGCGGCGATCCTGGCCCGGTGTTTCCCCGGGCGGCGGATCGTCAGCCTGGATTGCCGGGACGTTGTGGTGGGCCTGGGCACCTTTCACTGCCTGACCCAGCAGGTGCCCGTCGCACCGGAGTAGGAGCGCCTTTAGGCGCGATCAGAATGATCGCGCCTAAAGGCGCTCCTACTCCGGTGCGGTGAAATTTCTGTTGTTCCCCGGGCTGGTATTCCCTAAGCTTTCCCCGCCCCCCGGAGTGAAACCCCATGGCTGAAGTATCCCGCTTTGTTCACCACCATTTCCGGCACTTCAACAGTGCTGCCCTCGTGGATGCCGCCGATGGCTATGTGAAACATCTGCAGGGTGGCGGCTACATGTTCGTTACCCTGGCTGGCGCCATGAGCACCGGGGAACTGGGTCTGTCTCTGGCCGAGATGATCCGGCAGGGCAAGGTCCACGGGATCTGCTGCACGGGCGCCAACCTGGAGGAGGACATCTTCAACCTGGTGGCCCACGACCACTATGTCCGGATCCCCGGGTATCGCCACCTGACCGCGGCCGATGAGGAAGCCCTGCTGGCCCGTCATCTGAACCGGGTGACGGATACCTGCATCCCGGAGGAAGAAGCGATCCGCCGGATCGAGCGGGCAGTGCTGGATGAGTGGACCGGCGCCGATGGCCGGGGGGAGCGGTACTTCCCCCACGAGTTCTTCTACCGGATCCTGCGCTCCGGCGTCCTGAAGCAGTACTACCAGATCGACCCGAAGGACAGCTGGCTCATGGCAGCCTGCGAGAAAAACCTGCCTATTTTCGTCCCCGGCTGGGAAGACTCCACGTTGGGCAACATCTACAGCTCACACGTCATTACTGGCGACGTGAAAAACGTGCACACGGTCCGCACCGGCATTGAATACATGGTGGAGTTGGCGGCCTGGTATCAGGCCAACTGCCGGCAGCACTCCATCGGGTTCTTCCAGATTGGCGGCGGCATCGCCGGCGATTTCCCGATCTGTGTCGTGCCCATGCTGGAGCAGGACCTGCAGATTCGCGACATTCCCCGGTGGGGCTATTTCTGCCAGATCAGTGATTCAACCACCAGCTACGGGTCCTACTCGGGCGCGGTGCCCAACGAGAAGATCACCTGGGGCAAGCTCTCCGCAGACACGCCCAAGTTCATCATCGAATCCGACGCGACCATCGTCGCACCCCTGATCTTTGCCTGCGTGCTTGATCAGTAGCTCCTGGTCAGACCGCCCAGATTTCACCCTGAAGGAACGCCGTTGGCCAAGAGTGCAGCTGCCATTGCCCGTGATGCCGCCCTGACACCGGTCGTCGCCCCGGAGACCCCCTGGACGCCGGAAGACTCCGCGGAGCTGTATCGCGTCGAGTCCTGGGGCGACTCCTTCTTCATGATCAATGAGCAGGGGCATGCCGCGGTGAAGCCGTTTGGCGACGACCGGCTGGCCATCGACTTCGTGAAGCTCATCCAGGAGCTTGAGCGGCGGGCCATCTCGTCGCCCGTGCTGATCCGTTTTCAGGACGTGCTCCAGTCCCGGGTGCGCATGCTGAATGAGGCCTTCGGCGCGGCGATCGAGGAGGCGAACTACGGCAATCGCTACAACGGCGTCTACCCGATCAAGGTCAACCAGCTGCATGAAGTCGTCGAGGAGGTGCTCGAGGCCGGCCGCAAGTACGGCATGGGCCTGGAGTGCGGCTCCAAGGGCGAGCTTATCGCCTGCCTGCCCCATCTCACTGAAGAGGGCATGCTGCTCGTCTGCAACGGGGTCAAGGACCGCTCGATGCTGTCGCTGATCCTGTCGGCGCAGCGCCTTGGGCTGAACGTGGTTCCGGTGATGGAGAAGTACTCGGAGTTCGAGTCCCTGCTGGCGCTGGCCGACCTCCAGGGCGTCTCCCCGGTGCTCGGTGTCCGCGTGCGGCTCGCCACCCGCGGTTCCGGGCGCTGGTCGGAGTCCGGTGGCGCCAGGTCCAAGTTTGGCCTCTCCATCCCCGAACTGGTGCGGCTTGTTGCCGAGCTGGAGCGGCGGGGCAAGCCTGACGCTCTCGCGCTTCTGCACTTTCACATTGGCAGCCAGATCATCGACATTCAGGTGCTCAAGCGGGCCCTGAAGGAGATGACGCAGATTTACGCGTCGCTGCACCAGCGCGGGGTGAAGGTGCGGTACATCGACATCGGTGGTGGCCTCGGGGTCAGCTACGGCGCCGGCCACGCGCGGGGCGAGGCGGGCGTGAACTACGGCCTGCAGGAATACGCCAACGCCGTGGTCTACGCCATCAAGGAAGTCTGTGACGTGCAGGAAGTGCCGACGCCCATCATCGTCTCCGAGAGTGGCCGGGCGATCACGGCGCATCACTCGGTTCTGCTGGTGCCCGTACTCGAGGGTCACCGCCGGGGCGGCCCCGACCACGTGGCGTTGCCGGCAGAACCCCACGCGGCCGTGGAGGCGCTCGCGAAGATCCTCGATAACGTGCGTAATCCCGACCGGGAGCCCGAAGAACTCATTGAGGCTTACCACGACATCGAAGAAATCCGGATCGAGGCGCGGACCCTCTTCAGCCTGGGTTATCTGGAGCTCGGCCAGCTGGCGACGGTGGAAGAGCTCTACTGGTCCATTGCGCGGGACCTGCTGGGCCGGCTGCGCCCTGCCGAGATCGACCCCACGCCCGCCGAGGTGCTGGAGCTGGAAGAGAAGCTGACCGACCGCTATCTGTGCGACTTTTCGGTGTTCCAGTCCATTCTTGATCACTGGGCTATCGACCAGTCGTTCCCGATCATTCCGATCGACCGGCTCGACGAGAAACCGGACCGTCGGGCGCTGCTCGTCGACCTCACCTGCGATTCAGATGGCAAGGTCAGTCACTACATCTCGGCCATGGAAGACAAGACTTTCCTGCCGGTGCATTCCCTGGAGGGCGACCGGCCCTACTACCTGGGGTTCTTCCTCATGGGGGCCTACCAGGACATCATGGGTGACACCCACAACCTGTTCGGTCGGGTGGCTGAAGTCCACGTCTATGCGGATGCCGACGAGCCGGACAACTTCTGGATCGAGCGCATCATTCCGGGCGCTGCCATCCACGAGATGCTGGCCCAGGTGCAGTATTTCCCCAATGACCTTAACCGCCGGATGAGCGACATCGTCAAGCGGAAGATCGACGCCGGGATCATCCGGCCGACGCTGGGCATGGAAATTCTTGGCCAGTATCTGGCCTGCTTCAACGACACCACCTACTGCGATGCCCGGCCCGCGCCCGTTGCGGAGCGCGCCGGATGAGCCAGGCGGTGCTGCCCACTGCCCTGATTCAGATGCGGTGTTCTGCCGAGCCGGCGGACAACCTGCAGCGGGCTCTGGGCCTGGCGCGCAAGGCCGCGCAGAACGGCGCCAGACTGATTTGCCTGCCGGAACTGTTCCAGAGCCGGTACTTCTGTCAGAGCGAAGACAGCGCGCAGTTTTCCCTCGCAGAGCCGGTGCCGGGACCGGGGTCGGAGGCCTTCGCTGGCCTTGCCGCCGAGTTCGACGCCACCATCGTGATCAGCCTGTTCGAACGGCGCGCGCCGGGCCTCTTTCACAACACCGCCGCCGTGCTGGATGGTCGCAAGGGTTATGCCGGGAAGTACCGGAAGATGCACATCCCGGACGATCCGCGGTTTTACGAGAAGTACTACTTCACGCCGGGCGACTTAGGGTTCCGCTCCTTCGCGACCGGGGCGGGCAATCTCGGCGTGCTGATCTGCTGGGACCAGTGGTACCCGGAGGCCGCACGGCTGACGGCGCTGAAGGGTGCCGAGATCCTGATCTACCCCACGGCGATCGGCTGGCAGCCCGAGGAAAAGGCGCGGCTCGGCGAGCGGCAGCACGCGGCCTGGGAACTCATGCAGCGCGCCCATGCCGTGGCGAATGGCTGCTTCGTGCTGGCCATCAACCGGACGGGTTTCGAACCGGATCCGACGGGCAACGGCGGTCTCGAGTTCTGGGGACAGAGTTTCGCCGTGGCGCCCGACGGCCGGATCCTGGCCCGCGGGCCGGCAGACGCCGAAGCCATCCTGGAGCTGGAGCTGAATCTGGCGGAGATCGAGGCCTTCCGCATCGGCTGGCCCTTCCTGCGGGACCGGCGCATCGATGCCTACGACAACATCACCCAGCGCTTTTCCGACTCGTAGGAGCGCTCCTGCCGTTAATGCGGCTCCCCGCTCCCGTACCGGCGCGCCAGGTACCGGCCCATGTCGCCGGGACCCCGCAGAAAACGGCGACCCTCCCATTCCCGGACGTCCAGGCCCGCGAGCGCCAGCTCTGCCAGGGGGTCCGGGGCCACCACGAGTAACGGCAAGCCCTGGTTTTCTGCGCCGACTGCCGCGATCACGGCTGCCCGGGGCCGGGGAAAGTCGACATAGTGGATATCGAGAGACTTCCGCAGTTGCGGATAGAACGCGAGCACACCCTCCAGCATCGCGCAGGCCGGACAGTAGCAGGGGCCCCGGGGGCCGGCCATGAAGTCAGGTTTTAGGAGAAACAGCTGGTCCCGCGCCATGGGCAATATCCATTGTGTGGCAACTCATCCATAGGGCTGACATGGGCGAACTCTTCGCCATGCCAGCGCCCGTCATTCTATGGTTTCGCCAAGACCTTCGTCTGGGCGACCACGCCGCCCTTGTTGCCGCGGGTGCCTCGGGACAAGCCGTGCTGCCCGTATTCATCCGCGACGACGATGCGGCGGGCCGCTGGCGTAACGGTGCCGCCACGCGCTGGTGGCTGCACGGCAGTCTGGAGCACCTCGATGCCCAGCTGCGGGAGCGGAGGTCCCGGCTGATCCTGCGCAGCGGAGACACGCTGCGCGTCCTTGCTGACCTGGTCAGCGAGACGGGCGCTGAGGCCCTCTTCTGGAGCCGGTGCTACGAGCCCGGCGAGGCGGATTTCGAGCAACGCCTCAGAGCCCGGTTGGGTGACAGTGTGACGCTCCGGCGCTTTCCCGGTCGTCTGCTGTTCGAGCCGGAGCACATTCGCACGGCTGCCGGCCATCCGTTCCAGGTGTTTACGCCGTTCTGGAAGGCCTGCCTGGCCCAGCCTGCACCCGCACCACCGGTCTCCGCGCCCGACCAGTTCGCCGGTCCGGTGGCCTGGCCCGCCAGCGAATCCCTCACGGACTGGAAGCTGTTGCCGACGCAACCCGACTGGAGTGGTGGCCTGCGCTCGGCCTTCGAACCGGGTGAGGCTGCGGCAATGGCCAGACTTGAGACCTTTCTCGACAGCGCCGTGCAGCGCTATCGCACCGCGCGGGATCAGCCGGGCGTCGCGGGCACCTCGCGCCTGTCGCCCTATCTGCATTTCGGTGAGATCAGTCCCCGCCAGGTCTGGCACGCCGTCCAGGCCAGCAGGGCGGCGGGAGCGGCACCCGAGGGTGAGGGCGCCGCTTACTTGAGGGAACTCGGTTGGCGGGAGTTCTCGGCGCACCTCCTGTTTCACTGGCCTGACCTTCCGGATCAGCCACTCCGTCGCGAGTTTGCCGCCTTTCCCTGGGCCCCGGAGCCGTTACTGTTCCAGGCCTGGTGCCAGGGCCGCACCGGCTATCCGCTGATCGATGCCGGCATGCGCGAGCTGTGGTCCACGGGCTGGATGCACAACCGGGTGCGGATGATCGTCGCGTCTTTTCTGGTGAAGGATCTGCTCGTGCCCTGGCAGGACGGGGAGGCCTGGTTCTGGGACACGCTGGTGGATGCGGACCTCGCCAACAATGCCGCCAGCTGGCAGTGGGTCGCGGGCTGCGGCGCCGATGCCGCGCCGTTCTTCCGCGTCTTCAACCCGGTTCTCCAGTCCCGGAAGTTTGATCCGGAGGGCGCCTACATCCGGCGCTGGGTCCCGGAACTGGCGGCGTTGCCGGACGAGCACCTCCACGCCCCCTGGGAAGTAACCGCCAGTGTTCTGAGTGCTGCCGGTATCCGGCTCGGGATGGAATATCCAGCGCCCATCGTCGACCACCGCGCCGCGAGGCAACGGGCTCTGGATGCTTTCGCCAGCCTGCGCCAGAAACAATTACAGCAACGATCCCGTGCATAATCGGCCACGTCTTTTTCTGCATCCGGAGCCGTCGAGATGATTACCTACGTCGCCATCCTGTTAGCCAAGCCGGGCCACGAGCTGGCCGTCACCCAGTTTTACCAGGACCTCGAACCGTTGATGAAGGCCGCACCGGGTTACCGGGGCAGGAAAATCCTCCGGGCCCGTCCCGGAGTGATGGAGGCGGAAGTCCGCCGCGTGACGCCGCCAGAAGAACTGAAGGGGCACGGCCATGAAGACGGGCCGGCAGGTGTGCAGTTCGTCATGGTGGAGCAGTGGGACAGCGTGGCGGAGCGCATCGCGTTTTCCCGCGGTGCTTCCCGGGCCCGCAGCAAGGATCTGTTTCCCCACCTCCTGCCCCAGCACTCCCACGAGTTCTACGAAGACGTGACGCCGCAGCCTTGACGCATTGGCCCTGAGGATTCGTGGGCATTCAGCGCCGGTGTGCTGGGCTCCTCTCCGGCTTGCTGGTGGCTGGACGCTGTGCAGCCCTGGCCAGCGGCGTACCACCCACGGACGCCGAGTTTTCTGCCACATCACCCTGGGCTGTGGTGCTCTTCCGGCCGGAGGACCCCGGCATCTGCACGGGCAGCCTGATCTCGCCACGCTACGTGCTCACTGCCGCGCACTGCGCCAGTCCGGGGCTCAGCGTCCTCTACGGCAACCGCTCCCGGAAGTTGACCCGTCGCGTTGCCGTCCGGGAGGTCATACGGCACCCGAAGTACTCAAGTGAGCCCAATGCTTACGATCTGGGGCTTCTGCGCCTTTCCCGGCCGTTGCGGGTGCGACCGGTCCCGATCGCCAGCCGGGCGGAAGCCTGGGACCTGGTCAGGGTCGGCGGGGCGGCGACCATCCTGGGCTGGGGTGCCACCCGTGCGGGAGTGCAGTGGCCCGACGTGCTGCTTCGGGCCACGATCCACTTCGACGCACTGGGGATTGCGGGTACCCACATCGTTCTGGACTCCCGCGAAGGGGGGCCCTGCGGCGGCGACAGCGGCGGACCCCTGCTGGTGACCGGTTATGACGGACAGCCGGTCCTCGTGGGGGTCGCCAGCGTCACGGTCGGTAACCTGTGCGCCACTGGGGGCGGCATCTCCGGCTATACGGATGTCTCGGTGCTGCTGGATTTCCTCCGGGACAACGTCCCGGACCTGCCCGAACGCCTGCCACCGGTCGATTTCGGTCGGTCCCCCTACTGAGATGGCGAATCCCAAGTCCTCTCCCCGCCGAACCGGCAGGGACTGACAAAAAGGACCGGCCCGGCCATTCGGGCACAATGACCTCCATGGAGTCACCAGCCCCCGGCACTCCCGGCCAGCTGATCAGCGACCTGCTGGCGGCGGCGGCGGACCTCGACGTCGCGGCCTGCGATCTGCTGTGCGTACGCGCCGTGGCCGATCTCGACCCCCTGGTGCTCGTCCGCGATGTGGTCTCGCCGGTGTTGCGGGAGGCGGGCAATCGCTGGCATCGGGGTGAGTGGTCAGTCATTCAGGAACGCATCCTGTCCGGCGTGGTGAAACGCCGGCTGTCGTCTGCGCTGGAACACCATCTGGTCCAGGCCGACGGACCCAGCGTCGTGTTCGCGACCCTGAGCGGCGAGCGCCACGAGCTCGGTGGCCTGATGGGTGCAGTGGTGGCCGCCAGCCGCGGCTTCCGGTGCATCTATCTGGGACCCGATCTCCCGGCCACGGAGATTGGCAGTTTTTGCGTGCGCCGGCCGGTGGACGTGCTCGCCATCAGCCTGGTGACCCAGCCGGATGTCAACGACGCTGCCGGACAGTTGCACACGCTGCGGCAGATCGTCCCCTCCCCGACGGAGATCTGGGTCGCCGGCCAGGCTGCTACGCTGCTCACCCGGGACCCACTGCCCCCCGGGGTGGTGGCGATAGCCGACCTCACTGGATTTCTGGCGAAGCTGGCCGGACTGAGACAAGGGAACCCATGAAAATTTCCAGAACCCGGATCGTCTGGGTACTCGCGATCATCGCCGTCGTCGGGCTGGTCTGGCAGATCCGCCGCCCGGGGCCCGTGGTCGTCACAGAGCCAGTGCGCCGGGACATCGTCGAGCTGGTGGTGGCCAGCGGCAAGCTCCAGGCCGTCCGGGAAACCCAGGTTGGTGCGGAGTCCGCGGGCATCGTCGAGAGCCTCGCCGTGAACGAGGGCGCCATCGTCCGCCAGGGCGACCTGCTGGGCCGGCTTACGGCAGGGGACACGGCGCCCCGCCTCGCCTCCGCCCGGGCTGCCCTGGACGTTGCCGAGAAGAACGTGCGGGCGGAACAGGCCGCGCTCGACAACGCGCGGCAGGAACTCGCCCGCTTCCAGCGGCTCGCGGAGCGCAAGCAGGTTTCCACCGCTGAGCTCGAGCGGGCCGAGGCGGATGTCCGGGTGCAGGCGGCGCGCACCGAGGCAGCCCGGGCCCGGGGCCGGGAGGCAGCGGCTGAAGTCGACCGGGTCGGCCCGGAATTCGACCGCCGGGAGGTCCGGGCACCCTTCAACGGCGTCATCACCGATCGTCTGGTGGAGCCCGGCACGCCCGTAGCGGCCGCCCAGGGCTGGTTCCGGATTTCCGAGATGGCCGCGACCGAGATCGAAGTGGAGACGGATGAGAACAACCTCGGCAAGCTCAAGGTGGGCCAGCCGGTAGTGGCTTTTGTCCCTGCGTATCCCGACCGGCCCTTTCGCGGCACGCTGACCCAGGTGGGGCCCTTCGTGGACAGCGAGCGGGGCGTGGTGCGCCTCAAGATCACGCCCCAGGAGTTGCCCGACTTCGTGCTGCCGAACATGACCGTGGATGTCAGCATCGAAGTGCAGCGCGCCGATCAGGCGCTCGCCTTGCCGGTGAGTGCGGTGGCCCTCCAGGCCAATCCCCCGTTCGTGCTGGCGGTGGGCGAGGGTGGTGTGCTCGAGCGCAGGCCGGTGAAGGTCATCGGCCGCAACCCGGACTGGGTGGCCGTGGCGGAGATCCCGGAGGGGACGGCGGTGGTGCGGCAGCTGCTGGGCAATTCCCCGGGCCGGAAGATCCGGCCCGTTACTGAGCGCCCGGCCGCCGAGGGCGGCGGGCCGCCCACGAGTGTGGCCAGGCGCTGATGTTGTCCTACTTCATCCGTTCCGTCGCTTTCCGGCACCTGCGCTACAGCGTGAGCCAGTCGCTGCTGACGATCGGGGTCGTCGCCATCAGCGTGCTGCTGATCATTTACCTGCGGACCATCATTGGCGGCACGCAGCAACGGATTACGCAGAATACGACGGGCGCTATTCCCCACATCACCGTGGAGCCGCCGGAGCGGACGCCCGTCGGGGCGTGGCAGTTGTCCAGTCTGGGGCTGGATACCGACAACCTCTACGTGGGGGAGGTCGTGAATCTGCCGAAGGCCCGGGAAGTGATTGAGGACTGGCGCCTGTGGCTGCCGTCCCTCGATGCGGTGGACCCGGAAGTCGCGACGGTATCGCCGATCGTTACTGGCCAGGCGTTCATGAACCGGGGCTCCCGGCGCCAGTCCGTGCGGGTCACCGGCGTCATTCCGGAACGTCACAACGGCATTGTCGAGATCGAGAAGAACCTGGACGCCGGCCGTTTCATCGGCATGGTGTCCGGCGACGTCGTCCTTGGCCAGAAGCTGGCCAGGGATTTCGGCCTGAAGCTCCGGGACAAGGTGCGGCTCGTGGGTCCTGAGGGGCTCACGCTGAACTTCTCGGTAGCCGGCATCTACACCACGGGTTTCGGCCAGGTGGACGATGGCCAGGTCTTCGTGACCCTGCGGGACGGGCAGTCCCTGCTGGAGCTGGGCGGTTCGATCAGCTCCTTCGGGATCAAGCTGACTGACCTCTACGACGCCGAGAACGTGGCCCGGCGGATGGTGCCTGTGTTCCCGTTCAAGGTGCAGTCCTGGGTCGTGCAGAACCCCAACCTGTTTCGCACGCTGGATGCCCAGGGTCAGACCCGGGACCTGATTCTTATCATGACCACCATCGCCTCCGGTTTTGGCATCGGCAGCATTCTGGTCATGGTCGTGACCAGCAAGTACCGGGAGATCGGGATCCTGAAGGCCATGGGGGCAACTCCGGGGGAGATTCAGAGCATTTTCGTGCTCGAGGGTCTGCTGCTCGCCTTCATCGGCTGCCTGGTCGGGGTTCCTCTGGGCGTTCTGCTGCTCAAGGGCCTCGCCGCGATCCGCTCGGTGGGTCCCGACGGGCGCGTCGATGCGCCGTTCCTCATCGAGATCGATCCCATGCTGCTTCTCGGCGCCTCCCTCGTCGCCATGGCCACCGGGGCCGTGGCCTCCTGGTTTCCGGCCCGCAAGGCCGGGCAGGTGGATCCCATGCAGGTCATCCGGGGCAGCTGATGGCGCAACCTGTCGTCGAGCTTGACCGCGTCGGCAAGACTTACTACAACGGCGACGTCGAGACGCCGGTGCTCTTCGATATCTCCTTCAGCATCGTGCCGGGGGAGTTCGTGGCCATCGTCGGCGGTAGCGGCTCAGGGAAAACCACCCTGCTGAATCTCATGGGCCTGCTCGACCGCCCGACGGCGGGGGTGATCCGGGTTGAGAGCCAGGAAGTGAGTCAGCTCGATGAACTGTCGCGCGCCAAGGCCCGGCGGGACCGGCTGGGCTTCATCTTCCAGTTTCACTACCTGCTGCCGGAATTCACCGTGCTGGAAAACGCGCTGATGCCCTGCCGGATGCGCGGCCGGGAGTTTGAGAAGTCCCAGGAGCCCCGTATGCGCGAGCTGCTCAGGGCGGTCGGCCTGGAAGACAAGCTGAAGGTCCGGCCGCCCCAGTTGTCGGGCGGGCAACAGCAGCGCGCGGCCGTCGTGCGCTCCCTGGCCAACGAGCCGGCGGTGGTTTTTGCCGACGAGCCCACGGGCAACCTGGACAGCAAAAGCGGGCGCCTGGTGTTTGACCTGATGAAGCGCCTCAGCCGGGAATCCGGCACGGCCTTCGTGATGGTGACCCACGACGATAACTTCGCGCTGGAGGCCGACCGGGTGATCCGCATCCGGGACGGGCGGCTGGTGGGCGCCCCCGCAGGAGTGCCGTCAGGCGCAATCCCCTCCCGGTAGAGACTCGCGGACTCGATTCTCCCGGAAGGGGATTGCGCCTGACGGCGCTCCTACAGGCGAAAATGGCGGAGAATGTCCCCATGCTCCTGCCTGAACACGACTTCGTAAAGCCCGCCACGCTGGCCGAGGGCCTCGCTGTGCTCCGGGACGCCCCCGGTGACGTGCGCTTGCTGGGGGGCGGGACTGATGTGGTCTTCAATATGCGCTGCCGGCTGCTGACGCCGGATACGCTGCTGAGCCTCAAGGATCTGCCGGAGCTGCAGGGTATCGCCGTGCTGCCGGATGGCAGCCTGCAACTCGGCGCCGCCTGCCGGCTGACGGACCTCGTGGCTGCAACCGTGCTCACCGAGCGCTACCCGGCGCTCGTCAAGGCCTTCCGGGCAGTGGCCTCCCGGCACGTGCGGAATCTCGCGACCCTCGGGGGCAATCTGTGCCTCGACACCCGGTGCTGGTTTACGAACCAGACGAAGGAGTGGCGGGATGCCAAGGGCCCCTGCCTCAAGACCGGGAAGGACGTCTGCCACGCCATTGCGGGCGCGCCCGTGTGCGTGGCACTGAATAACGCAGACTCGCCCCCGGCACTGATCGCCCTGGAGGCCACCGTGACCCTGGCCAGCAGCCGGGGTGAGCGCCGCCTGGGGCTGCAGGACTTCTACCGGGAAGACGGTATCCGGCACACCGTGCTGGAACCCGACGAGATCCTCACCCGCGTCACCATCCCGCCCACCACCGACCGGCTGGTCTTCCTGAAGGAAACCGCGCGGCAGGGCATGGACTTTTCCTACGGCGCCATCGCGGTGCGGGCCGACGGGTCCGGCGCCACTGCCAGCCGGCTGCGCATCGTTCTCGGTTCGCTCACGACCGCTCCGCGACTGCTGGCAGGGGCGGCAGAACGCCTGGCGGTTCTCGGGCTTGGCGATGACGGGCTGGACGCGGCGTGCGCCACCCTGCGGGATGAGCTCGGGCCGCTCACCAATCTTTATTCACCGGCCGCCTACAAGCGGGAGCTGGCCCGGATCCTGCTGCGCAAGGCGGTTCTTGAACTGAGGGAGATGCAGGCATGAAGAAGGGTTTCATCACGCTCCACGTCAATGGCGATGCCCACGAAGTGCTCGTCAGCTCCCAGCACACTCTGCTGGACGTCCTGCGGGGCAAGCTGAAGCTCATGGGTACCAAGGAGGGGTGTACCACGGGCTCCTGCGGGGTCTGCACGGTCAACAACGGGCGAGGCGAAGCCGTGCTGTCCTGTCTGACGCCGGCGCTGGAGTGGGCCGACCAGTCGATCACCACCATCGAAGGCCTGGAAAAAAACGGCCGTCTCGCGCCCATCCAGCAGGCTTTCGTGGAGTACCACGCCGTGCAGTGCGGCTTTTGCACGCCGGGAGTCATCATGTCCGCCCAGGCGGTGCTGAACCTGACGCCGGCGCCCACGGAAGAGGACATCAACGATGGCCTCGCCGGCGTGATCTGCCGCTGCACCGGCCATATCAAGGTCAAGGAAGCGATCCGGCACGTGGGCGAATTCGGCCCCACACCCTGAGGAGTACGGCATGAGCAAGCCTGAAGACCTCAGCGTTATCGGCCGCCGCCAGCCGCGGCTCGACGGCTTCGAGAAGGTGTCGGGCCGGTCGGTCTTTACCGACGACATCGTCCTGCCGGGGATGCTCCATGGCCGGATCCTGCGCAGCCCCCACGCGCGGGCACGCATCATCCGTATCGACGTCTCGAAAGCGCGGGCCCTGCCTGGGGTCAAGGCCGTAGTGTCGAACGTCGACGCGCCGGACATGCTGTTCTCCGAGAAGCAGCCCCTGCTGGCGAAGGGTTTCGTGCACTACGTGGGCGAGGAAGTGGCCGCCGTCGCTGCCACGGATCCCCTGATTGCCGAGGCGGCGCTGGACCTCATCGAGGTCGAGTACGAGGTGCTGCCGGCGGTGACTTCCCTGCGCCGGGCCCAGCAACTGGATGCCCCCCAGCTCCACGAGTGGGCCGCCGGCAACGTGGCCCTCACCCATGAAAAGGATTTCGGCGATCCGGACGCCGCCTTTGCCGCCAGCGATCTCGTGATCACCGATGAGTTCCGTTCCCCCGTCCAGCACAACACGCTGGCCGAGCTGCACGTGGCGCTGGCCGACTTCACCAATCCCGACAAGCTGCACGTCTGGACCCCGACCCAGGGTGCGCCCATGTACCAGATGGCGCTGGCCAAGGCCTTTGGCCTGGAGACCAGCCAGGTCCGGATCGTCTACGGCAATGTGGGCGGCGCGTTTACCGGACGGGGGCGGGCCAAGCCCCACCATTTCATCGCAGCGCTCCTGTCCCGCGTCGCCGGCAAGCCCGTCAAGATCAAGGCCACCGGCGATGAAGAATTCATCATGTTCCGGGGTTCCGGCGAAACCCAGTACCGCTTCCGCACGGGCGTTACCCGGGACGGCAAGATCAGGGCTCTCGAGGCGGACGTGACCTTCGATGCGGGGGCCCACGCCGAGTGGGCCATGATCCTCTGGCTCCCGGCGCCCTACCTGAACTGGCTCTACAAGGTCGACGCCGTGCGCTACCGGGGCCGCTTCGTCTACACCAGCACCGTGCCCAAGGGCTCTCACCACGGGGGCATTTTTGGCCGGCTGTCGGCGGGCTGGATGCAGCACCTGAATCACGTCGCCGAAGAGCTCGGCATGGACCCCGCGGAGTTTCACCGGAAGAACGCCATCGACCCGGGGCATCACGCCCTGGATGGCAGCGACTTCGCCTCCTGCGGACTGAAGGAGTGCATCGACCGGGTGGTGGAGCGCTCCGGCTGGAAGGCCAAGTACGGCAAGCTGCCCCCCTACCGGGGCATCGGCATCGGTATCGGTGCCCAGGCGTCCGGCGGCAAGAATGCCGCCAACGACACCTCGGCGGCGATGATCAGGGTCGCCGACGACGGCGTCGTGACCCTCTATACCGGTATCCCGGACATGGGGCAGGGTTCCCACACGGTGATGGCGATGATTACCGCTGAAGTCCTCGGTGTGGAGCCCGAGGACATCCGCATCGTCGGCGGGGACTCGGACATCACCCCCTTCGACTGGGGCGCGTTTTCCCAGCGCGGCACCTTCACGACGGGCAACGCGGTGAAACTTGCGGCGGAGGACGCCCGCGCCCAGCTGGCCGGGATCGTCGGTCCCCTGCTCGGCGTGGCCGCGACGGACCTTAAGTTTGCCCACCGGCGCGTGTGGGTCCGTGGTGAAACGCCCGATGCCACCGGCAGATCCTTCAGTTTCCGCGAGGCCATCGGCAAGGCGTTCAATGGTGTCCAGGGTCTGGCCATCATGGGTCGCGGGTCCTTCAACTCGCCGCGTCCGTCCGGGTCGCTGGCCTATTCCTTTGGAGCCCAGGTGGCCGAGGTGGAGGTGGACCCCGAGTCCGGCGCTGTGAAGGTGATCAAGGTGACGGCTGCCCACGACCTGGGCCGGGCACTCAACCCGCTCGCCGTGGAGGGCCAGCTGGACGGCCAGGTTTTTTCCGGCATGAGCCAGGTGCTCTATGAAGAGTGCCGGATGGATGGCGGTCAGATCCTCAACCCGTCCCGGCTGGAGTACAAGCTCCCCCGCACTTACGAGCTGCCGGAGGTGGAGTACATCCTGGTGGAGACCATCGACCCCTACGGGCCCTTCGGCGCCAAGGAAGTGGGTGAGGGGCCGATTGTGGTGACGATGGCTGCCGTGGCGAATGCGGTGGCGAACGCAGTGGGAGAAATGCTGCCCCAGATTCCGATGACGCCCTGGCGGCTGTTGCGGGTGATCCGCCACCGGCGGAACCACGGGCTGGCCCCGGCGGACTGAGGCTCGCCGTCAGTTCAGGAAGTACCTGAGTGCCCCGATCGCGGTGAGCCGGTTTTGGGCTGCATGCCTATGCGCGCCACCAGGAACCCACCCCCCAGCAACGCCACCAGTGCAATCCGGCCGAGGTCCCCGATCCCACCCTGGGCAAACGGCCCGAAGTGCCAGAGAGCCAGCGCGATGGCGAGATTGGTCAGCGTGTGGGCCAGCAGCGGCGGCCAGAGGGAGCCGGTCACCGAGCGCAACCAGCCGAGGCCCGCCAGCGCGACAAAGTAGCCCAGCCACTGGGCCGCCAGGTCGGGCCCCCAGCGATGGGCCGCGGTGTTGATGGCCGTGATCAGCAGGATTGCCGGCCAGGGCCCCCACAGCGGCTCCAGGCGCGACTGCAGGAGTCCCCGGAACGCGACTTCCGCCAGCACCGCCGGCGTCACGGACAGCAGCACCGCGTAACTGAACTGGAAAAGACGGCTGGTGCCCGCGGGACCGGTCTCGGCGGCGAGGGTCATGCTGGCCAGTGCTCCCTGGAGGACACAGGCGGCGACCCCCACCAGCGCAATCCCCAGGGTCATCGCCGTGATGCTGGCCCGGCTGCGGGCCTGCGGTTGCGGGTTCAACCGGGCTTCTGTCCGGAGGCCGATGCGGAACCGCCACTCGGCTGCGGCAGTGATGCCGACGAGCAGGGCGAGCAGGGGCAGGGGGAACCAGACGAGGTTTGGCGAGACGGCCGCGTTGGCCAGCACCAGGCCGATGCCCAGCCCCATCGTCGCCAGAAAAAATGCGAGACTCCCGATCAGCGCGGCGGCGATAGTGGCGGCGGCGGTCATGCGGCCAGTCATCGACATGCGGCCAGTCACCTGTAAGACGTTAGAATCCTAGCATGCGAGTTCCCGCACGTATCGCCGCCTTCTGGGGTCTCGGGGCCTTCGCCACGACGACCATGCTGAACGGCGTGTCCATCGTCCTGCTCTACTTTCTCGTCACCTTCGTCAAGCTGGAGCCGGTCGTGGCGGGCGGCCTGCTGTTCGCGTCAAAGGTTTTCGACGGACTCATCGACCCGCCGATCGGCCTGCTGAGCGACCGCACCGAGAGCCGCCTCGGGCGCCGCCGTCCCTGGATGCTCGGTGCCTCGTTCTTCTGCGGACTGTCCTTTGCCCTGCTGTTCAATGTGCCCGCGACGGCCACCCAGAACGGCGTGTACCTGTTTCTCGGCGGGTGGCTGTTCGTCTACACAGTGGCCTACGCGGTCTTCACCGTTCCCTACATGGCGATGCCGGGGGAGATGACGGACGACTACCACGAGCGCTCGCGGCTCATGTCCTGGCGCACCGTCTTCATGACCTTTGGCAACCTGATGGGCGCCGCGGTGCCGCCCGTTCTGGTGTCTGCTCTTGGCGGTGACCGGCCGGCCTACGGCCAGATGGGCCTCCTGATTGGCGCCGTGATCTTTGGTGCCATGGTTCTGACGGTGATCGGGACCGCTGGCGCCCGGCAGCGGCCCCGGGATCCGGCCCCGCTGTCCCTGCTGGACAACTTCCGGCTATTGCGGCGGAACACGCCGCTGCTCGTGCTGATGGGGACCAAGATCCTGCTCTACGCGGGGCTCGCGGCCTTTACGGCCGTGTTGCTGTTCTTTTTCTCCAGCGTTCTCAAGAAGAGCTCGGCGGCGGTGGGCGCGTATTTCGGCGTGTTTTCCCTGGCCACCGTCCTGTTCACCCCCGTGCAGCTCTGGGTGGGGCGGCACTTTGAGAAGCGCCGGGCCTATCTCGTGTGCATGGGCGCCTACTCTCTCGGCATGCTGTCCTGGCTGCTGGCCACCCCGGCAGAACCTGACCTCGTGCTCTACGCCCGCGGCCTGTGGCTCGGCGCGTTCAATGCGGGCCTGTTTCTGTTTGGTTACTCCATGCTGGTGGACACCTACGCCTGGGACCATCAGGTCACAGGGCTGCGGCGGGAAGGGTTCCTGGCCGCCGCCATCAGCTTTGTCGAGAAGTTTTCCCTCGCCATCGGGCCGCTGGCCATCGGTGCACTGCTGTCCGGCATGGGTTTCGACAAGAGCCTGGCGCCCGACGCGGACCAGTCCGCGGGGGCCCGGCAGGCGATGGTGATCGGCTTCGTCTGGATCCCGGTGGCTACCCAGCTGCTCGCCATGGCGCTGCTCTACGGGTACCGGCTGGAGCCGGGGGACCTCGTGACCGGCTCGCGGCGGCCGACGGACGGTCCGGGTGAGGGTATCCCCCCGACCGCCGTCGCTAGTACACTCACAGTCATTGATCGGGGGCCGTCAATTGACGGCGGGCTTTCTAGGGGAGTTTTTCATGAACAAGCTAACAGTGACGGCTGGCGTTGCGGTGCTGAGCGCCGCCTTTAGTTCGGGCGCCCAGGCTTACTCGGCCACGGCCACGGTCACCTTCGCCTGGGGCGGGGCCGACCCCGCCAATACCATCAGCTGGACGGCCAGCGGTGTGAACACGCTGGGAGCCTTTACCAACGCCACCTACTTCACCCTGAACCCCACCGGCTCCAACTCCAAGAGCTACTACAACGCGGATTTCGCCACGGCCAGCGACTACGATCCCGGCACCGCGGACGACTGCCTGACCCCGCCGGGCCCAACCCCCGGCAATCCCCCGGAGGATCTGGGCTACGACACCATCCAGATCAAGCGCTACGGCTGCCGGGTCAGCGACAGCAGCGGCTACAACTCCCCCCTGTTCCTCGCGTCCCCCGTGCTGGACACGGGTCCGGCCGCGTCGGCCTCGGGTACGGTCACGATTACTGACACGACCCTCACGGGTATCCTCACGATCGCCGCCACCGGTGACGAGTCGAGCCCGGCCCTGGGCGCCGGCGCCACGGGCTTCAACTACCGCAGCGCTGACGGCTCGCCCTTTGGCAACGTGTGGTACGGCGTGAGCAGCACGGCCACCCTCACGGTCGCGCTCACGGGCACCTTCACGGCCACCGACTGGAATATCACCGGCGGTACGGCCCGGCTCGTCGATCCCAGCTTCCAGTGCCAGCAAGGCGGCTTCGGCGGCGGTCCTCCCGGGTTCATCCTCTGCAATCCGTCCACCAACGCCGGCGGCTACCAGACCAACGGCGCGGCTCTGAGCTTCGGCTGGGACCTGGACGGCGCGGGCGCCAACACGACCATGGGCGAGGTCGAGGTCCGCAACGGCGCGGGTGACACCGTCCTGCTGAGCCTGGGCGGGGTCCTGGCGGCTGTGGCGGTGGACAGCTCCCTCGCCATCTCGACGACGACGGGCGAATACCGCGCTGGCCTGGGCAGCGCTAACGGGCCCTGTATCACGAGCATCCGCTGGACGGGCACGGCCATCGGCTGCGGCACCCTCACGGTTGGGCCGCTGGTCATTACGGGCAACGTCGTCGGCCCGCCGGATCAGTTCACCTTTGTCGACCAGACCGACGTCCCCCTGGCCACGGTGATCACGTCCAACACCATCACGCTAGCCGGTACGGAAGCTACCTACGACATCACGGTTGCCAACGGTGAGTACTCCGTGGGTTGCACCGGGACGTTCACCCAGACCGCCGGGACTATCGCCCCGGGCGGTACCGTGTGCGTCCGGCAGACCAGCTCGGCCACGCCGGCCACGGCAACCACGACCACGCTGACCATCGGCGGTGTTTCGGGCGGGTTTACGGTCACCACGGTTCCGGCGGACACGACGCCGGACGCCTTCACTTTCGTCGACCAGACCAACGTGGCCCTTTCCACCCCGACCTCGTCGGCGGCAGTGACCATCACCGGCATCAACACGGCCACTCCGATCTCGGTCACCGGCGGTGAGTACTCCATCGCTGGCGCCGCGTTCACGGCAGTGGCAGCCACGGTCACCAACGGCCAGGCAGTCACGGTCCGCCAGACGAGTTCGGCCACGCCGGCCACGGCAACCACGACCACGCTGACCATCGGCGGTGTTTCGGGCGGGTTTACGGTCACCACGGTTCCGGCGGACACGACGCCGGACGCCTTCGCCTTCCTCGACGTGACGAATGCCGAGCTAAGCACGCCGTACACGTCCAACACCGTGACCATCACCGGCATCAACACGGCCACTCCGATCTCGGTCACCGGCGGTGAGTACTCCGTCGCTGGCGGGGCATTCACGGCAGCGCCAGCCACGGTCACCAGCGGCCAGACGGTGGCGGTCCGCCAGACGAGCTCGGGGTATGAGCGTACTGCGACGAACACCGTGCTGACAGTGGGTGGCGTATCCGATACCTACACCGTCACGACGGCAGCTAGCGGCTCCATCGAGATCGACGGTGGCAGCAGCTCGGTGGACGGCATGATGCTGGGCCTGCTGGGCTTCCTCGCTGCCATGGTGGGTCGTGGTGCGGCTCGCCGGCGGAAGATCGCGGGCGCCTGAGCTGAAGAGAGCTGAAGAGAGCTGAAGAGAGCTGAAGAGAGCTGAAGAGAGCTGACAAGCGCTGACAGCAGTGCCGGTCACGCAGATCGGTGCCAGCCTGACCAGGGGAGGGCCACTACGGTGGCCCTCCTTTTTTTTGGGGCTGGGCGGGCTCCTGCTCGGCGGGTACGCGGCAACCGTGCAGGCCTACTCGGGGGTGGTGGCGGCGGTGGAGGTGGAGCGGTGAATCCGGTTATGCTCGCCACGCTGCTGGTGTTGCGGGCCTGGCGTCGCAGACGGGTCGCGATGCGCTGAGTGCCGGAGCGGGGGTGCCGCTAACGTCTGGATACACTGGATACTTCAATGCTCGACATCTTTGCCCTAGCGATCGCCGCAGTGCTGGTGGTTCTCGTCGGCGTCTGGTTCGCGCGCTACCGCCAGCATCCCTGGGATATCTATTACCCGAAGATCGCCTGGCTCCGGGCCGGCATCTATTTCTGCAGCTGCTACCTCCTGTCCTACTGGACGGGTGCGATGGAACTGCTGCTCACCAGTCCCATCGCCACCGCGGCCCAGCTGGCCAGCCCGAGCTGGCTGCTGTTCACGGGCGGGCTCTACCTCTTTATCTTCGTCGCCTATGCCGGTGTCTGGTCCTACTTCACGCCCGTCTTCGAGCGGCAGAGCAACCGGCTGGTCTCCGCGGTGTTCGGTTTTCTCTGGGGGTCCAGTTCGGGGCAGCTGTTTCTGTCGATCTGGCTGCTGGTGGGTCAGCTGGGCATGCCGGAGTGGGGGACCTGGATCGTGATCTTCCTCATCCTGGGCGCCTATCAGCCCAACTGGCACAACATCTACTGGGATCACTACATCGCGCCGGAGCACGACACGCCGATGACCCAGAAGATCAAGGCGCTGGGTTGTCACATTCCCAACCTGGCCATTGCCCTGACGCACCTGACGTTCTACGACAACTACTTCATCTTCTTCAGCGCCCAGGTGATCGCCTGCCTGTCGGCTGCGCTGGGCATGCGCTACCCCGCGCCCTGGGTGGCGCCCAGCGCCCTGAACTGGGCCCGCACGACCAATACCAGGCCGGCCCGCTGCACGGGCTACCTCCCGAAGGACCCGCTGACGGACCCCTACACACCCTTTTACTTTGGCTGGAAGGGTCCCGGCCGAGGGTCCTGACGGGTCCCGGGCCAGCCGCCAGGCTGGCCTATCCGGGCTTTATTGTTATATTGATATGACAATACTACACTGACCCCTCGATAGTCCCTCCAGTCCCTTCTAGCAGGAGTTCAGTCATGGCAGCGTCAGCACAAAGTATCGCTCCCGGTAGCATGGAAGTGCGGCCCCTCACCGGCGCTCTGGGTTGCGAAATCTTCGGCGTGGACCTGGCCAACATCTCCACCGCGGAGTTCGCCGCCATCCATCAGGCGTTCCTCGACTACTCGGCCGTCATGTTCCACGACCAGATACTCACTCAGGAGCAGTTCGCCGACTTTGGCAAGCGCTTCGCCAAGCTCGAGGATGAGCCGTTCCTGCCCCACCGCGCCGATGTCCCGGGGGTCTATTACCTGCGCGGTGCGCCGAAGAACGCTAAAACGGTCTCGACCCAGAATCTGGGCTGGCACGCAGACCACACCTATCAGCGCAACCCCAGCATGGGCGCCATGTTGTATGCCCGGGAAGTGCCGGCAGCGGGCGGCGACACCCTGTTTGCCAGCAACTATCTCTCCTACGAAAATCTGTCACCCGCGATGCAGGCGTTTCTCGAGGACAAGATCGCCATCCACGATGTCCTGCAGTACGGTCTCAACTCCGGACACCATTCCACGGCCACGATCGCCGCAATCGACATGCTGCGGGGCATGCGCACCAAGTTTCCCCAGGTCGAACACCCGTTGATCTGCCGGCATCCGGAAACGGGCCGGAAGATGCTGTACCTGAACCAGGCCTGGACCGTCGGCATCAAGGGCCTGACTCGCGACGAGAGCGAGGCCGTGCTGACCATGCTGAAGCGCCATTCCACCCGGGATATTTTCTGCTGCCGCTTCCGGTACCGGAGTAACTCGCTGATGCTCTGGGATAACCGGGCCGTCCAGCACAGCCCCAACTCCGACTACACCGGAGGCCGGCTGATGTGGCGGGTGGCACTCCACAGCGACTGGGAGCCGGGAAAGTAGGCGCAAGAGCCGGAGAGGCTGCTCTGCCTTACACTGGCTCCTCCGGTCTGGCTGGAGTCGCCTTTCATGTCATCGCGTCTGGTTGCTGATCTTCTGCTGGATCGGCGCTCAGCCCTCAAGTCCGCGGTTGGTCTCAGTCTAGGCGCCGTTCTTGGCACGGCAGCGGCCCCGCCTGCACGGGCAGGGACCGCTCTCAACTACGCGGATCCGGCGGACAACCTCTACGCCTTCGGCAAGCTCTGGGCGGGCTACGACACGCCGGTCATTGGCGCCTTCCACGGGCTCATGTACCTCCGTATTCCCGGCCGCCGTGCGGTCCCGGTGTTTGGCTACACCGGCACGGGGGCGCTGCTGGCCCGCATCGACGAGAACAAGGACCTCTGGATCAAGTCCCGGGAAACCGGCTACTTCACTGATCTGCGCACGGGCGACATCCTGGAGACCTGGGCCAACCCGTTCACGGGCAAGACGGTGCCCGTCTACCACTTCTACAACGACGTGCTGGTGGGCAAGGTTGGCAAGGAGATTCCCAGGTTCTTCATGGGCGTGGAGGGAGACAGCCCGACGCTCATGAACGAAGGCACAGCGTTCCCCGATACTGCGGGCCGCTATCCCTTCATCCTGCCCTTCCAGACCTATGGCGATGACATGCTGCTGTCCTGGGATTACACCCACGACTACACGAACCCCGTGACCCCGGCGGGGTGGCCCCGGTCGTCCACGGGCAAGCGCACGACGCCATCCGAGCACTTCACGTTCAACTTCTCGAAGCGGGAAATGGAGGACCGGGATCTGCCGATGGTGCGCTTCAACGCCGGTTTTACGCGCCTGTCGGAGTGCTGGCCTTTCATGCAGATGGGCGGCACCGAATACGCCGGCGCGACGCTGTTCGGGCGCATGTTCAGTCACAAAGGTCTGCAGGGTCTCGACGACGTCCCGCCGAAAGTGCGGGCCTACATCGAGAAGTACGCGCCCCAGTTCCTGACGGTGCCGGACGGCTGGGTTCCCGACAGCTCCCGCGTGGATACCTGGAAAGCCTACGCCCAGGACGTCCCGCCGGAGGCTGCCGGCTACCCCTGGAAACCGTCGACCTTCAAGGTGCCCTCCGGTAGCGGCCGCCGCCCGTAGGAGCGCCTTAAGGCGCGATCCCAGCCCCTTCCCATGCGTATAGCCACACTCCGCGACCGTCTCCAGGCCAATGGCGCCCGGCCTGTGCACGAGGCCCGCGTGCTGCGGGCCTGGGCGCGGGGCTTGCCGCTGGATGGGGGCGGTGGGCTGCCGGAATATCCGTCGCGCCTGAAGGCGCTCCTACCGGGAATTGCCAGCGATCTTGCCAGTCTCGCGGTAATCCGCTCTGAGCATGGGGGCGCCGACGGCTCCACCCGCCTGCTCCTCGGCCTGGCGGATGGGCAGTCGGTAGAGACCGTGCTGCTGCCGCCGAACGGCGTCTGCGTCTCCACCCAGGTGGGTTGTGCGGTGGGCTGCGTGTTCTGCATGACGGGTCGCGAGGGGCTGCTCCGGCAGCTCGGCAGTGCCGAGATCGTGGCCCAGGTGGCGCTGGCCCGGACCCGCCAGCCCGTGCGCAAGGTGGTCTTCATGGGTATGGGCGAGCCGGCCCACAACCTGGACAACGTGCTGGAGGCCATTCAGCTCCTCGGTACGGCGGGGGACATCGGCCACAAGAACCTGGTGTTCTCCACCGTGGGCGACCGCCGGGTGTTTGAGCGCTTGCCCGAGGGCCCCGTGAAGCCCGCCCTGGCACTCTCCCTGCACTCGACCGACCGGTTGCTGCGCGCCCG
>SHZI01000024.1 GCA_009692345.1 Gammaproteobacteria bacterium | reverse complement strand
TTCTACGCGTGGGCTGTGCGCCCCGGCGATATCGCCCCGGTACCGGTGCCCGGAGCCGTGTGGTTGTTCGGCGGCGCGCTGACGCTGCTAGGCGCGGTGCGGCGGCGGGCGATGACGGTTATTAGGTGATTCGGTACTTTCATCCTTTGGGGGGTGCCGGGGGGCATCCCCCCGGCTCCGGGCTTCCGTAAGAAATCATGGCCCGCTACGAGCACCTGCCCATCTACAAGCAGGCGCTGGACGCGGCGGTGCATTTCGAGCAGGTGGTGGCGGGGTTCTCCCGCTACCACAAGTACACACTGGGCACGGAGATCCGCAACCAGAGCCGCGCGGTGCTGGGGCTTATTGTCCGGGCCAATGGCGCCCGTGAGCGGGCAGCGGTTTTGCTGGAGCTGCGCCAGCATCTCGACGAACTGCTGATCCTGCTGCGCCTCGCGAAGGAGGTGCAGGCCTTCCGCAGTTTCCGGTCCTTTCAATACGCCATCGAACAGGTGGTGTCGGTTTCCAGACAGAACGAGGGGTGGCTCCGAAGCAGTAAAGAGAAGCAGCAGGGTGTGACAACGAGGGAGCCTGAATCGCCGTGAGTGCCGGTTTGCGCCGGCGGCGGCGAGCGTGCCGACGTGTATCATCGTGCGCCCGTCCCGCCGCGGTACTTTTGCCGCGGCATGCGCCTGCAGGCGGGGATGCCCGGTCACCGGGGTTTCCCGCCGATGAGAATACCGGGATCGGAGTCGTGAATTCGGCGCCGGTGTTCAAAAGTGGACGGGTCAACGTCCAGCCCAACAACTACTGGTCCGGCACCGAGTACGCGCCCAATACCAGTAACGCGTGGAACTTCAACTTCAACAACGGCAACCAGAACAACAACAATAAGACGAATGGGTTCTACGCGTGGGCTGTGCGCCCCGGAGGATGATTACCCTCGATCTCTCGCTCGAAAACCTGTACCGGCAGTACTACCGCTGCCGGCGCAACAAGCGCAACACCATCAACGCGCTGCGCTTCGAGGCGGACCAGGAACGCAACCTGATCCGCCTGCGTGAGCAGCTGCTTAAGCGGACCTACCGCCCCGGCCGTTCTGTCTGTTTTTTTACCACTCGACCGAAGCTCCGGGAGATCTTCGCCGCGGACTTCCGCGACCGGGTGGTCCACCACCTGCTGGTGGACTACCTGGAGCGCATCTGGGAGCCGGTCTTCATCCACGACTCCTACGCCTGCCGGCCCGGCAAGGGCGTGCACCGGGGCGTCGCGCGCCTGCAGCAGTTCCTGCGCCAGGCCACCGCCAACGGCACCCGCCGCGCCTGGTACCTGCAGCTCGACATCCGCAACTACTTCATGAGCATGGACCGGGAGATCCTCTTCCGGCTGCTGGCGGCGCGGCTGCGGGACGAGACGGCGCTGTGGCTGACCCGGGTGCTGGTGTTCCACGACTGCACGTCGAACTACCTGATGCGCGGGCGGCCGGACCTGCTGGCGCAGATCCCGGCCCAGAAGACCCTGTTCGGCGCGGGGCCGGGCAAGGGCATGCCCATCGGCAACCTGAACAGCCAGTTCTTTGCCAATGTCTATCTCAACGCCCTGGATCAGTTCGTGAAGCACGAGCTGCGCTGCCGGCATTACCTGCGCTATTGCGATGATTTCGTGCTGCTGGCGGATTCGCCGGAGCAGCTCGGGGACTGGCGGGGCCGCATCGAGATCTATCTGCGCGAGACGCTCAGCCTGGAGCTGAATCCGCGGCAGCGGCTGGCGCCGGCGGCCAACGGCGTGGACTTCCTCGGCTACATCGTGCGGCGGGATTACCTGCTGGTGCGCCGGCGGGTGGTGGGGCATTTGCGGGAACGGTTGCGTGATTTCGAGCAACGCCTGGTAACGGCAGTCGAGGGCGGGCTGCGCTACGCCTTCGACCGGCCGGTGCTGGACGAGCTGGCGGCGGTGCTGGCCTCCTACCTGGGGCACTTCAAGGTCGCGGCGGCCTGGCGGCTGTGGGCAGCCCTGCGGCGGCGCTTCGGGTTCCTGGCCCAGTACTTCGCCTTTGACCCGGCCGACCTGCGGATCGTGCGCACCTATCCGGTGCCGGCCGGTTTCCTGCGGGCGCGGGAGCAGTACGCCTGGTTCCGGCGGCGCTACCCGGCCGACGTGCTGTTCTTCCAGGTGGGCGGCTTCTGCGAGTTCTACGCCGGCGAGGACCGGGAGGTCGCGAGCGAGCTGGGCCTGCACCCTATGGGCCGGAACCGGCGGGGCGCGGCATTTGGCTTCCCCTGCACGCGCACCGACGAATTCCTCCGGCGCTTGCGGGACCGGCAGCGGCCGGTGATGCTCATTGGTGAAACCCCGGTCGACTACGCGCGGATCCGGGTGCGGTCCCCGGTGGCGCGTTATGCCTGGAGCGGAAGCTCAGCCGGATAATTGTCCCCGGGGCCTTTTGCTATTGTAAGCACGTCCCTGGAGAGCCCTGCCTTGCACTGCCCCTTCTGCAGCCACCCGGAAACCAAGGTCATCGATTCTCGTCTGGCCGGCGAGGGCACCCAGATCCGTCGCCGGCGGGAGTGTCTGGGCTGCGGCGAGCGCTTCACTACCTTCGAGAGCGCCGAACTCGTGATGCCGCGGGTGGTGAAGCGGGATGACAGCCGGGAGCCCTTCGACGACCACAAGCTGCGCAGCGGAATGATCCGCGCGCTGGAGAAGCGGCCGGTGAGCAGTGAAGCCGTCGAGGAGGCACTGGCCCGGGTGACGCACCGGCTGCAGACCATGGGCGAGCGCGAGGTGTTCTCGCGACGTATCGGTGAACTGGTCATGGAAGAACTGCGCGCGCTCGATGAGGTTGCTTACGTGCGCTACGCGTCGGTGTACCGGAGTTTCCAGGACGTGGAGTCTTTTCAGGACGAGATTCGCAAGCTCAAGGAACTGGGCGATCAGGACCGCCGTCGTGACCAGCTGCCGCTGCTGCCGGACGAGTCCTCATGACGTTCACGGTGGATGATCGCCGCCATATGGCCCGGGCCCTGGAGCTTGCAGCGCTGGGCCTGAACACCACACATCCGAATCCCCGCGTTGGCTGCGTCATTGCCTCCGGTTCCAACGTCATCGCCGAAGGCTGGCATGTGCGGGCCGGTGGGCCCCATGCTGAAGTTGACGCCCTGGCGAAGGCCGGTGGCGGGGCGCGGGGAGCGACCGCCTATGTCACCCTGGAACCCTGCTGTCACAGCGGCCGCACGCCGCCCTGCACAGCCGCACTCATTGCCGCTGGCGTGCGCCGCGTGGTCTATGGCGCTGCTGACCCCAATCCCCGGGTGAACGGCGGGGGCGAGCAGGCCCTGAAGGCGGCTGGCCTGGAAGTCAGTGGTGGCCTGCTGGCTGCCGAGTCGGAGCGCCTGAACTTAGGCTTCATGCTCCGTATGCGCCGCGGCTGGCCCCTCGTGCGCACCAAGATCGCCGCCTCGCTTGACGGGCGCACAGCGCTGGCCGATGGCCGCAGCCAGTGGCTGACGGGTGAAGCCGCCCGGGAGGACGTGCAGCGCTGGCGGGCCCGGAGCGCGGCGATACTGACGGGCGTCGGCACGGTGCTGGCCGATGATCCCGCCCTGAACGTGCGGGGGGCTGGGCAGCCTGCGCCGGTCCAGCCGCTTCGCGTGATCCTGGATTCCCGCTTCCGTACCCCGCCCGGGGCGCGGGTGCTGGCGAAGCCCGGCGATGTGCTGCTGCTGGGCGCCGGGGAGGATGTGCGCAGGGCACCACTCGAAGCCCGGGGAGTCCTGGTTGAAACCGTGTCTCTCGACGCGGGTCGGGTCGACCTGGCGGCGATGCTGCGCCGGCTCGGCGAACTGGAGATCAATGAGGTCTGGGTCGAGGCGGGCCCGACGCTGAATGGCGCGCTGCTGTCGGCGGGCCTGGTGGATGAGCTGCTGGTCTACCTGGCCCCCAGCGTTCTGGGCTTAAGCGCCCGGGGAATGTTCGATATTCCCGCGCTCACGGACCTGGCGGCCCGCCCGGAATTCAGCCTGCAGAGCGTCCGCCATCTGGGCGATGATCTGCGCCTCATTTACACGCCGAAGGCCGCCACGGGAAATCCACGCTGATGTTTACGGGAATCATTCAGGCGCTTGGCAACCTGCGGTCCGTGACCACGACCGAGTCCGGGCGCCAGCTGGTCTTTGACCTGGGCGCCCTGGGCTCCAGAAAGTTCCAGCTTGGGGACAGCATCGCGGTAAATGGCGCCTGCCTGACGGCGGTAGCCTTTGGGTCCGGTACCTTCACGGCGGACGTGTCCGCCGAGACCCTCCGGGTGACTACTCTGGGGCAGCTCGGCCCCGGCAGCCCGGTAAACCTGGAGTCCGCACTCACGCTAACCGAGCCCCTCGGCGGGCATCTGGTCACCGGGCATGTGGATGGGGTGGGCGAGGTTGCCGAGCGGCGGGAAGAGGGCGGCATGGCGATTCTGCGCTTGGCCCTGCCGGCCTTCCTTCAGCGTTATGCTGCCCGCAAGGGCTCGATCTGCATCGACGGCGTCAGCCTCACCGTGAATGACGTAACAGACAACCTGGTGCTGGTCACCCTCGTGCCCCACACCCTCGCGAATACAATCATGCAACACTACCGAATCGGTACGCGGGTCAACATCGAAGTCGACCTGGTGGCACGCTACGTGGAAAGACTGCTGGGCAAATCATGACTCTGCTAGATAAAGGCATTCCGGCTGGCACCCCTGTAGGAGCGCCGACCGGCGCGATGACCCCGGGCTTTAGCGCTGTCCCCGCCATCATCGAAGACCTGCGCCAGGGGCGGATGGTCGTCATCGTGGACGATGAAGACCGGGAAAATGAAGGCGACCTGCTCATGGTTGCTGCGAAGGTGCGGCCGGAGGACATCAATTTCATGGCGCGCCACGGGCGGGGCCTGATCTGCCTGACCCTGACGCGGGCCCGGTGCCAGCAGCTCCGCCTCCCGTTGATGGTTGGCGCTACCGATCGCCAGCAGAGCACCAACTTCACCGTGTCCATCGAGGCTGCCGAGGGTGTGACCACCGGCATCTCAGCCCAGGATCGCGCCCGGACGGTCCGTGTTGCCGTCGGTCCGGATGCCACGGCGGAAGATATCGCCCAGCCCGGCCACATTTTTCCCCTCATGGCCCAGTCCGGTGGTGTGCTGACGCGCGCCGGACATACGGAGGCCGGCTGTGACTTCGCCCGCCTCGCGGGCTTCGAACCGGCGGCGGTGATTGTCGAGATTCTCAATGAGGACGGCACCATGGCCCGCCGGCCCCAGCTGGAGACCTTCGCCCGGGAGCATGGTCTGAAGATCGGTACGATTGCCGACCTGATCCGGTACCGGCTGCAGCACGAGGAATCCGTCGCCCGTATCGCCGAGCACTTCGTGGAGACCGAGTTCGGCCCATTCCGGCTCATCGCCTACGAGGATCATGTCAGCCGCAACGTGCACCTTGCCCTGGTCAAGGGCGATCTGACTCGCCCGGAGCCGCCGCTGGTCCGCGTCCACGTTCAGGACACCCTGGGTGACGTGGTGGGAGTACGTAGCGCGGAATTGGGTTGGCCCCTGCGCTCTGCCATGGAGCAGATTGCCAATGCGGGTCACGGCGTCGTGGTCCTGCTCCACTATGGCGAGTCTCCGCGGGAATTGCTGGCCGCCTTCCACTCCCTCGGGCGGCTCGCGGGTGCCGAGTGCAAGGAAGCGCCTGGTGGGGAGGTTCTCCGCAATTACGGTACTGGTGCGCAGATTCTCCGGGACCTGGGTGTCCACCGGATGCGGGTCCTCAGTGCGCCGAAGCAGATGCACGGTCTATCAGGCTTCGGGCTCGAGGTAGTAGAGTACGTGGAGGCGCCAGCGCGGCGCCCTGGCGGCTGATCGCAACCTATGCTCACTATCGAAGGACAGTTGATCGCGCGCGACGTGCGTATCGTCATCCTTGCGGCGCGCTTCAATGAACTGGTCGTCCGCAATCTGGTGGATGGCGCGGTTGATGCCCTCAAACGCCACGGCGCCGGGGAGACCGACATTCATATCGTCCGGGTACCCGGGGCCTTTGAGCTGCCGCTGGCGGCCCAGCGTCTCGCGAAGCTGCGGCGCTACGACGGCATCGCGGCTCTGGGTGCGGTAATCCGCGGGCAAACACCCCATTTTGACTTCGTGTGCGGCGAGTGCGCTGCCGGACTCAATCGCGTCAGTCTGGAGCACGGCATCCCCATTGGCTTCGGCCTGCTCACCTGCGACACGGTCGACCAGGCCATGGACCGGGCCGGCGGCAAGGCCGGCAACAAGGGTGCTGACGCCGTCCTGGCCACCCTCGAAATGGTCAGCCTCCTGCGCCGGCTGGAGGCGTAGGTTTCGCAACATGGCTGTTACTGGTCGGCACGGTTCGCGCCGCCTGCTCGTGCAGGCACTCTATCAGCACCAGCTCGCAGGGCACTCTGCTGCCGAACTTCTGGAGCAGTTCACGGTCCAGGAGAACTTCGAGAAGATGGACGTCGAGTTCTTTCGCCGGCTACTGGGGGAAGTCCTGGCCGATACGGCTGAACTCGATGCGCTGATTGCGGATCATGCCGACCGGCCAGTAGCGCAACTGGACCCCGTAGAGCACGGCATACTCTGGCTTGGGCTTGCCGAGTTGCGCGCGCACCCCGGGGTGCCGCTGAAGGTCGTGATCGCCGAGGCGATCCAGCTGGCGAAGGAGTTTGGTGCCACTGATGGTCATCTCTACATCAACGCATTGCTTGACCAGGCCGCGCAGAAGTTGCGTCCCACTGCCTGACTGCTGAGTGAAGCCAGGGTGGACGAACGCACGCTCATCACCACCTTCTTTGCCAGGCCGCAGGACCGGCGGGCAGACATCATCCTGGGAATTGGCGACGACGCAGCCCTGCTGCGTCCCGAACCGGGGTTTGCTCTGGTGGTGGCGACCGACAGCATCGCCGAGGGCACGCATTTTCCGGCCGGGATCCCTGCTGCTGCTGTGGGTCACCGCTCGCTGGCCGTGAACCTGAGTGACGTGGCGGCGATGTCCGCAGAGCCCCGCTGGTTTTCCCTGGCACTGTCCCTGCCCGGCGCGGACCCTGCCTGGGTCGGCGGGTTTGCCACGGGCCTGTTCTCTCTGGCGGACCGGCATGGCGTGGTCCTGATCGGCGGCGATACCGTGCGTGGCCCACTTGGCGCGACAGTGACGGTCCTGGGCCAGGTGAAGCCCGATCGTGCTGTCCGGCGCACCGGCGCCCGGCCTGGCGACGGCATCTGGGTTACCGGTAATCCTGGCGATGCGGTCGCCGGCCGGCTGCTGCTGGCAGAGGCCAACGAGGGGCCCGACGCGGCGGCGTTGCGCCAGCGCTTTCTCTATCCGGAGCCCCGGGTACAGGAGGGCAGGGCACTGGCTGGGATTGCCTCGGCCATGCTCGATGTTTCCGATGGTCTGGCTGACGATCTTGGCAAGCTGCTCGCCGCCAGCGGCGTGGGCGCTGAACTCGATGCCGAAGTGCTGCCCCTGAGTGCGGAACTGCAGCGTCTCCAGACTGCCAGGGCAGTTGCATGTGCACTCACCGGTGGCGACGACTATGAGCTGTGTTTCACGCTCCGCCCTGCGGATGCCGGACGCCTGCGGGAGGTCTCGGCGCACTGGTCTGTACCTGTAACCCGCATCGGCACTGTCGTGCCCGGTTCGGGTGCCCGGTGGCGCCTGCACGGCCAGCCACTGGCAGTTTCTGACTCCACTTACCGGCATTTTTAATGACAGCCCATTCCCCTCGTACCGAACTTGCGCGGCAGGTACTCCGCGACCCGGTGCACTGGCTGCCCTTCGGGCTGGGATCCGGCCTGTTGCCGGTGGCTCCAGGTACGTGGGGGTCCTTGCTCGCACTCGGCATCTTCTGGGCACTGCCGCCGGTGCCACTCGCGATCATGCTGCCGGCACTGGGCGTTGCCTTCGCGTTTGGCTGCATCATCTGCGGGATAAGTGCGCGGCGGCTTGGGGTGCATGATCACGGCGGTATCGTGTTCGATGAAATCGTAGGCATGCTTCTCGTGCTGTCCGTCACACCACGAACTGCAGGCTGGACGCTGTTGGCCTTCCTGCTCTTCAGGGTTTTCGACGTCGTCAAGCCGTCGCCGATTCGCGAGGCTGATCACAGAATACCGGGCGGTCTTGGCATTATGCTCGATGATGTTCTGGCGGCCATTTACGCGGCATTAGTCGTCAGAGGAGTCATGTTACTGCCGCTGTTCTAGCCCGGTCAGGTCTTCGTCGCATGGTCCAGCAATCGACCCCGAGCGCCGGCTCCATCGCTGCGGTACCGAAGAAGATCGGGAAGTACCTGATCATCAATGAAGTGGGCAAGGGCACCACCGGGACGGTCTACCTGTCCCACGACCCCTACTTCCGGCGGGATGTAGCCATCAAGGTCTATACGACTGCTCCTGACGACGATCCCGCACGGGGGAAGATCGCCCGCAAGATGTTCTTCAACGAAGCTCACATGGTCGGCATGCTCCAGCACGCGAACATTCTTCCCATCCTTGATGCGGGTGAAGAAGACGGGAAGTACTACGTGGTGATGGAGCACGTGCAGCGGGCCCGCACGCTGGAGGCCTACTGCCGTCCTGACAACCTGTTGCATGTCGAGGACGTGGTCAAGATCATTTACAAGTGCGCCAAGGCACTCCATTACGCCCACAGGCGCGGCGTTATCCACAGGGATATCAAGCCCAGCAACATCATGCTGACGAACGACAATGATGTCCGCATCATTGACTTCGGCATCGCCATTCTCCGGGACTCCGACATTTCCAGGATCGAGGGCATCGCCGGCTCGCCGAGCTACATGTCGCCAGAGCAGGTGCAGGGTAATGACCTTACTCCGTCGTCGGATCTCTATTCTCTCGGGGCTGTCATGTATGAACTGCTGACTGGTTTCCGGCCGTTCCGTGCCAGCTCCCTCTCGAAGCTGCTGAATCAGATCGTCTACGCGACGCCGCCCCCGATTCACACGCTGCGCCTGGGTGCGCCGGAGGAACTGGAGGAAATCGTCGCGGTCGCCCTGCAGAAAGACCCCGCCAACCGGTTCATCAACGGCACCGATTTCGGCGCGCGGCTTACCCGGGTGTACCACCAGTTAAAGGGTCAGTGGGATGGCATTGACCAGCAGGAGCACTTCGACACTCTGCGGCGCCTGTCGTTCTTCCACGACTTCTCCCAGTCGGAGATCCGGGAGCTGCTGCGCGCCAGCGAATGGCGGGAGTACTCGGCGGCTGACGAGATTGTGCGGGAGGGCACCGCCGATGACCGCTTCTACGTCATCATCACCGGTCGCGTGGCCGTGGAGAGTAACGGGAAGTCCCTCGGTACTCTGCGCGAGAGCGACTGTTTCGGCGAGACCGGCTACATATCCGGCGCGCGGAGTACGGCGGGCATCCGCGCCCAGGCCGCTGTGACGGTCCTCTCCGTCAGTTCCAGCCTGCTGGAGCAGGTCTCTACGGAGTGTCAGCTGCGTTTCAACAAGGTTTTCCTGCGGACCCTGATCCGCCGCCTGCAGGGCGCCAGCATTCCGGGGGGGGTAGGGGCAGGCCAGGGGTGATAGCGTATCCCCATGGTTATCGAACCCCGCCAGGTGCCCCCCGGGGCCCTGTACCGCTGGACCGCTCAGGCATTGCAGCTCATCGTTCGCGGCGCCGGCGCCTGGCTTGGACTCATCCTGCTCCTGTGCCTGGCAATCTTTGCCGGGCAGCGCCTGCCGCTCCTCAGCGGCATTCTGTCCCTGCTTGCCCTGCTCGGCAGTATGCTCGTCGCCGCCCGGGTGGATCAGACCGAGAAGGCATCCATCACGGATGTGCTCAGTACGCTGCGCCAGCACGGCCAGACCCTGCTGGCGTATTCCGTGGCCATCGCGCTGGTGGGAGCCCTGATCTGGGTGCTGTTGCTCGCCCGCCCGGGTGTTCCCTGGTGGACCGTGCTCTACTCGGAACGCAACATCGTTACGGCGCTTTCGGAGAGCTGGTTCATCGCGCTCCGGCAGGTCTTTGTCTACTCGGCCTACGCGCTGGGGCTGTCATTTTTCGCCCTCAACATCCCGGGACTCACGTCGTTCCTGCAGTTTCCCTGCACCACCCTCCTGGGGCTGCCCTTCCGTTCGGCCTATCGGGCCGGCGCCGCGGGCCAGATGAAGAACCTTGCGCCGATGCTGGGTGTCGGGCTGCTCTTTGTCCTGTTGCCGGTTATCGTGGTGCTGGCGCTGCCACCCCTGGTGCCTCTGCTCTACTGTTTTCTGGGGGCGCTGGCCTACGTGGGGTTCCGCGAGATCTTTCTCGGGATCAGCGCCAATCGGGAGTGGGCTAGCGCGGGCTTTCGTCTTCCGGGTCGTCGGTCGCAAAGTCCCTGAGTTCGCCGCCCATCAGCACCTTCACACGCTGCTCTGCATCCTGCAGCGCCCCCTGGCACTCGCGACTCAGGCGGACGCCGCGCTCAAACTCCTGCAGCGAGGTGTCCAGCGGGAGTTCGCCGGATTCCAGCTGCTCAACGATGGTTTCCAGCGCCGCCAGGCTCTTCTCGAGATCCACAGGCTGGCTGGCTGCTTTGCGACGGGAGGGGCTCATAGCCGGGTAGGTTGACAGAATCATGGTCGTCTTCCTATATTTAGACCAAGTCTAAACACCATCAAGGAGAAAACGAATGGCTCTCAAGGGCAGCAAGACGGAAGGCAATCTCAAGGCCGCATTCGCCGGCGAATCCCAGGCGAATCGCCGGTACCTGTACTTCGCCGGCAAGGCGGACGTGGAAGGGTACAACGATGTCGCGGCGGTATTCCGCTCGACTGCTGAAGGTGAAACTGGCCATGCCCACGGGCATCTGGACTATCTGAAGGACGTCGGCGATCCCGCCACGGGTCTGCCCATGGGCCCGACAGCGGATAACCTCAAGGCCGCCATTGCGGGTGAAACCCACGAGTACACCGACATGTATCCCGGCATGGCCAAGACCGCCCGGGACGAGGGTTTCCGTGAGGTCGCGGACTGGTTCGAAACCCTGGCCAAGGCCGAGCGGTCCCACGCCAATCGCTTCCAGAAGGCTCTGGACACCCTCGGCAAGTAAGCCGTCGTGTTATAGCCGGCCGGCGGCCCGTTAAGGACCGCCGGCCGGTCCTCAATAAGGGACACCAATGGCCACACGCGAAGGCAGCCTCGACGCCCCCACGCGTCACCCGCTCAACTGGCAATCGACCGACTTCTGGAACAAGGCAGCTCTCGAGACCGAGCTGGAGCGGGTCTTCGATATCTGTCACGGGTGCAGGCGCTGTTTCAGTCTCTGCAATGCTTTTCCCACGCTCTTCGACGCGGTGGATGCCTCGGCCTCCGGCGAGGTGGACAGCGTGCCCAAAGCCGCGTTCGCCGAGGTCGTCGACCAGTGCTACCTCTGCGACATGTGCTACATGTCCAAGTGTCCCTACGTTCCGCCTCATCCCTTCAACGTGGACTTTCCCCACCTGATGCTGCGGGCCAAGGCCGTCCGCTTCCGGGAGGAGGGCGCCCCGCTGCGGAGCCGGATACTCTCGGCAACTGATCTGGTGGGCAACATCGCGGGAATTCCTGTGGTGGCCGAGGTGGTCAACGCCGTCAATGGCAACCAGGCCGGGCGCCTGCTGCTGGAGAAGACTCTCGGTGTTGCCCGGGACGCGCCGCTACCCCGTTACGAGAGCGATACTGCCCGCAAGCGCCTTGGACGCCAGACAGCCCCATCTGCGCCAGTGGAAGCGGTCAACGGCACCAGCGGCAAGGTCATCCTTTACACCACCTGCTACGGCAACCGGAACCTCCCCGCGATGGTCGAGGATCTCGTCGCCGTCTTCCGGCACAACGGCATTACCGTGCAGCTCGCAGGCTCCGAGCAGTGTTGTGGCATGCCCAAGCTCGAGCTGGGTGATCTGGACTCCGTGGCCAGAGCCAAGGAGGCCAACGTGCCGGAACTCGCCCGGTGGGTGGCGGAGGGCTGGGACATCATTGCCCCGGTGCCCTCCTGCGTGCTCATGTTCAAGCAGGAGCTGCCGCTGATGTTTCCCCAGGATGCCCAGGTGCAGGCAGTGGCGCGGGCCTTCTTCGATCCCTTCAACTACCTGCATCTGCGCCACAAGGGCGGCAAGCTGCGCACGGACTTCACGAAGTTCCTGGGCACCGTCTCCTATCACGTGCCCTGCCATCTGCGCGTCCAGAACATCGGCCTCAAAACGCGGGATGTCCTGCAGCTGGTCCCCGGGACGACGGTCCAGCCTGTCGAGCGGTGCTCGGGCCACGACGGTACCTACGGGGTGAAGGTCGAGTTCCGGGCGGCGTCGGTCCGGATTGCCACGCCGGTAGCCGAGCAGGTCCAGGCCAGTGGCGCAGACCATTTCTGCAGTGATTGCCCCATGGCAGCTGCCCAGGTGGCGGGTCTCGCCGGCCGCAGCGACCACTCGCACCCGATCGAGCTGCTCCGGCACGCCTACGGGATCTGATTCGTCCTGGAAGAACTGTATGCACAAGCTCACCCTGGACGACCTTTTCCCCCTCGAGACCTACGCCAGGCTGCGCCCCGAGTTTCGCGAACGCGTCATCGAGCACAAGGCTCACCGCCGCCTGCCCCTTGGCGAGCACGTCACACTGTCCTTCGAGGACCGGCTGACGATGCATTACCAGATCCAGGAGATGCTCCGCGCGGAACGCATCTTCGAGCCGGACGACATCCGGGCGGAACTGGAGACCTACAACCCCCTGATTCCCGACGGGACCAACTGGAAAGCCACGCTCCTGATCGAGTATCCCGACGAGGAGGAGCGGCGTACCGCGCTGGGCCGCCTGCGGGGCGTTGAGGATCGCGTCTGGGTCTCTATCGGCGGCCAGGCGCCCATCTATGGCATCGCGGACGAGGATCTGGAGCGATCCAACGAAACCAAGACGTCTGCCGTGCACTTTCTGCGCTTCGAGTTGCCAGTCGCTGCCGTCCAGGCTCTCCGGGCGGGTGCCGGCGTGTCCGCCGGTGTGGATCACCCGGAGCTGGACGTGCGGGCGGCCAGCCTTCCCGAGATGCTGCGCGAATCCCTTATCGCCGATCTCGCCTGACTGCCGCTCCAGTCGTCACCAGCACCAGTTCTTGCTTAATCCGGCGGGTACTCTAAGATTCGGCCGGTTGTTGTGCATCGTTCCTGAATTCTGATGGCTACCCGCTACGAAGCTGCTGACATTGAGGTCCTTAGCGGCCTTGATCCCGTGCGTCGCCGCCCCGGGATGTACACCGACACGAGTCGGCCGAATCACCTTGCCCACGAGGTGATCGATAACAGCGTGGACGAGGCCCTGGCGGGCCACTGCAAGCGCATCGACGTCAAGCTCCACGCCGACGGCTCGGTGGAGGTTGCCGACGACGGCCGCGGGATGCCCGTGGACAAGCACCCCACCGAGAAGATTCCGGGCGTGGAACTCATCCTCACCCGGCTCCACGCGGGTGGGAAGTTCTCCAATAACAACTATCAGTACTCCGGCGGACTGCACGGGGTCGGCGTGTCGGTGGTCAACGCTCTGTCGAAGAATCTGGAAGTGTGGATCCGGCGGGACGGCCACGAGTACAACATGAGCTTCCGCAACGGCGAACGGGTCGGCAAGCTGGAACAGGTCGGTACGGTCGGCAAGGCCAACACCGGCACGACGCTGCGGTTCTGGCCTGATCCCAAGTTCTTCGATTCCGAGAAGTTCTCGGTCCCCGATCTGGTCCACGTCCTGCGGGCCAAGGCGGTGCTCTGTCCGGGCCTGCGGATTCGCTTCGAGGTCGAGAAGCCGGAGCAGAGTCACGAGTGGCTCTACGAAGGCGGTCTGGGCCAGTACCTGGCCGAGAGTCTGCCGGACGCCGATATGCTGCCCAACCCGCCCTACGCCGCCAGTCTGAAGGGGGAGCGGGAGGAGGTGGAGTGGGCGCTGGCCTGGGCTGACACCGATGCGCCGGCTATCAATGAGTCCTATGTCAACCTGATTCCCACCGCCCAGGGCGGGACCCATGTGGGTGGCCTGCGGACTGGCCTGACTGACGCGCTCCGGGACTACTGCGAATTCCGCAACCTGCTGCCCCGGGGGGTCAAGCTGGCGCCCGACGACGTGTGGGACGGCTTGCACTACGTGCTGTCCGTCAAGATGCAGGAGCCCCAGTTCTCTGGTCAGACCAAGGAGCGCCTCAGCTCACGGGAGTGCGCGGCCTTCGTGGGCGGCGTGGTCAAGGATTCCTTTTCGCTGTGGCTGAGTCAGCACACGGAAGAGGGCGATCAGCTCGCCGAGCGCGCCATCCTCGCCTCCCAGCGCCGGATCAAGGCTGCCAAGGTGGTGGTGCGGAAGAGGATTACCAGTGGCCCGGTGCTGCCCGGGAAGCTGACGGACTGCACCAGTACCGATCCGGAGCGCTGCGAGATTTTTCTGGTCGAAGGGGACTCGGCCGGTGGGTCAGCCAAGCAGGCCCGGGATCGGGAGTATCAGGCCGTGCTGCCCCTGCGGGGCAAGATCCTGAACACCTGGGAGGTGGATCAGGGCGAGCTGCTGGCGTCCCAGGAAATCAGCAATATCAGCCTCGCGATCGGCGCGGAGCCGGGCAGTGCTGACCTCACCGGCCTCCGGTACCACAAGGTCTGCATTCTTGCGGATGCCGATTCCGACGGCCTGCACATTGCCACGCTCATCTGCGCGCTGTTCGTCCGCCACTTTCCTCAGCTGGTGCGTGCTGGTCACGTCTATGCCGCCATGCCGCCCCTCTTTCGTATCGATGCCGGCAAGGAGGTCTACTACGCGCTGGACGAGGCCGAGCGGCAGGGTGTCCTCGACCGGCTTACTGCGGAAGGCGTCCGGGCGAAGCCCTCGGTGACCCGGTTCAAGGGCCTCGGTGAGATGAACCCGATGCAGCTCCGGGAGACCACGATGCTGCCGGATTCCCGGCGTCTCGTGCAGTTGACCATTGACGCGGGCGATGACACCGAGCAGCTGCTCGACATGCTCCTCGCCAAGAAGCGCGCCGGCGATCGCCGCACCTGGCTGGAGGCCAAGGGCAACCTCGCCGAGATCTGACCCCATGGGTACCCGGAAGAAATCAGCAGCGAAGTCAGGCGGTAAGGGTGCCGTCGCGCCGGCCCTGCAGAGCCGGCTTGAATTTCAGTCCGTCGAGAAGGTGCCGATGCGAGCCTTCACCGAGAAGGCGTACCTCGATTACTCGATGTACGTCATTCTCGATCGGGCGCTCCCGCACATTGGGGACGGCCTGAAGCCGGTCCAGCGGCGGATCATCTATGCGATGAGCGAGCTGGGCCTGCTGGCGGCCACCAAGCACAAGAAGTCCGCGCGCACGGTCGGCGACGTGATCGGCAAGTTCCATCCCCACGGTGACTCCGCCTGCTACGAAGCCATGGTCCACATGGCCCAGGCCTTCGCGTACCGCTACCCGATCGTTGACGGCCAGGGCAACTGGGGTTCTGCTGACGATCCGAAGTCCTTTGCAGCCATGCGCTACACAGAGGCGCGGCTGACGCCCTACGCAGCCACCCTGCTGGATGAACTCGAGCAGGGCACCGTGGAGTGGGTGCCGAACTTCGACGGCACCATGCAGGAGCCTGTGCTGCTCCCAGCCCAGTTGCCCAATCTGCTGCTGAACGGGGCCAGTGGGATTGCGGTGGGCATGTCCACTGATATTCCTCCCCATAACCTCCGGGAAGTCGTCACTTCCCTGGTGCGTCTGCTGGAGGAGCCTGAGACCACGCTCAAGCAGCTCTGCCAGCACATCAAGGGGCCGGATTTCCCCACTGGCGGGGAGCTGGTGACCCCGCGCAAGGAGCTCCAGGACATCTATGCGACGGGCAACGGCACCCTGCGCCTGCGGGCCACCTGGGAGCTCGATGATGGCGACATCATCATCACCAATCTGCCCTTCCAGGTTTCCGGCAGCAAGGTACTTGAGCAAATCGAGGCTCAGCGCCAGGCGAAGAAGCTGCCCCTCGTGGATGACCTCCGGGACGAGTCGGATCACGAAAGTCCGACGCGCCTGGTGATTTCACCCAAAGCCGGCAAGGTGGACGTCGATGCGCTGATGAGCCATCTGTTTGTTACCACAGACCTCGAGCGCACCATTCGGGTCAATCTGAACGTCATTGGCCTGGACGGTCGCCCTGCAGTTCGGGACCTGAAGTCCCTGCTCGCCGAGTGGCTGCGGTTCCGCACTGCCACGGTCAAGCGGCGGCTGCAGTATCGCCTGGGGAAAGTCGAGGAACGTCTGCACATCCTCGAAGGCCTGTTGATTGCCTACCTGAATATAGACGAGGTGATCCGGATCATCCGGAAAGCCGACAAGCCCAGGGAAGCTCTGATTGAGCGCTTTGGAATCACCGAGACCCAGGCAGAGTCGATCCTCAATCTTCGCCTGCGCCAGCTGGCGAAGCTGGAGGAGATCCAGATCCGCACCGAACAGAACGAGCTGGCTGCGGAGCGTGATCGCCTCCAGCAGATTCTGAAGAGTGCCGCGCGGCTCAAGACGCTGATCCGGGACGAGTTGCTGGCACTGGCGGAGAAGCACGGGGATCCCCGGCGTACCGCCATCGTTGAGCGCGAGGCAGCCCAGGCTCTGGCTGAAACCGAACTCGTAACCAGCGAGCCGGTGACTGTCGTCCTGTCGGCCAGTGGCTGGGTCCGTGCTGCCAAGGGCCACGACATCGACCCCGTCAGTCTCAGCTACAAGTCAGGAGACAGCTACCTCAGCTCCGCCCCGGGCAAGAGTACGCAGACTGCGGTGTTCCTCGACAGCACGGGCCGTGCCTATTGCCTGGCAGCTCACTCGCTGCCGTCCGCCCGGGGGCAGGGCGAACCGCTCACGGGACGGCTCAATCTGCCCGCCGGTGCGAGCTTTCGCGGGCTGTTGCTGGGTGAGCCGGCGATGCGCTGGCTCGTGGCGAGTGACGCGGGCTATGGCTTCTTTGTAAAGCTCGGTGACCTCCACTCGCGCAATCGGGCTGGCAAGGCCTGCCTGCGGGTGCCGGAGGGTGGTGACGTGCTGATTCCAGCCCCCGTCCTGGGGACGGAGTTCCCGGGCAAGGCGCTGGTCGCGGCCCTGAGTTCCGAAGGGCGGCTGCTGGTTTTCCCTGCTGCTGAGCTGCCGGAACTGCCCCGGGGCAAGGGCAACAAGATTTTCGGGATCTCATCCCGCAAGTTCAAGGCGGGGGAAGAAAAGCTGTCCGCTGTGGTGGTTCTGGAGCCTGGACAGGCGCTCCTGCTGTTCAGCAATCAGCGCACGATGACGCTGAAGCCCGGAGATCTGGCGGAGTATCGGGGTGCGCGCAGCCAGCGCGGCGGCCTCCTGCCGCGGGGCTGGCGGAAGATCGAGCGGGTTACCGCAGTAACCCCCTCCTAACGCGCTCTCTTGCGTGCCGACGCGGCCCGGATGCTGGTCTCGCTGATCTGTGTCGCCTCGTCCAGATCGTTCCCCAGGGCCTGCCGTACCGCGGACATGTCGAGCTCCAGAAGCGTCAGCGCCTCCAGCAGGGTCTGCGCCTGCTGTTGATCCTTGGTGGCTGAAGCGGCGAGGGCGTGAATAGCCACTGTTCCGGACTGGGAGGTGGCCTCCGCGTCGGTCGGGTCACCTACCAGAAAGTCCACGTTCCGAGCGGGTTCGAGCCTAACCGGCGCTTAGGCATCTTCCGGGTCTGCCAGCAGTGAGCGGGCTGCCTGGGTTTTTTCCGCGTTGAGACGCTTCCGGATGGTGGTGTCCGCGCTGTCGAACAGTTCTTCCAGTTCGGAGGTGACGCCCTCACCCGCAAACTCCGAGGCGAGGGGGTCCTCGGCGGGCGGGCTGTAGGAAACAGTAAAGGCAGGCTCCAGCGCCCGTGTAACCAGGGGTGCCGGCGCCGTGGTGATCGCTGTCGCAAGGGCGGTGGACCCGAAGGGGGGCTGGGCCGCCTGCCGGGGCGTTGCTTTCGGCACCGGGCGCTGGCGGTCCGTCCGGCGTCCCCGGGCCCAGAGCAATCCGCTGATGATCAGGCCGAACAGGATACCGGCGCCTGCGGCCAGCACGGGATTGGGTTCAGCGACCTCTGTGGCGACGGCTACCGGTGCCTGTGCCGGAGCGCGACGCGCCACGGGCGCCGGCACTGGGGCCGCCGGCCGTGGGGTCTCGGCAACCGCAGCCACTGGTGCGGGAGCTGCTGCGGCTACAGTCCCGGGCGTTGCAGCCGTGATCGGCGTTTCCGCTGCGGGATCCGCTGCAGGTTCCGGCGGGGCTACCGGTGTGAGCCCGGCATCGGCGGTCGAGGCCGGTGCTGGCTGAACTGGCGCTCCGGCTGCGGGAATCAGAATCTCACTGCCCAGCTTGATGAGGTTTGCCTCGTTGCGGATGAAGGCATCCGGATTTGCCGACTGAATGGCGGAAGCCACCGCCCACAGCGAGACTGTCCGGCTGCGAACACGGGCTGCGATCGACGAGAGAGTATCGCCTTCCGCAACGCGATAGCGTGCGCCGGGCTCAAGCGTTGCTCCGACAGGTCGGGCGGTGGAGCGCCGCTGCACTGGCGCCGGGCTGGCAGTAACGGGTTCGGCGCGCTCGGTGGCCGACAGGACGGTTGCGGCCGCCGGCAGGTCGAGCATCAGCACGTATTGCCGGATGAGGGCGGGTGACCCGGGGCACTGGACCTTCAGTTCCAGTTCGTACAGGGGCTCATACAGGGCCGCCGCGCTCGTGATCTGCAGGTCATAGAGCCCGTCGCGACCGGCTTCGGGCGTCGTAACTTCTGTCCCAGGGACCCTGCGGAGATCAGCCGACTGATAGCTCGGCTGGACGCACCCACTGGCCAGAGTCTCGCCGGAGCCCAGGCTCACGGGAATGGTCGCCGCGAGACGTTGGCCCAGCGTAGAGCGCACGTTGATGTCACCGAGAGTGAGTGCCTGCCCGGAGGGCGCCAGCACCATCAGCAGGGATCCGGTCAGCAGCGGCCGGGCAAACAGCTGCCGGAGTGCCAGACGAAGCTGTGAAGTCGCGATTTGAGCTGGCTGGCGCAATCGGCGCATGGGTTGGCCCTGACGTCCCTGTGTGTCAGCCGCTAAGAAAACATCTGCGGAGCGGCGGGTAAACGACCCATGTCTCGTTCTGTTATGTCGTGCCGCCTCGCTGGCCAGAAGTGCCCCGGGAGTGTGACTGAACGCACGTCGGACTCAGCCGGTAGCCCGCTACTCGGGTTCCCCTGTGCCGCCGAGCACCACATCGTGGGTCTGGGTGAAGTTGCCCTGGACGAAGGAGATTCCCAGCTGCCAGAGCACGGCCATCGTGTTGGCGCTCTCGACCCGTTCCGCAATGGTCTTGATCTTCAGCTCCCGGGCCCGGGCGGCAATCTCGCCCACCTTCCTCTGGAGGTCCTTGTCCCTGTGCAGACCCTGCATCAGGCTGCCGTCCACCTTGACGAACTGCATGGGCAGGTGACCCAGCAGCTGGCTCGAGTCGCGACCAGCGCCGAAGTGATCCACGGCGAAAAGGAAGCCGGCCTCCCCGAGCCTCTCGGCCAGTTCCTTGGCCTGCTTCAACTGCTGCAGGGCGAGTTCCTCGCTGATCTGGAAGCAAACCTGAGAAGGCTTGAGGCCCGTGCTGAGCGCCCGGGCCTTCAGCCACTCCAGCAGGGAATCGTCGAGCACGGAATCCCGGGACAGGCGGACGAAAACCAGGTTTGGCTGTTGCGCCACGCAGAAGGAGAATGACGCGCCTATCACCCAGCGGTCGATGTTTTTCATCATGTGGGCGCGTTCAGCGGCGGGGATGAAGTCGGCCGGCAGCACGGGCTCACCCTGTTCGTCGATGAGTCGCACACGGGTATCCAGCACACCCTGGACTTCCTCATGCAGGCCAACCACCGGCTGGTGCATCAGGCGCAGGCGATTCTGCATCAGGGCTGTGCGTATCCGGGCGACCCACAGGTAGTCTGTCTGGCGCAGTCGTTCCGTGATGCCAGTGGTGTCGCTCAGCACCACGCGATCGCCGCCCTGATCCCGGCCCTTGCGGCAGGCCTGCTCGGCCTCGGCCAGCAGTTCGCCAGGATTCTGGTCTGAGGCCTTGACCTCGCACAAACCGATGGTGCAAGACATGGACGTGGACTGGGTGTCGACCTCGAAGACCTGGTTGGCCACGGCCTTGCAGAGCTGGTTGGCCCAGGCCTGAGCGTCCGTCATCGTGCCGCGCTCGATCATGACGGTGAACATGGTTCCACCAAAGCGACCATAGAGGTCGGACGGTTGCATGAATTCGCGGAGCAATTCGGCGAGGCGCATGAGCAGCGGTTCTGTCCCGAGCAGTCCCACGTCGGACTGGACCCGGGCAAAGTGATCCGGACGAATGTAGGCCAGGGCCCGAATGCCGCCCGCCTGCTGACTGGACAAGCGCGCCGTCAGGTGCTCGAGGAAGTACTGTCGCTGGTAGAAGCCAGTGGACGGATCCCTGGCGACTGCCTGCTCCAGCAGATCCTCCGGAGTGTCTTCGGGCTGCCGGTCCGCGGGCACGACAATGCGCACGGCGGGATCGCCATCCACTGTCACCCGCTTGAGGCGCAGGTCCAGCGGCAGTTCGGAGTCGTCCCTGCGGTAGGCGACAACCGGTAGCACCCCGTCTTCCTGCCATTTGTCCTTGAGGCAGGCTACCAGCGCACCCTTCAGCGTGGCCTGGTCAGCCTCCCGGAACAGGTCCATGAAGGGCTGGCCTATCAGTTCCTCTTCGGCCTCCACGCCCAGAAGAGCGGCCCAGGCCGGGTTGACCGCGACGATGATGCCATCGTGAATGTCGGCGATGGCCTCTGACGCCCCGGTCATGAGGCTGCGGAGTTCCTGCTTGTACTGGCGCGCGGAACTCAGGACGCCCTCAAGGGCGAGACGCAGCCTGTGGGCATGGAGTTCCCTGCCGACAACGGCGCGCAAGCGGTTGCGATGGGTCAGGGAGACGACGTCCCGGGCACCGTTCTCCATCGCCGTGGCGATACCCGGTTCATCAACCTGGGCCTGCACCATGAGGAGCGGGGGTGGCGGCGAACACTGGGCGACCGCAGCAGCGACGGCGCTGAAGTCGAGATCCGTATCCCCGGAAAAATACAGCAGGATTTCTGGCGGCTGCGCAGTCAAGCAGTCCGCCAGGGTTGGCAGATCGTTCACCCGCTGGCAGTGCACGGGATGACCGCTGTCCCGAAGAACTGAATTGATCGTCGTCGCATGATCGTCACTACGGCTAATGACGAGAAGCGGAATGCCCACGGAGTTGTCCAACTTCACCCCTGCCGAGACCCTTTAACCCAACAGGATTCTGCGGGTCGGGGCGCGGGGATTATGTGACCGCAGTTCGATTATGTGGCGCGGCTGGAGTTATGTCGTGCCGAAAGATCCGAGCGGTGTTTTCGCAGGTTTCCCGGCCGTCTCCCTGACGAGCTTTGGCACCAGATAGCCAGGCAGCTGCGCCAGAACTTCAGCAAGCAGTGCGACCGCCGTGCTGTCAGGCACAGCGAAATGCGCGGTACCAGCCACGGGATCCAGTTGGTGCAGGTAGTAGGGCAGCACACCGGCACCGAAGAGTGCACGGGACAGGGCTACCAGGACCCGGGAGGAATCATTGATGCCCCGGAGGAGCACGGCTTGATTCAGCAGCGGGCCCGTAACCGCAGCAAGAGCCCGGAGAGCCTGGCTCACGTCGCCGTCAATCTCCTGGGAATGATTGGCGTGGATGACGACCACCACCTGGGAACGGAGACTGCCGAGGAGGGTCAGCAGCCGGCTGTCCACGCGTTCCGGCAGGACGACGGGCACCCGGGAATGCAGCCGGATGCGCTTGACGTGGGTGAGTTTATCGATCGACAACAGGAGATCCTCAAGCCGCTTCTCCCCCAGCACCAGCGGGTCGCCACCACTCAGGATGACCTCCTCGAGCGAGGTATCGGCGGCTATGACCTGCAGCGACGACTCCAGGTGACTCGCCGCGGCGCTGTGCTCTGCGTAGGGGTAGTCCCGGCGGAAGCAGTAGCGACAGTGGATGGCGCAGGCGCCGGTGGTGATCAGCAGGGCACGACCGGCGTACTTCTGTAGCAACCCGGGGCTCCGGGCACTGGCCAGGTCCCCCACGGGGTCAGCCCCGAAGCCCGGGACTGACTGGCCTTCGGCCGGGGAGGGCAGGACCTGGAGCAGCAGGGGGTCCAGTGGGTCACCGGGCCGCATGCGGGCGACGAAGCCCAAGGGCACGCGCAGCGGGAAAGCGGCAGCGCCGTCCCGGGCCATCACGGCTTCGCCGAGGCCGCACTCGGCCGCCGTCAGGCCCAGAGCGGCCAGCAACTCAGCGGGGTCCCGCAGGCCCCGCGCGAGCGCGGCCTGCCAGGAGTGGCGACTAACGGGTCCGGGGGTGGTCTCGGGTCTGGCGGGGTGCATAGATCAGGCTAGAATACCCGGCCCCGAAAACAAATGGGTTTCTATGTCCAACTACAGTGCAAGCGATCTCCGCAGTGGCAGCAAGGTCCTGATCGATGGCGATCCCTGCACCGTGGTCGATAACGAATTTGTCAAGCCCGGCAAGGGCCAGGCCTTTAACCGCGTGCGGATCCGCAACCTGCGCACCGGCCGGACGGTGGAAAAGACCTACCGGAACAGCGATTCCATCGAATCCGCCGACGTGGTCGACCGGCCGATGCAGTATCTCTACGTGGACGGGGACATGTGGTACTTCATGGACCCGCAGACCTTCGAGCAGATTCCCGCTTCAGGCACTGCTGTCGAGGACGCGAAGCAGTGGCTGCGCGAGCAGGACACCTGCACCGTAACGCTGTGGAACGGTGTGCCACTGCAGGTCGTACCACCCATCTTCGTCGAACTCAAGATTATCGAGACCGATCCCGGTGTGCGGGGCGACACGGCAACCGGTGGCATGAAGCCGGCGAAGCTGGAGACCGGAGCTGTGGTGAAGGTGCCGCTGTTCATCAACGAGGGCGAAGTTATCAAGGTGGATACGCGCACCAGTGCTTACGCCTCGCGGGTCAAGTAGGGAAACTGATCGCCGCCTGCAGCGTGCCCAGCCCGAGTAGCACCATCACCACCCGGTCGAAGCCCACAGCAACTCCCGCACAATCGGGAAGACCGCTCTCCAGTGCGGCGAGTAGCTGCGGGTCCGGGACCACGTCCCGACGCCCCAGTCGTGCCCTGAATGCCCGCTCCGCGCTGAAGCGCCTGTTCTGCTCGGCTGCGTCAGTGAGTTCACGATAGCCGTTGGCAACCTCGATTCCCCCGCAGAAAATTTCGAAGCGCTCAGCGACTCGCGGGTCTGCCGGGTTCAGGCGGGCGAGGGCGGCTTGAGCGGCGGGATAGCCCGTGACCACGGCAATGCCTGTCCCGGCCAGCCGCTTGCTCACCACATGGCTCATCAGCAGGTCCAGCCACAACGAGGTTTCGTCACCTAGGTCCCGGTAGAGTCCCGGATCCAGCTGGGCGCCCAGAACCTTCCGCGCGCAGGCCTGGATATCGATTAGCGGCGCCGTGAGCGGATCAACGCCCAGCGCCTCCCGGAACAGGTCGGCGTAGGTCCAGTGCACTGGCGGTTCCAGCGAGAGTCTTGGTGGGGCACCGGTCCCTTCGGCGACTTTGGCCAGCGCCGCCAGCAACTCGCAGGTCTCATCGGCCAGGCGGGCCAGGGTGTAGTCGCGGCGATACCACTCCAGCAGCGTGAACTCCGGTTCGTGGTGCCGGCCCGCCTCGCCGTCCCGGAACACCTTGCCGAGCTGCCAGATATCGGGGGCGCCCGCGGCCAGCAGACGCTTCATGTGGAATTCCGGCGAGGTGTGCAGGAAGAGCGGGTGGTTGCCGCTGGTTCGGACCTGGATGTTCTCCAGGTGCGGGTCCGTCACGGCATGGCGCACCAGGGCAGGCGTGTCCACTTCCAGCAAGCCGCGCTCAGCAAAGAACGCTCGCGTGGCGCCGAGCAGCTGCGCTCTCTGGTGGAGTGTGGCCAGGGAGGCCGTCGGCGGCCACGGCATCAGGTGGCTGTCCGCGGGGCCGGGCCGACCCGGTTCTGGCCGAGGCGGGCGCCCATGCGGATAGGCTGTCCGGGTTCGGCATGGTTGTCCCACGCAATCAAACCACGCTCGGCGACGATCACCACCGTGGAGCCCAGGTTGAACTGCCCCAGGAGGCCACCCGCCGGAATCTCCAGTGACGGGTCCGTGTTCCCATAGGTCGTTCGGACGATCCGGCCCGCTGAAGGCACTTCCCCGCACCAGGCCAGGGAGACACTGGCCACATTCAACGCACCCACCAGCACCACGGCAAAGCGGCCCGCCGGACTAGCGCACCACAGGATGACGCGTTCGTTGGCCGCAAAGAGCCCCGGTACGGTCTGCACCGTCCGCCCGTTGACGGCCCAGCGGCGCCCAGGGACGTAGACCATGCCCGTGACCCGGCCGTGGAGCGGCATGTGCACGCGGTGATAGTCGTGGGGGGCCAGGTAGATGGTGGTCGTAGCACCCCCGCTGAAGGGCTCCGCTTCGGCGGCCGTGAGCGCGAGAAAATCCGCGATCCGGTACCGGAAGCGCTTGGCCTGCAGCAGTTGGTCAGCGTTGGCATAGCCGAGTTCTTCCAGGATGCCGTCACTGGGACTCACGACCGTGCCGGCACCGGGTGCGATGGGGCGGGACCCGGCGCGGAGCGGCCGCGTGAAGAAGGCGTTCATGTGCTCCCAGGCTTCCGGTTCCGGGTGGTCGACCTCGCTGAGGTCGACGCCGTAGACCCGGACGAAGGTCCTGATCAGCAGAGCCTTGAGCCAGGGGGTCCGATTACGGGTGAGGGCGCGGACCGCGCTGCCCAGCTGGCGTTCCGGCAGCAGGCGCTGAAACAGGACGAAGAGGTGGTCCAGGAGGGCGGGCAGCATCAGCAAGAGGTTCCCGGGGCGCGGCGCCGACGTATTCTATACGCCACACAGGGTTTCCAGCGCTGGGCAGGTATGGCCACAGGATCCGGCAGGTCACGGCGGCCGTCGCGCCGCAAGCACGCCCCGGACACGGTGGGCGGGCTGATCGCCGCGTGCGCCACGCGCCTTGATCAGGCCGGCGTCTTTTTTGGTCACGGTACGGGGAACGCCCGGGACGAAGCCGCCGCCCTGGTCTTTCATGAGCTGGGTCTTGACCATGGCGATGCAGAGCAGGCCTATCGTCTGTCTGTCACCCCGGCGGCTCTGGCGCGGATCGAGACGCTGCTCGCGCTGCGCATTGCCAGTCGCCGGCCCTTGCCCTACCTCACGGGCGAAGCCTGGTTTGCCGGACTGCCGTTCTGCGTGGATGAGCGTGTCCTGATTCCCCGTTCGCCCTTTGCGGAGCTGATCGAGGGCCGTTTCGAGCCCTGGCTCGACGCGGGGAAGGTCCAGCGCATCCTGGAGATCGGGACGGGCAGCGGCTGCATTGCTGTGGCCCTGGCGCTGGCCTTTCCCGAAGCCCGGGTTGTGGCCAGTGATATCTCCACCGATGCGCTGGCGGTGGCTGCCACTAACGTGGCGCGCTACGGCCTCGAAGACCGGGTGCAGCTGCTGTGCGCCGATCTCTTTGCCGGGATTGAAGGCACCTTCGACCTCATCGTGAGCAATCCGCCCTATGTGCCGGAGGGCGATCTGGCCACGTTTCCGCCGGAGTATGGCCACGAACCCCGTCTCGCCCTGGTTTCCGGCGTCGACGGGATGGAAAGCCCGGCGAGAATCCTGCACCATGTTGTGCCGTTTCTGACCGCTCACGGCTGGCTGGCTCTTGAGGTTGGCGCCGGGTCGGGGGTGCTTGAAACCCGCTTTCCAGCGGTACCATTCCTCTGGCCCGAGCTCACCAATGGCGGGGATGGCATTGCCCTGGTCAGCGCGGGAGATCTCCGGGCTACCTTGCCCGTGAGCAACTAGGCTACTGGCGAACCATTGCGAGCAGAGCACTGATGTCCGGAAATACCATCGGCCGAGCGTTTTCCGTCACGACCTTTGGCGAGAGTCACGGTCCCGCCCTGGGCTGCATCGTGGACGGGTGTCCGCCCGGGATGCCGCTGTCCGAGGCTGATATCCAGAAGGATCTGGAGCGGCGTCGGCCCGGCAAGTCCCGGCATACCACCCAGCGCCGGGAACCCGACGCGGTGAAGATCCTTTCCGGCGTGTTCGAGGGGCTCACTACCGGGACGCCGATCGGGCTCCTTATTGAGAACGTGGATCAGAAGTCCGGGGACTACCGGAAGATCAAGGATCGCTTCCGGCCCGGCCATGCCGACTACACCTACCAGCAAAAGTACGGCCTCCGGGACTACCGGGGCGGCGGCCGGTCATCCGCCCGGGAGACCGCCATGCGGGTCGCTGCCGGGGCGATTGCCCGAAAATACCTGCAGCTGAGGCTGGGGGTAGAGATCCGCGGCTATCTGCGCCAACTCGGGCCGCTGGTCCTGGACGCTGTGGATCTCAGCACGGTCGATGACAATCCGTTCTTCTGTCCGGATCCTGCCCGCGTGCCCGAACTGGAGGCCTACATGGATGCGCTCCGCAAGGAGGGCAACTCCATCGGGGCCCGGATCAATGTTGTGGCCAGCGGCGTTCCGCCAGGACTGGGTGAGCCGGTGTTCGACAAGCTCGAGGCCGACATTGCCCACGCGATGATGAGCATCAATGCCGTGCGGGCTGTCGAGCTGGGCGCCGGTTTTGCGGTAGTGGCCCAGAAAGGCACCGAACACCGGGACGAGATGACCCCGGTGGGGTTCCGGCGCAACGCCTCCGGCGGGATCCTGGGCGGGATTTCCACAGGCCAGGACATCCTGGTCAGCATCGCGCTCAAGCCCACGTCCAGCATCCGGCTCCCGGGTGACACCGTGGACGAAGAGGGCGAGGCGACTGAGGTCGTAACCACCGGCCGGCACGATCCCTGTGTGGGGCTGCGGGCGGCGCCGATCGGCGAGGCCATGCTGGCCATCGTCCTCCTGGATCACTATCTGCGGCACAGGGCCCAGAATGCCGACGTGGAGACCATCACGCCGGATGTGGAGGCGGGTCGGGCCCGGCCCTGAAGCCGAAGTTCGGTTCCATAACTGCCGCCAAATCCGGGCATCTCTGCCTTACGCCGCGTGACTATATGGGCTATAGTTGGTTCGACTTCTAGGCCCTCGGCTACTTGGGCTCCCCGACCAGGGGACGTGCTGGCGGCTCAATCGGGGATTGGTGATGCCACGAGTTCGACGCGCTGCAGTCCTGCTGCTGGCGGGGCTCCTACCGTTGAACGCCGGGGCTCTGGGCCTCGGCGAAATCACGCTGCGGTCGGCGCTCAATCAGCCCTTCGTGGCCGAGATTCCGGTCACGCTGGATTCTTCGGACAACCTGACTGAGCTCAGCGTGCAGCTGGCTTCCGGCGCCACCTTCGAGCGCTTTGGCCTCGACCAGCCCCGTTTTCTGGAAGACCTCCGGTTCAATGTGCAGCAGGACGGTTCCCGGGCCGTCGTTCGCGTCACTTCTACCCAGCCCGTCAGCGAGCCCTTCATTTCCCTGCTCCTGGATGTCAGCTGGCCTCAGGGCAGGCTCCTTCGGGAGTACACCGTCCTGCTGGATCCTCCCGCCTTCGCCGGCCCGGACGGGCAGGCCCCGAGCGGTGCCGGCACAGCCACGCTACCCGCAGCGGCCGGTCCGGCCGCAGTCGCGCCGGCGATTCGCCGACCGCCGGCGCCCGAGAATGCAGCGCCGTCCCGCAGCCCGGCGACCGGGAGCCAGACCACCGGACCTGGCGGGGAGACTTACGGCCCCGTGCGGTCCAATGAGACCCTGTGGGCTATCTCGGGGCGCTTGCGGGCCACCAGCGGTGTATCCCTGAACCAGATGATGGTGGCGCTCTACCAGACCAACCCGGAAGCCTTTGCCGGCAATATCAACCTGCTTCGCCGCGGCGCCATTTTGCGGGTCCCCGGGGCGGCTGAACTCGCCGGCGTTAACCGGAGTGCCGCGACTGCCGAGGTGCAGCGCCAGGACGCCCAGTGGCGGAGTGCTCCAGACGCCGCCGCACCGGCCACTGTGACCCCGCCTCGACTACAGCTGGTTCCTCCGACGGAGGCAGCGTCCGGCACTGGTGCAGGCAGCCGGCAAAGCGCCTCCCCGACCCCGGGCAGCCCGGCACTGGAGCGGGAGGTGGCAGAGCAGCAGAGGCTCCTCGCCCTTAAGGACGCGCAGCTCAAGGCCCTTCAAGACCGGGTGTCCCAACTGGAGAGCGGTAAGGCCCAGCCGCCGGTAGTCCCACCGCCCGTGGCAGAGGCCCCGGTCGCGGAGCAGCCCGTCGCTGACGCGGCCCCTGCTGCCGTCCCGACGGCACCGGCCCTTGGGGCAGACGAGGCAGCCTCGGTCGAGCCGCGTAAACCGGCCCGGCGCTCCCAGCGAGACGCCAGGGGCGACGCTGGGGGTCAGGAGAGCGGTGGCTTTCTGAGTTCCCTTGGCGCTCTGGTCTTCAACGTCTGGTTTCTGGTCTCAGCCGCAGTCGTCCTGCTGGCAGGCCTGTTCTTTGTCTTTGCCCGACGACGTATGGCTGCTGCAGACGAGGCCAGTGGCCGTTTCGCTGACGACCTGCGGGACGACCTGCGCGGTGCGGCCAGCACCCAGCCGATCATGCGTCGCGATGGCTACAGCGTCGAGGAAGTTGCCGGGGAGTGGGCCGGCGCGATGCTGCCTCTGGGGCGGTCGGAGGGGCGGTCGGAGGGGCGGTCGGAGGGGCGGTCGGACTCCCGGGATGGCGACGCGGAAACGCCGCTCGAGAGAACCATAAGCACTGAGGGCGCCGTAGAGCTGGACCGGGCGGACGTCGTGGCCGAGGCCAACTTTCATATGGCCTACGGTCTTTACGACCAGGCGGCTGAACTGTTGACCCGGGCCCTGCGGGATAACCCGGATCGCCGTGATCTGCGGCTGAAACTGCTGGAGGTGTTCTTCATTTGGGAGAACAAGGCGTCGTTTCTGAAGGAGGCGCAGACCTTCCAGCGGCTTCTCAAGGGCGCGGCGGACCGCGGCTGGAGCAACGTGGTCATTATGGGCAAGCAGATCTGCCCGGATGAACCGCTCTTTGCAGGAGCCGTGTCCACCACAGGCGACTTCGATCTCGACCTGGCCCTCGCTGACGAGGATGACCGGGGCTCGGTCGACATCAACTTTGACGACGGCGACTACGCACCCACGATGGAGAACCCCGCCATAGAGCCGCGGGACTCCGGTGGCAGCACGATGGAAACGCCGACGCTGGAGCGCGCGATCCCCGGTTTCCGCTTGCGCCCGGTTTCCGCGGGCTCCCAGTCCTCTGGTGGTGTGGATCAGACCGAAGAAATCAACGTCGAAGACCTGGACCTTACCGGGCTGGACGAAGCCGCTGGCGAGCTGGGAACCGGTGTCCACGGCGCTCTCGATGGGGCTGCAGATGGCAGCCTCGATGGCGATGTCTACGACCTCAGCGGTGATGATGACGCGTCGGACCTGCTGGAAGCGCTCGAGGGTGATTCAACTGCCGAGGTGCGGGGCATGGCCCTCGATGAGGGCACGCTCGACCTGCCCGCCTGCGGGAATGCGATGGAGAAGAGTGCTGCCGGTCGCGACAGGGCCCGGGATACCAGTGGTGATACGGCCGAGCACCGGGTTGTAGAAGACACTGCCGAGCAACCCCGGGTTGCCGCGGTCGCGTTGGGCGATGCTTCTGCGGAACTCAGTCAGGTTGACTTCGATATCGGTGACAGCAAGGTTGAAGATCTCGAGCCGACGTCCGTAATGACAGGCTGGCGCCGTGGCCCGGAGGGCCCGACCATGACCGAGGTGGGCACCAAGCTCGACCTGGCGCGGGCCTATGTGGACATGGGTGACCCCGATGGTGCCCGCAGCATTCTCAATGAGGTGCTGGAGGAGGGAGACTCTGCTCAGCGCCAGGAAGCCCGCCGGCTGCTTGATGAATTGACCGACTAACCGCTACCAAGCGGCTGGTTTGCGCACGAAGTCCGACGATTGACCGCCCAGGGCCTGCCAGTGCAGCGCTTCGCTGCCGGACTCGAGTACGACGGCAGCGC
>SHZI01000109.1 GCA_009692345.1 Gammaproteobacteria bacterium | reverse complement strand
AGGCTCTGACCACGGGCCTGAAGCAGGGGCGGGCGAACCCGAAGCTCGTCGTCTGCTATGCAGCCTCCTTTGTTGCCCGGGCTGACCTCACGCTGGTGGCCGTCTTTGTGGCGCTCTGGCTGCAACAGGTGGGGCGTAACGAAGGGCTGGATTCGGCGGCGGCGCTGAAGCAGGCCGGCGTGATGCTATTCATCATCACCGGCGCTTCGCTGCTCTGGGCACTCGTCGCAGGGATCTTCATCGACCGGTTCAATCGCCTGGCCTGCGTCTGCGTCGCCCTGCTCGTTGCCGGAATCGGCTATACGCTGCTGGGTCTGCAGGAAAACCCGTTCAACCTGATCGGCTACCTGAGTGCCGTGCTGGTCGGCGTTGGCCAGATGAGCGTCATCCTGGCGGTGACGGGGCTGCTGGGCCAGGAGACGCCCATCGATGTGCGCGGCTCCGTGATTGGCTTTGCCAGCCTCTGCGGCGCTATGGGCATTCTCGTCACCAGTCTCGCTGGCGGCTACATCTACGATCACTGGATGATCTCCGGGCCGGTCGTGCTCACCGGAATCGCAAACCTGGGCGTCTTTGCTCTGGCAGTGTTGGTGTGGCTGAAGGACGGCAGGCCCCTGCGCTTCGATCCGAAGGAGGCTCGCTCCGGACCAGCGCTCGACTTCGGGCACTAGCAGCGGTTGGTGACCTCCTACATCGGCCGGCACTGGCGCGGCGATCTGAGTCCCGGAGTCACGTGGTGGGTCAACTGCGTGGCATTCTCTGCACTCCTCTGGTGGATGGTCCCGCGCCTGGCCATTGCCGGCAACTTTGGTTATCCGGATACCCTGGGTAAGTACGGCGCGTCATTCGCGCTGCAGTTCTTCCAGATCGCCCTGGTGCCGCTGTGGCAGATGGTCGGGCTCTGGCGTAGTGGAGAGCGGAAAGCTGCCATGCCAGACCGCTGGCGCATCGGCCGGGCTACCCAGGTCATCGCCTTCGTCTTCACGACCCTCATCGCGATGCGGGTGCTCGTCTTCGGCGCCGAGCAGGTCATCGGCGCGCGAGTAGCACTGGCCCTGGGGCCTTACGCCTACACCGTCAGCCTGCTGCCCGGCGGCCGGGAGATCCTGTTGCGCGGTGGGCTGGGCTTCGGTGCCTCCGAGGCCGTCAGCAGGCTACTGGCAGCGAATCCACAGGTGCGGCGCCTGCGCCTCGAGAGCGGCGGTGGCGCGTTGTCCGAGGGCACCCGGCTGCGGGCGGTGATCCTGTCCCGCGGCCTCGATACCTACATCGCCACGGAATGCTCCAGTGCCTGCGTCTCGGCCTACATCGGCGGCCGGTTCCGCTATCTGCAACGGGGCGCCCGGATCGGCGTCCACCTGCCCCGGAACTGGGACGCCTTCTCGACCAGTCCCGTAGCCTGGGTCTACCGCTCCGAGCTCGCCTACTTCAGCAAACGGGGCCTGCCCGACTGGTTCCTCGCCAACTGGATCCGCACGGGACAGAAGTTCTGGCACCCGACAGAGTTTCAGCTGGTGACGTCAGGCCTCGTTACGTTTCTGCGAGGGGCTCCGCCACCACTGGCAACGCAGAGTACAAGCCGAGCAAAGGCCCCGCCTTCCGAGGCGTCCGAGGGGTGAGCGTCGACACTGGAAAGACGTTGGTTCCAGCAGTCACTTCGCGCAGTTCAGGCTGTCAGGCGGAGTCGCGACCGCAAGAACTCTGGCGCAAAGTCCGCACCGTTGGGCCAGACCAGCGTGCGGAGTTCGGGATGCAGTTGGACCTGGCGAAAGACCGCGACATCCCGCAGGGACTCAAAGATTGGTCCGTGAAGCTCTGAGCCGAGATCCACCTCGCCTTGTGCGCCGTCACTGAACTGCAGCCAGATCCGGAAATCGGCAAGGTAGCGCGCGTTGGTGATGCGGGGGAGCATAACTACTCGAGTGGTGGAATCCGTGGTAGCGCTTCTCGGTTTCTCGCGAGTTCCCAAGCCAGCACCAGTTCGTCCTGGTGAATGCGCCGCCACTCCTGCACAGCTGCCAGGGCACGCCTTGGCAGGAATCCCTGGACTTCACCCGTTCCGATCTGGACTGTCACTTCGTAGTCACCGTATACCGCGTGAAAATGCGGCGGAGTGTGGTCACGGTAATACATGGCGATGATGATGCCAAGGAAGCGGCTGATCTCGGGCATCCATAGAACTTAAGGCGTTCCGGACCAGCGGGGTAGGTCGCAAAAGCCGGGGTTTGACCAGTTTCTCTGGAATCATCAGACCTTCTCGAGAAAGCGGGCCTTGAGGACCAGGCCCTTCACATTCTCCGTATTGCAGGCGATAACCCGCACCTGGCCACCGCAGCCTGCGCAGCTCTCGGGATCCAGCTTGGTCCCCCGTTGAATCCAGCCCCACCCAGGTGTTACCTTGTTAGCACCTATACTCGCTGGGCAGATTCATGGCCACCACATCACTCAAATTACCTGATGAGATCAAGCAGCGTGCAATCATCGCCGCAAAGAAGCAGGGGATCACTACCCATGCCTTCATGGTGAGCGCCATTGAGCAGGCTGCAATCACAGCAGAGACGCGTGCGCATTTTGTCGCGGAAGCTACAAGGGCAAGAAGCTCAATGCTGAAGAGTGGCAAGGGTTACGCCGCGGGTGAAGTACACACCTATCTGCGCAGTCGTCTGGCTGGAAAAGAGCTCACCAGACCGAAGGCCAAATCTTGGCGCGACTGATCTACTCCTCACAGGCACTTCGAGACCTGGAGCGACTCGGAGATTTCCTGCTCGACAGCGACCCTCGCGCTGCAGGAGCGACGCTCGATCTGGTTGAAGAAGCGGTGCTCGTGCTCGGGCGTCACCCATTGATTGGCCGCCCGGTCGAGTCCGGGTTGCACGAACTGGTCATCTCGCGTGGTCGCTCCGGGTATGTAGCGCTTTATAGCTTCGAACAAGCCCACGACGCCGTCCTGATTCTGGCGATCCGGCATCAACGTGAGGCAGGTTATCCGGCGACAGAGCTTTGACCGCGGTCGGGAGCATAGGGGATGCAAAGCACCTGCGGAGAGCACACCCTGACGCGGAGGCCCGCGGGCTGGGTCTTGCGGTACAGGACTGGCTCAAGCCTTGAATCGGCCTGTTCGACGCAGCCTACTGAGTACGATGAGCGGGGAGGATGCAGACCTTCCCTAATGCACGTGACCGTGAGCGCCATGCTCGTGATCACCATGGTCGTGCCCGCGCTTGTCATGCTGCTCGCCGTGATCGTGGGCCGGTGCCGGATTACGCTCAGCCCGCCCAGCTTCCTCGGGATCGATGCCCGTCGCGAGCGCGAGGCGCAATGAAGCCAGGGCCGGCAGGTGCTTGTCCGCCTGCTTCTGCAGTTTCTCGGTGATGATCGCGGCCTCGCGCACCAGCAGGGACCCGTCCACCACGACATCGGCTTCCGCATACATGCGATGGCCAATCCAGCGCGTGCGGATGTTCTGCAGGCCACGGACGCCGGGAACGTGCTCCCCCGTGTGGCGCAGCAGGGCGGTGAACTCCGGTTCGACGCCATCCAGGGCCCGGGTAAAGACTGCCTTGGCCGACTGCCAGACGATGCCAAAGATCAGAAACGTGATCAGCGCCCCGACGATCGGGTCTGCCAGGGGAAAGCCCAGCCAGACGCCAACGGCGCCGCCCACAACGGCGAGGCTCGTGAGGCCGTCCACCCGGGCGTGATAGCCGTCCGCGATGAGCGCGGCGCTGTTGATCTCGCGACCCACCCGGATCCGGAACACGGCCACCGCCTCGTTGCCGATGAAGCCGACCACGCCGGCCGCCGCCACGGCCCAGAGGAAACTGATCTCCTGGGGATTGATGAAGCGGTCGATGGTCTGATAACCCGCGACGAGAGCACTGAACAGGATCAGGCCGACGATCGTCATGCCTGCCAGGTCCTCCACCCGGCCAAGGCCATAGGTGAACTGGTCGCTGGGCTTCCGCCGCGCAAACACAAAGGCGATCCAGAGCGGGATGGCCGTGGCGGCATCGCCGACGTTGTGAATCGTATCGGCCAGCAGGGCCACACTGCCGGAGATGAGGACGACGAAGATCTGGAAGACCGCCGTGCTGGCCAGAATGACGAAGGACCACTTGATGGCCCAGATGCCGCGCTTGGTCGTCGCGATCGTCGGGTCAATCACGCCATGGGTGTGGGCATGCCCGCCGTCGTGGCTATGCCCGTGGCCCCCATGGGCATGGCCCACCGCGTGACCTTTCTCCCCAAAGCCCAGCCAGTCCAGTGTCGCGCGCCACATCGTTCGTTCTCCCCGGTCCGCCACCTACAGGTAGCGGCTGATCTTCTTGAAATCCTGGATGGTGACCCGCTGGTCGCGGCTGGCAGGCCCGATCGCGTCTTCGAGACAGTGCTCGATGTGGTCGTGGATCAGGGTTGACTTGGCCTCTTCCAGCGCACGAATCACGGCGTGCATCTGCTGGGCGATATCCGCGCAGTCCCGCCCGGATTCCACCATGCCGGCAATGGTCTGGAGATGGCCCGTGGCCCGGCGCAGGCGATTGACCACGTCCTTGTGGCTGCGGTGTGTCGCTGCATCGTGGCTATGGACAGCAGGTTTTGCGGCGGGCATGGGGATCCCCTGGCCAGATCAAGGTGGGTATTTTTATCCCCTCCTGGGGGATAGGTCAAGATCGCGGCGGGCGCCGGTCCTACAGGGCCTTTCGCAGCGCGCCACAGACGGTCCGGAGGACCGCAACCCGGGCGTAGCGCTTGTCGTTGGCCGGAATCAGGTGCCAGGGCGCGAGGCTGGTACTGGTGCGGGCGACCATGTCGTTGACGGCTGTGACGTAGTCCGTGCGCCGGGCCCGTTGCCGATAATCGTCTGACCCAATGCGGTACTTCTTGTAGGGCGTCTTTGCCCGCGAGGCCCTCGACGCGCTCAACCAGGACCCGGCCGTACCAGCTGCGCTCGAAGATCGTCATCTGCCCAGGGCGTGGCAGTCGTCGCCAGAAGCGCCACAGGTAGTGGTATGACTGTTCCTCCCGGGATGGCGCCGCCGCACCCTGATGGTCACGATGGTGCTCTATGCAGTGGGAACGGCGGCCTTTGCGTTCGTTACGGATATCTGGCAGCTGACCGCGTGCCGGCTGATTGCGAGCCTCGGGGTCGGCGGGGAATGGGCGGCGGGTGCCGCCATGGTGGCCGAGGTGGTCGATGAGAAGGACCGGGTAAACGCCGGAGCCCTGCTGTATACGGCAGCGCCGTTCGGCCGTGTTTCTGGCCACGGGAGTGAACGTCCTGGTGGCGGGCAATCTCCTGATCGAGAGTCCGGAGACGAGCTGGCGCTGCATCCTGCTCTTCGGGTTGCTGCCCGCCGGGGTCGCGTTCCTGGTGCGCCTGTTCATCAAGGAGCCCGAGCGCTGGTCGAAAGCTGGAAAACGATCGCCACTACGTCTTTCAATCTCGGCGGGCTGATCGGCACCCTGCTCACGGTTGCAGTTGTCCCCGTGATCGGCCTGCTGTTCATACCCTGGGTCATCGAGACCCGCGGCCAGCAACTGCCCCCGTAGGAGCCCTGCAGAGTCCGGTTTGTAACCGGTCTATAACTGACGAGGCGACCCCGGGGCCGG
>SHZI01000023.1 GCA_009692345.1 Gammaproteobacteria bacterium | reverse complement strand
CGGGAGGCCGTCATGGATGACGCCGGGAGCGACGATGGACGGGATCGGCGGCGCGTTCACGTCGGGGATTCGGATTTTCTTGCCCGAAAGCCTCCCGGTAAGAGTCTGGAATCCCCGGTCGTCACTGTCTTCGTGGCTCTTCATTCACTGGCTCCGCTTGGGGCGTCTGACGTTGACGCTCAGCCGCGCCTGTCTTCAGGCGTCGGCTGCAGCGCGTTGTTGGGCGGCAATACTGTCATGTTTCTTTGCTCTCGACCGGCACCGCGTCCAACGGCGATTCAAAGGCAATGAAGAGGACACAGGGCACCTTGCTTGCGCAGTAGCCATCGTGTGGTCGTTTGGCGGGGCCATAGGCATAGCTTCCGGGCTTGAGAACCGCTTTCTTCTGGCCCGCATAGGTGACATGAAGCTCGCCTGCCACCAGCACCATCCGTTCTGCCGAAGTGTGCCAATGGAGCGGAATGGTTGACTTGGCAGGCACTTTGAAGAAGATATCTACGTTGTGTTTGGCAGGGTCGCCGTGAAGAACCGCAATGCCGCACCCTTTAGGCAAAAATGGCGGACAAGGCCCCCACTGAAGTTGTGGATCGTCGGCGGTCTTCGTCGTGGCCTGTTCTTGATCCGGCGCTTGTGCATGAGCGAAAGATCCGAACAGCCCCATTGAGCACAGCAATACGCTCAACAAAGCCGCCTGTAATAAGCGGTAAATCTGGGTTTGGTAACACATAGTGATTTCTCTTTTTGGTCGACAGTGTTGTGCAGTCAGTTTACCGCCCAACGTTCGCGTTGAGCGGCGCGCCGCCACGACGTAAAGCACAGGGGCTGCCTATGGGCGCGTCCGCTCTCGAACGTGCGGTCAGGCATCCAGGTGCTCGCAGAAGAATCGGGCTTGAGCCGATGCGGCTTCGTCAAACCGCGGCCCGGGGTGGTAAAGCAATCCGAAATGACCCTCGCCAATATCTTGCCAGCGCCTGACGCCGGGCATTAACTCGAATGCCCGCCTGGCGACGTCGTAGTTTGCGTGGACCATCTCATCCTCGGGTGCGACCATGAGGAAGACCTTCGCCTGGACAAAGGGGGCGCACAGATAGGAACTGTAGGTCACCGGAGTCGGCGGAATAACTCGCGTCACGCGATTGACCCAGCCGGAGCCCGGGCGGCCGCCGTAAGCGATAAACCAGCGAAATGCCTGAATAGGGGCGAGCAGCGATGGGGTACCTGATTGGTCGTGCGAAACCACGGGAAGCGGACCCGCGGTGGTCTCTGGAGTCCCGGTGATGTCGCCGGTCAGTAGGGTCGCCTTAATGAGCGCGAAATTCTCGGCAGACGGCGCGAGCGACGGTACTGACGAACCGAAGGCCGGGCATTGCGCCACGATGACCTTTACCCGCGCATCGCAGGCCGAAACCACGACGACCTGCCCCCCGGTGTAACTATGCCCCCAGAGCCCGACCCGCTCCGGGTCGACCTCGGGGCGTGAGCTGGCGAAGGACACAGCGTCCCGGTAGCCGCGGCATTGCACCCACGGATTAATCTCATGGCGCGGCTCGCCGGCGCTGATTCCGAAGTTACGGTGGTCGTAGATCAACACGGCGAGTCCCGCATGGGCAAAGGCGCGCGCGTACTCGATTGCCACCATCTTCATAGTGGCGGAGGTCCCGTGCGCCATGATCACTACTGGTAAGCGTGACGCTGCATCTGCACGAGTCAGCATGTAGCCGCCAAGCATCGCGCCCTGCGACGAAAAGGCTACTGGGGATTCATTGAGCATCGGCGGGTCCGTAGGAGATTGTGGATCCCTAACGACCCGCATGCCACCGCCGGCTGGCGAACCTAAACGGGTAAAACGGTCGGGAAGGATTCACCTTCCTCTTGACTTGCGGCAGGTGTTGAAAAATGGGCGTGAGCGATAAGCCATTTGCTTCCACGCTTTTCCAAGACAAAGCTGACTCGCGCCGGAAGCGACATGTCTTGCCCTTCGATCCTGAACGTGATGGCACCATCCACGGCAACCCATGCAACTGCGCCTGCCGCCGAGACCGAACTCCACGTGAACGACATCGCAGCGCTCTTGGACTGGGCCCAGTCGCGCGCGCACTGGGTACGGATCTGTTCCAGCCCGATACGCTTTTCGTCCGCACCAGTTCCGTAGAGAAGCACATCGGCGTCCGGCGCGAAACACTCCACGAATCCTGTTAGATCGCGCTTGCCGAATGCGTCGGTGAGTTTCTTGAGGCTTGCCTGGACTTCTCCTGTTGTGTGTGCATCGGCTTTCATTTGATTGTTCTCCTCCTAGTTCAAGATGAGCGGCCTAACGTAGAGCTAACCCGGCGACGACGGCAGGGCGCCTTGGCCGCACTTTACGGGTTCCTATGCATCGCGCGAGCCGTTCATCCAAAAGTCGAGCAACAAGGCCACGCCTGCCGATGAGGAACTGGCTTCCGTTGCTGTGGCTGCGGCACGCGTCCATGCCGACTGCGAGAGACTGAGCATGATGCTCCTGGGAGAAACCGAAAACCCCATGTGCCAGCTGCCGAAGTGACGGGCATCAGCGAGACCGTAATCAAGCTCGATGATTCCGTGATGCTGGCGTGACGCTTTGATGCGTTCGTAGACGATTGCCACTGCAGATGGGGCGCCCTCCAGATATTGAAAGAACGAACCGTTGTCGTACAGCAATACGCCGGTGACCCCGTGTTGATGGTTCGCCGTTCTGGCACTCACCAAAAGCGCCTCAAGTTCCGACTCCGACAGGAGGTTCGTAGCGCTGGAAACGTACGCGAGAGCGGAAAGGTGGTTCATATGCGCCTAACGGCCGGGCTCAGGGACGCGACGCTTGCGGCGCGTCCCCTGGAGCGCCTGACGGTGAACTGAATCGCGCCGCAGAAGCAGCTGCCCTTGTAAGTTTGTTCTTTGTCCATGAATCACCTCCACGATGACTGAACTGCGAAAGGCGCGGGAGCGTAACAAGATGCTCGGATTTATTCCAGCGCGAAATGTGCTGGGCCATTCATGCCTGACTATAAGTAGACGACCCAAATGGGTCGATGAAACTGGACGAAAGCGTCGGATAGTCTGCTGGCGCTGGTGGCAACTCCCTGATGCCATTCCCTGACGGCACCTGCAGAATCTGGACCTGGGGCGGAGAAATGCAAAGGGCCGGCACCTGGCGGGGCCGGCCCTTTGTCAGTCGTCGCAGGTCGCGCGTGAACGCGCTCCTACAGGTTCGCGATGAGTTTGTCGCCGAACTCGGAGCACTTCACTTCGATGGCGCCGTCCATGAGGCGCGCGAAGTCGTAGGTGACGGTCTTGTCAGCGATGGTCTTGTCCATGGCGCTGATCACCAGGTCGGCGGCTTCGGTCCAGCCCAGGTAGCGCAGCAGCATCTCGCCAGAGAGGATGACGGAGCCGGGGTTGACCTTGTCCAGGTTGGCGTACTTGGGTGCGGTGCCGTGGGTGGCTTCAAACACCGCGTGGCCGGTGGCGTAGTTCACGTTGCCGCCCGGCGCGATGCCGATGCCGCCGATCTGGGCGGCGAGGGCGTCGGAGAGGTAATCGCCGTTCAGGTTCATCGTGGCGATCACGTCGAACTCACTCGGGCGGGTGAGTACCTGCTGCAGCGTGATGTCGGCGATGGCGTCCTTGATGAGCACGGCGCCCTTCGCCAGGGCGGCCTTCTGTTCCTCATTGGCGGCTTTCTCGCCCTGCTCGGCCTTGGTGCGCTCCCACTGGTCCCAGGTGTAGACCTTGCTGCCGTATTCCCGTTCGGCGACGGCGTAGCACCAGTTGCGGAACGCGCCCTCGGTATACTTCATGATGTTGCCCTTGTGCACAATCGTAATGCTCTTGCGCTGGTTGGCAACGGCGTACTCGATGGCGGCGCGGAACAGGCGCTCGGTGCCTTCCTCGGAGATGGCCTTGATACCGATCCCGGACGTGCCCGGAAAGCGGATCTTGCGGTACTCCTTCGGGAAGTTGGCCTTGAAGAGGTCGAGAAACTTCTTGTTGCCCTCGGTGCCCGCCTCGAACTCGATGCCGGCGTAGATGTCTTCAGTGTTCTCCCGGAAGATCACCATGTCCACGTCTTCCGGCTTTTTCACCGGGGAGGGCACGCCCTTGAACCAGCGCACGGGGCGCAGGCAGACGTAGAGGTCCAGGAGCTGGCGGAGCGCGACGTTGAGTGAACGGATACCGCCACCGATCGGGGTGGTGAGGGGGCCCTTGATGGCGACGAGGTAATCGCGGCAGGCCTCGACGGTAGCGTCCGGCAGCCAGGTGTTGTACTTGTCGTAGGCTTTCTGGCCGGCGTAGACCTCGAGCCAGTGAATCTGCTTCTTGCCGCCGTAGGCCTTCTTCACCGCGGCGTCCAGGACCCGCACGGAAGCCCGCCAGATGTCGGGGCCGGTGCCGTCGCCCTCGATGAAGGGAATGATGGGGTTGTTCGGGACCGTCAGCTTGCCGTGGCTGATGGTGATCTTCGCGCCGCCGGCGGGGGGCGTGAGTTTGGGTTCTGCCATGGGGACTTCCTGTGGAACTGTGTGCCTGAGCAGGACATTATTGCAGGGTGGCCTCCCCGACGTAAATGCGGGGGGCCAGGGGCGCCCCAATCGCGAGCTTTCAACCTGCTGAGGAGTATTGCGTTCATGAAGAATCGATCTGCCCGCGCTGGCGGCCGCCCAGCAGTCTGCTGCCCGGAACCAGCAGGCTCTACGGGCCTGCACCTGGATCTCGACGACCCGGCTCAGCGTGAACGGCGACGTGAAGAACACGAAGGTTGAGTCCTGCCGTTACGGACCCGACGGCAGCCTCCAGAAGACCGGCGAGATGCAAGACCAGCTGGAGGCGGCCGCGGCGCTGGTGAAGGGCTATGTGCCGCCGGATCCGAACCTGATGCAGGCCGTCATCGGCAAGCGGGGGATGCGCTCACCCTCACGTTCAACACCACGGTGCAGATCACTAACAGCAACTATCAAAGGTTGATGCAGTAAGGCGCGCATCCCGGCCATACACGTCCGGCCGGAAGTTGACGACGCCTTCCGGTGTTACCCAGCTGGTGAGGTAGACCACGTAGATCGGGATCGGTCGGGGGAGCTGGATGATCCTCGTAGGAGCGGCTTCAGCTGCGACCCCCCTCTCGCTCGAGACTCCCGGACTCGATTCTCGCGAGAGGGGGGTCGCAGCTGAAGCCGCTCCTACCAGCCGCTCCGCCAGTTCCTCCGGCTTCTCCAGGCGCAGGCAGCCGGAGCTGAGTGTCCGGCTGTTCAGGTCGAAGAGGCGCTTCGACGGCGTGTCGTGCAGAAAGATGTCCCAGGGATTGGCGAGCACGAACTTCAGCCGGCCCAGGCTGTTGAGTGGCCCGGGATCCTGGCGCAGGCGGTAGGGGAAACGGTCCGCGCTGACCTGGCGCCAGTCGATGCGCGTCGCGTCCAGCTCCCGGCCAGGGCCGTCCGGTCCCGAGCTGAAGACGCGGATGCCCAGGCGCGCCAGAAACGTAGGGTCTTCCTGCTGGGTGGGCAGCAGGTCCTCCAGGGCGATCCGCCGGGGCACGGACCAGGACGGGTTCACCACGATGGCCGTCACCGTATCCGCGAAGCTGGGCGTTTGCCTGTCCGGATGGCCGGCGATGATCCGCATCGAGAGCGTGGCCGTGCCGTTTTCCCTCAGCTCCAGGTAGCCGCCGGGGACGTTGGCCCAGAGATAGCGGTCGCCGAAGTCCCGGGGCAGCCAGGTCCAGCGCAGCAGCGTGGCCTGGAGCTGCCGCACACGGGCGGCCGCCGGCACATTGAGGGCGGCGAGCGCGCGCTCGTCGAGAATCCCCGTGGCGGGCAAGCCGTGGCGGGCCAGGAAAGTCTCCAGTCCCCGCTGTAACCCGGCGTCGAAGAACCAGGCGTCCGCCGTGCCCGGCAGGCCCTCGAAGTCGCCACTCTTGCGCAGGCGGTCCCGCAGGGCGACCACCCGGGCATCCCGTCGGCCCGGCTGGAGGCTGGTGCCGGCGGGCAGTTCTTCCCAGCCGCCTGCAGTGGCGATGGTCTGGTAGCGGACCAGCGCTTCCTGGAGGCGGGCGGCGTCCGGCGTTGGCAAGTCGCCGGCCGTCGCCGGGGCGATGGGAATGTGCCAGCCGGGATCCTGGGTCGGGGCAGCGAGGATGGGCGCTGCCGTCAGGAGCAGTAAGCCGACCAGAGCCGCCGCCCGTACGGCTGCGCGCCTCAGGTGGCGGTGGTGCGGAAGCGTCGGCGCAAGGCGAGCGCACCAACGGCCGTGCCGAGCAGCCAGAGGCCGGCGGGCAGCGGCACGATGCTCACCTGCGCGCCGGTGATCAGCGGCGTGAAGCGCTGCTCCGTGGGGATGTTGTTCACGAAACTGCTGCCGAAAAAGTCGTCCCCGTCGACGAGGCCCAGCTCCGCGAGAGTGCCTGGTGCGCCGAGGGCTGTGAAGGAAAACGTGCCGACAGTACCCACGTCGCCGGGCTTGACGAAACCAAAGCTCACGGTCTGAGTGTTCCCAGTGGTGGCCCCGGTCGGCGCCAGGTAGAACGTGACGTCGCTACTGGCCACAAAACCGCCGTAGGTGAGCTCCGAGTTGTCGAAGTCGAGGAGGATCTGGCCACTGAAAATGCCCGGGTGGAAACCGGGTGCGCTGGTCGCGTCGAGCACCAGATTAACCGTGAAGGCGCCGCCCGGTGCCACCGTGGCCGCAGAGGGGACCAGGGTGAGGCTGGCCGCCTGGGCGGTGGCGCCAGCAATGATCAGCAGCAGTGCGGCGGCAGGCTTGCAGATGTTCATGGGGTTTCTCAGTACTACTACGTTATTGCGTTGGCTCAGGGACTGATCGGCGGACCGGGCACAATCTCCCGCAGCAGGCCCACATCCTTGATGCGGCCCTGGCCGGCCAGCGTGACGTCGATGATATGGGTGATGCCCCGGGGTCCGCCGGCTTCGCCCACCAGCGCGCCCTGGACGAAGTTGCCGGTGCCCACCACGTTGTCCGTGAACTGCGTGGGCTGGGAAATCAGGTTGGCGCCCGACACCACGCCGCCAGCGCCGAAGCTGTAGGCCGGGTTGGTCCAGGTGCCGGACCAGGTGGGGCTCCCGCCGAATTGCAGGGTCATGTTCCCCGTCGTCGCATTGTTCACCGACATGGGGCCGCTGAAATTCAGAGTCACGTTGCCGGCATTGAGCGCATTGAGGCCGGCCTGACTGGTGGCGTTGCCCCAGGCAAAGTAACCGGATTGGGCATTGCTCCGGGTGCCGTGGGTCCAGATGTCGGCGGCGAGCAGCACGTCGCCGTCCTCATCCTGCTGCACCCGGGCAATCAGCCGGGAGCCCACGTCGCCCTGGGTGCCGGTGGCGCGCAGGTTGCCGTCACCGTCGGGCCGCGGGGTCACGGTGGTGGTCATGGGCACCGAGTTGATCTCGCCACCGCTCTCGGGCGACACGTCGAAGGTGGTGCCATCCGGCGCCAGATCGAAGCGGCCGAACTCCGTGTTCTCCGGATCACCGGTGCTGGTGGGGCCGCTCACGATGGTGGCAAAGCCGCAGGGCGTGCCGGGGGCGCAGCCTTCAATGGGCAGGATGGGTTCGAGTTTCGGGACGCACTGGGCGGCCAGTTCGGAGATGACGTCGCAGTCGATGGGGCTTTCGGGCAGGTTGAGGGCGACCAGCGGTGCGGCTGCGGCTGGCGCCAGCGCGCCCCAGGGGCCCCAGCAGAGCACCGAATCCCCGGCGGTGGGACCGGCGGAGCAGGGGTCGGTGCTGGCCAGTGCGGCGGGTGCCGGGTCGGTCGGGGATGTGGCGGCCAGCTGGTCCTTGCAGGCGTCGATGTCCCGCTTCGGTGCCGCCTTCGGATCACCCGCCCAGCGCTCGAGCAGTTCCGCGCAATCGCTGTTGGATCGCGCCACGGTGTCCGCGTGGGCCAGCCCACTCCCTGTCAGCAAGGGCAGCGTCAGCAAGGGCAGCGTCAGCAAGGGCAGCGCCAGCAAGGCGCCTGCGGCCAAAGCCAGTAACTTCATGGTTCTTCCCCGTCGTTCCGGTACCGCGTCTCTCTTGGGCCTGCAGCTGCCCTGGCGCGATTCGCCCGTAATTCTGTGTGTACTCAGTAGCTGTTCTACACCCTGCCGCGCCGCTTTTCACGGTGCGCTGCAGGATTCTGTGACGCGCGTCTCAGAAATTCCGCGACAGGCCCAGGCTCACCTGATTGCGCTCGTACTCTGAAATCGGCACGTTGGACTGGTTGTCGGTATAGGCCCAGGTGCCGATCAGGGCCCACTTTTCCAGCCAGCCTTCCTGGAAGTCCTGCTGGAAGCCAATGACGGCCCGCAGTTCCTCGTCGTCCCGCTGGTTGTCGAAACCGGGTTCCTCGCCATCGAAGTGATACCAGCGATAGCCGACCCGGGCGAAAACCGAGGCATTCGTCCAGGCCGCGCTGTTGAACCCGGCGAAGACCTCCGGGCCCTGGTAGCTGAAAGGTTCGTCATCGGCGCCGAAGTTGGCATAGGCGGCACCCACCTGCACCAGCAGGCTGCGCTGCCGGAAGTACCGGCCCACCGAGAGGTTGCCGGCCTCGTACCAGCCATCCCGGCCGCTGTCTTCCGCGTTCTGGTAGTCGCGCCGGGTGACGATGCCATCCAGTTCCACCTCCCAGTCTTCACCCATCTGCCAGACGGCGCCGGGGTTCAGGCTGCCGAAGAGCGCGAGGCTCTCGCCGCCCAGAAAGATCTGATCCGCCTGCAGGGCCACGTAGGCCCGCCAGCGCCCGGGCACGATCCAGGCCGGGCCTGTGCTGGCGGTCAGCGCGCCCAGGTTGAAGTCGCTGTCGTCGAAGTACTCCCGGTAGTAGGCATTGACCTCGCTCTGCCAGACGAAATTGCCCGTGTACTCGCCGGCCTCAACAGGCCGGTTGGGGTTGAAGGTGTGGGCAATCCCCGTGTTGACGACGGCAGCCCAGCCGCTCTGCTCTTTGGAATCCGGCGACACTTCAAAGGGCAGTCCGCCGATATCAATGATGTCCTGCGCCAGCCCGTAGTTGATGTTAGAGTCATACATAACGCCACCATAGAAGGACGGTGACCACTGGTGCCGCGCCGCGTAACGGCGTTCATCCGCATCGATCTGCGCGAGAAAGGCCAGCACCGTGGCGCGCACGGTGGGCGGCGTGTTGGGGTCGTCCAGCACCTGCTGGGCCTCGCCCCGCGCGCCCGCATAGTCCCGGGACAGGTAGTTGACGCGGGCCAGTTCGAGACGGGCCCGGCTGAGGGACGGATTGGCGGCGAGCAGGGTGGTGAGCTGCCGGCGGGCCGTGCGCAGCCGATCGGCCTCAATGGACTGCAGGGCGGCGTCGAACTCGGTCTGGATGGCACCTTCACTCGCGGCGCTCTCTGCCTGGGCCAGGGCCAGACGCGGCAGGGCCAGGCCCGCCAGGCCCGGAAGCGCCAGAACGAGCAGAAGGCAGGGACGCAGAACGGGCCAGACGAGGCCGTGCATAAGCTTGCTTTCCATAAGGCTTTTTGTTGTAGTTTCTTCGCCTTGCAAAACTCTACAACACTCTTTATCAAATCGCCATTAACCCGGTCTCTTGCCAGCCGGGCCGGGGCCCGGATCGTGGCGTCGGCACTCTTGTGTCTCCTCGCCACCGCAGCCGGGGCGTTTCCCAACGAGCTGTTTGGCTACCGGCAGATGCCTCAGGAGCGCATCGCGGATTTTCCCCAGTGGCTGCGGGTGCTCGAACGCCAGCTCCGGGACGACCTGAAAGAGGGCGACTGCGGTGCGCAGACCTTCAATCGCTGCCATCTCAACCGGTGGCTGGCCTTTCTGGCCAAGGCCCGGAGCCTGCCGGAGCGGGAACAGCTGCAGGCGGTGAACCGGTTTGCCAACACGCGGGATTACGTGCTCGACCTGGATAACTACGGCGTCGAAGACTACTGGGCTATCCCGCGGGAGTTCTTCGGCAACGGTGGCGACTGCGAGGACTACGCCATCACCAAGCTCTTTTCCCTGCGCTGGCTCGGGTACTCGGAGGACGATCTGCGCCTGGTGGTCGTGCAGGACACGAACCTGCGGGTGCCCCACGCCGTGCTGGCGGTCTCCCGGGGAGGGAAGACGGTGATTCTCGACAATCAGGTCCAGGCGATACTCCCAGACCAGGACGTGGTGCACTACGTCCCGGTGTTTTCCCTCAACGCCTCCCGCTGGTGGATCTACCTCCCGCCCGCATGACCTTAGTCCCGCGATGAACGCTGCGCCGGGCAACCCCAGGGCCGTCTCGCCGGTGGCTATTGCGGTGGTCGCGCTGCTGCTGCTGATTGGTCTCGGCGCCCTCCTGATCAATGTCTATATAGAGGGCGAGCGGCAGCGGGATCTGTTGCAGTGGGAGTCCCGGCTGGGGCTCGTCGCCGACGCCAAGGCGGACGCGGTGGCGCGGCTGCTGGCTGCCGACCGGCGAGCTCTGCAGGAACTGGCCGCCAATGCCTCGCTGCAGCTCTATCTCTGGCAGGTTACCCAGGCCCGCCAGTCTCCGGAACCCGGCAGCGAACCCGCCCAGCAGGCCTATCTGCGGAACCTGGTCCTGGCGGCGGGCGAGCGGGGCGGCTACCTGCCGGATGCCGGCGCGCGGATTCCTGCGAACCTGCCCCAGTCGCCGACCTCCGGACTGGCCCTGCTGGACGCGAGCCTCACCCCGGTCGCCGTCACGCCGGGCCTCGGCAGCGTAGAGGTTACCTACCGGGAGGTGGCGCGGCGCGCGCTGGCGGCTCCGTCCCGGCCTGTGGTTGATCTGGTGCTGGATGCGGAAGATCGGGCCATGCTGGTCGTTGCGGTGCCCGTAAACCTGGTATCGGGCGCCCGGGTACCCGGGCCGGTGCAGCCTGGTGGCGGGCCCGCTGGCGTCGTTCTCGGCGTGCGCAGCGCGGCGCAGGAGCTGTTTCCGCTCCTGGGTCGGGGCCCTTCCTTTGCCGAGGACAGCGAGACACTGCTGCTCGCCCGCCGGGATGACAGCGTCGTTTTCCTCTCGCCCACCCGGGAGGGTGCGAACGCCCTTCGCCGCAGCATGCCGCTGGACCGTCCCGAGGCGGATGCCCAGCTCGCCGAGGTGGTGGCCGTTCTGTCCCCTGACGGTTTCGCGAGCCTCGACAACTATCGGGGTACGCCGGTGCTGCAGGTGAGCCGGCGGATCCGCGGCCAGGCCCTCCGCAGCGAGGCCAGGACTGGCAATGAATGGGTGCTGGTTCAGCAGGTGCAGGCGACGGAGGCACTGAGCGGCGCCAACGAACGGCGGACCTTCCTGCTGGCGACACTCTCCCTGCTCCTCGTCGCGATTGCCGCCCTCGCCGTGGCTGCCTGGCGCCACGGCAGCAGTGTGCGGGCCGGTCAGCAGGCGGCAGAACTCCGGGACAAGGCCGCGAAGCTCCAGCGCCAGACGGACCTGCTCCACACCATCACCGACAACGTGGACGTGCTCACGGTGCTGATCAACCGGGACCAGGAGGTGGTGTTCACCAATCAGGCGACGGCCACTGCCGTCCGGAGCAGCATTGCCGGACTGGTGGGCGGACCCCTCGCCGGCATCTTCGGGCATGGCACGGCGGCCCTGCTCGCGTCGCTCAGTGAAGAGGTCCGCCGGCAGCGCACGTCGGTCCACCGCGTGCTGCCCCTCACGCTGGGCGGGGGCCTGCGCAGTTACCAGACCAGCCTCATTCCTGTGGCGCGCATCGGGGAGCGCCGGCAGCTGGTCCTGCTGGTGCTGAGCGACGTCACTGAACTGAAGGTGGTCGAGCAGCGCCATGCAGACCTGCTGCGGGATCTCGTCAGCACGCTGTCCGATGTGGTGGCCCTGCACGATCCGTTCTCCGCGCACCACGCCAAGCGCATGGCGGAGGTGGCCCAGGCGGTGGCCCGGGAGCTGGGGTTGCCGGATGCCGAGCGGGAAACCCTGGGTCTGGCCGCGACGCTCGCGAACATCGGGAAGATCATGCTCCCCAGCGAACTGCTCACGAAGACCGAGCCCCTGACGACCGCGGACCGGGAGTTGCTGCGCAAGCATGTGGACTACAGCCTGCAGCTGCTGAAGGGCCTGGACTTCGAGGGCCACGTGCTGGAGGCCATCGCCCAGAAGCAGGAGCTCCTCGACGGGAGCGGTTATCCCCGGGGCCTCACGCAGCAGCAGATGACCCTCTCCGGCCGCATTCTTTCCGTGGCCAACGCCTTCGTCGCGCTGGTCAGCGTGCGGGCCTACCGGCAGGGCTTCTCCATCGAGGCGGCGCTGGAGGAGTTGCTGCGCAACGCCGGCACGCAGTACGACCGGCGCGTGATCGCCGCGCTCTTCCACGTGGCCGAGAACCGGCGCGACTGGTCCCAGTGGGCCGCTGGGACCGAGGCTTTGTAGCTCGCGGCAGCCCGGTCGGGATCCCTGCCGCTACCGGGAGTACCCGGTGAGCGCGGCAGGGACACCCGCCCACGCTGCCGCTACTGCGCAGGCACGCCGAGCGGTCAGGGGCTGGTGCCTCGCCCGCGACAAGACGTGTACTCACGTCAGCGGGCGGGGTCGACCGCCGCTGGCTGCGGGATGCGCCACGGCAGTCGCGCCTTACGGCGCTCCTACTGCAGCCGCCAGGCCAGTTCGACGAAGGTGGCCCGCTCCCGGCCCGGGAAGTACCGGTAATTGCCAAAGGCGAAGTCCGCCCGGTCAGCGTAGAGCGTGTCAGTGACGTTGTTCACCCGGACGGTGGCGGTCCAGGCGGGCGTAAAGGACCAGGCCGCAATCACGTTCAGCAGATCGTGACCGGGGTACTTCTGGTTTTCCTGGGCCGTGAGGAAGTAGCCACCCTGATGGACCCACTCCGCCTGGGCCAGCCAGGGGTCACGCTTCCAGCCCAGGCGCAGACTGCCGAGGGTCGCCGGCGCCGTGTCGATGTCGTTGCCGCTCTTGATGATTTCCCCCGGGGTCGACGCGTTGAAGGCGTAGGTCTGGCGTGACCAGGAACCGGCCAGCGATGCGTAAAAGCCGAGTTCACTGCTGGCCTCCAGGCCGAGTTCGACGCCCTGGTGCTCGCTGGCCCCGTCACTCACGTTGAAGCGGTCTGAGTCCTGCAGGATGTAGTTGTCCTTGCGCATGGTGTAAGCCACGGCCTCGACCTGCAGCCGGGCCGACTGCCACCGCCAGCCCAGTTCCAGGCTGTCGATTTCCTCCGAATTCAGGTCCGCCACGTTCTGCGCTGCCTGCAGGCGATAGAGTTCCGCCGCCTGGGGCGCGCGGAAGCCCCGGCGCCAGGTGGCGTAGACGGTGGTGTCGTCCCCAGGCCTGAACAGCAGGCCAATGTTTGGCGCGAGGTTGGTGAAGCTGTCACTCCGGTCGGCTGGCCGGTTGAAGAGGCAGGTGGGGGTGCAGGGCGTGCCGTCGTCCCGGGTCGTGCCGTCCAGCATCCGGTTGTCGTAGTCGTAGCGCAGCCACTCGAGGCGCAGGCCGCCCACCAGTGTGAGGCGCCCGGTCAGCGGCAGTTCCGCCTGGGCATAGGGTGAGGCGAGCCATTGCCAGGCACTGTAGTCGTAGTGCTGGCCTTCTGGCCGGGGTGGGGTGCCGGTCTCCGGGTTCTCCTGAAACTCTTCAAGCCAGCCGTTGGCAACTTCGAGGTCGAGACCCGCCGTGATCCGTGCAGAGCCCAGCGTGGCGTAGTTGAGCACGGTCACCCCGCCGCTGGTCTGGCCGTTCTTCTCTACCGGCTGGCCCGGCAGGAAGTGCTGCAGAAAGTCCATGTCCGAGCGGCGCAGGAACGCGAGCACCTCCCAGCTGCTGCCCGCCTCGTCGGCCGACGGTTGCCAGCGCGCGCGCAGCCGCTGGCTGTTCGCATTCCGGTAGGACTCCGGATTGGCATTGGTCACGCGGATCGCCTCGTTCTGGTAAGCGTCCTCGCCCACGATGAAGCCGGCGGTGTTCTGGTTGAGGAGATTGCCGCTGAAGCCGAGTTCCAGGCGGCCCGCGTCCAGGTTGTTCGCGTACTTCAGAAAGCCCTTCGCCTGCCGGTAATCCGACTCGTCGCGAAAACCGCCGTCGTGGTCGAAGAGCAGGCCGCCAACCAGTCCGGCGTTGTCGCCGGTACCGCCCGGGAGGTTCCCGAGAACCATTCCCCGGTAGTAGTCGTCCGGCCCGGTCTCGCCGCTCACGGCCAGTTCCCGGTCGCCCGGCTCTGGCAAGAGCACGTTGATCGTGCCGTGCACGGCATTGGAGCCGTAGAGCGCGGATGCTGGACCGCGGATCGCCTCCACGGCCATGGCCTGTTCCGATGGCAGTTCGAACAGTTCATTGACGTTGCAGAAGCCTGTCGGGCGGGAGGCGACGCCGTCTTCCAGGATCAGGAAGCTGCCACAGGAGCCCGGGCCCGTGAGTACCGGCGAGCGCATGGCCGTGAGGTGTTCCTGGCCGCTGCCCCGGGAGATCCAGGTGCCGGGGATCTGCGTGCCCAGTTCGTGTATGTGGGCCGCATTCAGCAGCGCAATGGCCTCGCTGCCGATGCGGGTCGTATTCCCGGCAAGGTCGAGAGCGGGCAGGGGATAACGGGCTGCGGTGACGACGATCTCCTCCGGCAGTTCACCCTTCGCCGCGGCAGCCGCGTTGCCGCTGGCGAGCAGCGCCAGCGCGGCGAACGACAGGGCGCACTGCGCCGGGGACTTCACGGCGACAGGTAATCCGCTAGCGTTCGATAGGGGCAAGTCGAATGCTGGGGGTATCGCCGATGCGGCTGTAGGCATGGCGCATGCCCATCGCCGCCAGGGCGTCGTCCCGTTCCGCCCGGGAGGCGAACCAGTGTTCCTTGTGCCAGGTGCTGCCCAGCAGGCTCCGCATGGGATCGCTGGCAGCCATCGTTACCCGAATGCCGAATTTCAGGTCGGCAGGTTCCGATGGTGTGATCCGGAGATTGTGACTGTTGCTGAGTTCCATGGCGCTCCGGCAGGGTTCAGGCTAGAACGTGGTCTCGGGTGCGGGAGCCGCGCCGTCTTCGATCGCGTAGGTCTTGCTTTCGGTGCTGGCCGCCGGCGCCGTTGCGGGGGCCGGCGCCTGACTGGCCAGGGCCGAAGCCTTCCAGTTGACCTGCGGGGCCATGCTTGACAGGGTGGTCAGCAAGGGCTGGGCACTGGCCGGCGCGGCCAGCGTCGGGTCGGTGAAAATGCGGTTGGCATCGCCATCCGCCGTGCTGCCATACCACTCCGCGTTGGCCAGTTTGTCGATCGTGATCACACCACCGTCCACGGCCACGCCGACAAAGGCGCCGCGGCTGCGGGCGTAGGCGTAGATCTCGGACTTGAACTGGCCGTCGGTCATGGCCTGGGCCGTGCGGCCCACCGGACCTGCGGAAGCGGAGGCGCTGCCACCCAGGGTGAACTTGCCCTGGGCGATGTTGTCGATGCCTTTCGGGGTCCGGAACACCAGCACCAGGTCGGCACCCTGCCCGCCGAACTGCCAGCCGAAACTGACATTGCCCAGCTTGATGAAGGCAGGATTGCTCCACTTGCCGTCAGCCTGCCGGACCATCAGCACGCCCTTGCCGTAGCTGCCGCCAACAAAGAAGGCGCCCTTGAGAACGTTGGGTAGCACCGCCACGGCATAGGCGCTTTTCAGCAGATTCGGGGGAATGGCCTGCTCCGGGATGCGCTGCAGTTCTTCCAGCACGTCATTGGCGGACGCCACGCGCTTATTGAGATCGTCGCTGGCCTGGGCGACCCCGGGGATCGCCACGACTAGCAGCATGAGGGTCCCCAGCAGGGACGACAGGGTGGCCTGGGAAAATCCGGATACGAAGCGCGTCATGGTCTCCTCCTTAAGTAATCGCTTGCCCGCAGCCTTTCTTGGTGAGACCTTGCCGAGCGCCTATCGTCCTTCAGTGCCGGTAATTTACAGTGGATCAGGTGCTTAAGTAAACGTCCTGAGCGGCCCGGTAGCTGCTCTGGAACTCCGCAGCAGACGCTCCTCCCACGTTCAGATTCCGGAGCAGGCCATCCTTCAGCGCATAGATCAAGCCGTGGACGGTCACGTCCTGGCCCCGGTCCCAGGCGTCCTGGATCACCGTGGTCTGGCAGACGTTGGCCACCTGCTCCAGCACGTTCAGTTCGCAGAGCCGGTTCACCCGTTCCGTGCCGGAATCGGTCCTGCTCAGAGCAACTTCGTACTTCTGGGCCACGTCCTGCACGTGCCTGAGCCAGTTATCCACCAGCCCCATCCGCTCATTCTGGCAGGCGGCCCGCACGCCGCCGCAGCCATAGTGCCCGCAGACGATGACGTGCCGGATCTTGAGGACGTCCACCGCGAACTGCAGGACGGACAGGCAGTTCAGATCGGCATGGACCACCACATTGGCGACGTTCCTGTGCACGAACACCTCGCCGGGCAGCAGCCCGACGATCTGGTTCGCGGGCACCCGGCTGTCGGAGCACCCGATCCACAGGTACTCGGGGCCCTGCTGGGCCGCCAGCTTGGAGAAGAACTCCGGATCCTGCAGCCGAATGCCTTCGGACCAGGTGCGGTTGTTGTCCAGGAGCCGCTGGAGAGTGCTGTTCATCCGTGAAAGTTTGCCGTATGACCCGCAGGTTTGCCAGCCGGCGCCCCTGCTTAAGGGTCCCAAAAGGTACCGGACCTTAGTTATTGCAGTTGTTTAGTTGTTGGGGCCAACAACTAAACAACTGCAATAACTAAGGTCCGGTACCTTTGCGCCGCGTAGGAGCGCCTTCAGGCGCGATCACTACCAGCCCGCCAGAGAATTACGCCAATGAAGCCGAAGAACGAGGCGGCCATGAACCAGAACTCGTTCACGCCGTAGCGCTCGACGCCGAAGCGCGACAGCTGTTCAAAGCCGATGAAGGCCACCGTGTAGACGATGGCCCCGAACAGGGCCCCCACCTTCCAGCCTGCTGAGCGGGGCTGGCCCCGAACGGCAACCCACCACCACACCGCGAGAAAGATCGCCGTGTAGGCATTCAGCAGCGTGAACCACAGCGGCGCCTTCTGGAAATAGTGGTTGATCCAGAACGCGCCGGCACCCATGAAGTTCAGCAGTACGTACTTCCATTCGGGCAGGGTCGCCCTCAGCACTTTTTCCCACATCAGCACCAGGAAGATGTAGACGGTCCAGATGCCGAACAGCAGTTCATAGAACTGGACCTTGCCGCCCCAGGCGGGATCGATCACGAGCATCTGCTACCGCAGTTCGCTGCAGGAAGAGCCATACCTGAAACAACTGTAGCAGCGATGGTGCTCGAGGAGAACCCGCTGACTCAGCGCCGTCTCGAGAGAGTCCCCCTGATCGTAGCGAACGTCGTCGTCGACGAGGGTGCAGGCATAGATACGCATCTGGCCGCCCTTTTTCACCACCATCTTGCTGAACCCGCACATGAAGGCACGGCGCGTGACCTCGGTCTGGTAGCGGGTCATGCAGTCCTCGGTGATGCGGGGCACCGTACGTTCTTCGCCGGGTTTCCCAAAATCCGGAAAGGCAACGATGCGCAGATCTGCCGGGAGGCCTTCAGCAGCCAGCACCTGCCTGAATTCCTGATCGACCTCCGCCTCATCGCGACCGGGCTGCATCTGCCGGGCAATGGACACACTGAAGCCGGCCTTGTGCAGCGCCCGCAGGCCCTGGAGGGCGAGACGAAAATTGCCGGCCCCGCGGCCCGCGTCGTGCCGGGCTTCATCGGCGTAGTCGAAGCTCACCCGGAACGCGATCGGGTGCGCCGAGCCGGCCAGCCGGCGGATCTGGGTGAGGCGCCGCACCACAGGCGCCGTGCCGTTGGTCAGCACAAGGCAGGGGCGCAGGCTGGCGGCGTACTCGAGTATCGCCACCATGTCCTTGACCACGAAGGGCTCACCGCCGGTGAAGGAGAACTGCCGGACATTCAGCCCGACAGCCGCATCCATCAGGGGACGCACGTCGCCCAGGGTGATGCGCTGCAGGCGATTGTCGCCGGGGCGTGAGCCCTCGAGACAGAAGGGGCAGTCGAGGTTGCAGGCCGTGCCGGTGTGAAACCAGAGTTCATGGAGGGCATGGGGCTGGATGTAGCCCACGCCGGAGGCCGTCACCATGAGTCCTCATCCGTGCGGAATTCCATGGGGCCCAGGGGCTGGTAGCGGCGCGCGAGCCGCTGCGGTGGAACGCCCAGCAGGTAGGCGAGTGCGAGCAGCCGGTTGCCGATGCTCCGCCACAGCCAGCCGTCACGTTCCCAGCGGCGCGGCGACACGCCGATGTCCGCAGGCAGGCGGGTAAAACCCCCGATTTTCCGCAGGGCGCGCACGAGCGGCACCTCCTCGAACAGCGGCGTATCCGCGAAGCCACCCACCGCGTCGTAGGCACCGCGGGCAACGAAGAGGCCCTGGTCGCCGTAGGGGATCCCGAAACGGGTGCGCCAGTTGATCAGGCGGGCCAGCAACCGCTTGTACCAGGTGGACGGTCCCGTGAAACGAAAGGAAAAAAAGCCTCCGGGCGCGCCGGTGAGGTGCCGGCCCCGGATCAGCTCCACGCTCCCCACGGCCGGCTCCGCATCCGCGTGCAGAAACCAGAGCACATCCCCCGAGGCACGCAGTGCTCCGGCATGGAGCTGATGGCCGCGACCCGCCCGGGTGCCGACATAAACGCAGCGAAAGCGTCGGGCAAGGCTGCGGCAGCCTGCGCTGGCACCGCCGTCGATGATGACGATCTCGTCCGGTGGCGCGGGGAGGCTCCACAGGCGGTCGAGCAGCCGGCTCAAGACCTCGTTGTCTGCCACCACGGGGATAATCACGCTGACTGCGGGCTTCGCCGGATCGGTTGAAGCGACTGACCACAGCAGGTTGATGACATTGTCGGGAACAGCGCTCACGGGGTGGAGTATCCCAGACTACACAGAGCCCGGTATAGCGCGCGGCGCGCTGGCCGCGCATCCGGGGCCAGATCCCCGCACAGGCGCGTGAGGTCTGCGGGCACATCCACGTCATAACGTGGCGCCAGATTGCGCACTGTTAAACCGGAGCCTGCGCACAGCAACTGCAGCGCGGTGTGCAGGTCGGCGCTGCTCCAGGGCAGTCCCGCCAGGTCCGGCCAGTGCGTCCGGCTCCCCATGCAGGTGACGCCGCCATCCAGCGCGGGAGTGAGCACGACGTCGTGGCTGGTCAAGGCGTCGCAGGCTGCCCCGAAGTCGGCCGCACTCAGCACTGGCGCGTCGCTGCCGATATATATGAGTTGGGTGTGCCCCCGATCCCGGAGCACCCGATCAACGCCTGCCAGACGGACGCCCAGATTGCCGTCGGGCTGGGGCACGACGTGGGCTGCCCGGATTGGCAGGGCCCGCGCCCAGGCCTCGTCGCCCGGTTCGGCGGTTGCGATCACCCGGCGCCCCGGCCAGGCCTGCAGGTCCTCGAGAGTGGTGGCCAGCAGCAACTCGCTGATCCTTAGCGTGGCTGCATCGCCCAGGGTGCTGGCGAGCCGGCGTTTGCCGAGGCCAAGGGCGGGACGGCGGCAGAAGACCACCAGCGTGGTCTCCCGGGGAGTGGGCAAGGGCATGGGGCCAGCATAGCGAGCAGGCGCGTCGTTGTGCTCGGCAAAGTCAACCGCTAATCAGGCCCAAAGGAGACCGTTTTGCCGCTGCGCGAGAGGCTGTCGTTCCGCGCCGATGGCCTGGGTAAGATCAATAAAAACATATAGTTGCATTTCATCCATCAACCATAATGCAGGCTGGTCGGGGGCGCAGATTTGGCACGGGACTGGGAGGGGGGTGGCTTGTATACTGGCACCCTGCTCGCGGCTTTCTTCCCCGCCGTTCACGGTCAAAGCCCGGCGGTCCGAGTTTCAGTCTGGCCATAGGTCCCGTGTCGGGGTGCTTCAAGCCGGATTCGCTGGGACCGCTGGGCCCTTCTTCATCGGCTCGTCTTTATCGGCCCTTCCTGCACAGGGACTTCCGCTCAGCCTCCAGGCTGGCCACCTTCTGCCGGTAGAGGCGTCCCTGACTGGCCGAGTACCCCATCCGCAGTTTCAGTCGTACCTCTGCGATCCGGTTGTCCAGGCGCACACAGCGCGCATCAGCTTCGCCGGTCCCTGCCGCGAGGGTTGCCGGGACGGCAAGCGCCACTGCCGTGGCCAACAGAAAGTGACGACGCCGCATGTCGGGAGCTCCGTTCCAGAGGAATCCGGAGCGTGGCGCGCCGGCGGCGCTGGAGCGAGCGGTGATAGTGGTGACTTCACTGAGAATCATTATGCAGGAGCGCCTTTAGGCGCGATCACGGTTGATCGCGCCTGAAGGCGCTCCTACGGGCGCTCCGACGGGCTGCCGGGGAGGGGGTGGTCCGCGATCACGAACTCACTGACAGGGCGCCCGCCGATCAGATGCTCCTGGATGATCCGTTCGAGTACCGCGGGCGTGCAGGACCGGTACCAGATGCCGTCCGGGTAGACGAGTGCCACCGGGCCAGCCATGCACACCTGCAGGCAATTGGTCTTCGTGCGATAGATCCCGCCGCCGGCAGCCAGGCCCAGTTCGCGCAGGCGGCGCTTCAGGTATTCCCAGGATTCCAGACTGGCCTCCCGGGTGGAGCACTTGGGCTTGCTCTGGTCGCAGCACAGAAAAATGTGCCGGCGCGTGGCGTTAATGCCCAGCGCACCCACCTGCAAGGCAAGGTTGCCTGCCAGCTCACCGCCAACGGTGACCTCGTCGTTCGTCATCCCCAGCCCCTAGTGACGGTCCAGAAAACTCAGCAGGAGCTTCGCGAAGGCGGCCTTCTGCTCGCGACCCGCCACGACGTGCGCAACGTCGGGCAGCAAGACCCCCTCGGCGCGCGGAATACCGTGCTCGAGGGGCAGCGTGGTCCGCGGTCCGGTGACCTGATCCTCGCCCGAGTGAATGATCAGCGAGGGGGCGCTGATGTGGCGCAGCCGGTCGGCGACGTCGTGGTTCAGGCACGCGGCCACCAGCCGCTCGTGGGCCGGGTACCGGCCATTGAGTTCGCTCCAGGGGCCCTTGGGGCCCAGCAGCCGTTCCCGGTTGGCGTTGTAGTAGTCCGGGAGAAATGACATCAGGCACACGTGCTTCTGAAAAGCGAGGAAGCCGGAGTCCCGGTGGAGATCGCGAAACATCTCGAGCTGGCCATAGAGAAACGGGTCGACGCTGGCCCACGCGCCCATGTTCACCATGCTGCGCACAAGGTCCGGGCGCTCGAGAGCCACCAGCTGGGCAATGCAGGCCCCCATGCCAACGAGGCCCACGAAGTGGACCCGGGACCACCGGAGGTGGTCGAGGAGGCTGATGACGTCGGCGGCATGCAGACCCATGCCCGGGGGCTGGGTCAGGTCATCGGTGGAGGCGCCGATGCCCCGGTAGTCGATGATCAGCACCTGGTAGCGGTCGGTGAGGCCCCGGGCCAGGTGGCGCTCGCCGCCGTGGCAGTAGGTGCCCCAGCCGCCCATGCAGATAGCCTGCTCCGGCTCGCCGCTCGACAGGCTGCTGGCCGCCCCGCTCTTTGGGCCATGAATTTCGTAGTACAGGTCGTGACCATTGATCCGCAGGCTGGGCATGGCTGGCTCCGCGCTCTCAGGGGCGGGATTATCGCTTAAACTCAGGGCAACTCTAACCACGTCCGGGTAGCCCGCTCATGCAGTACGCGCCAGCCAGAAGCACCGGGACGAAGTATCGCTGGACCCGCCGTTGATCCCTAAGGCCCTGGCCAATTTCGTCGGGTTCCAGTCCGTCTGGTTCCTGAGCCTGTTCGGGGCCGGGACTCAGCGTTCCTGGCTGGGGGCCGTCGCGCTGGTCCTGTTCATGGCCTGGCACTTCCGCACCGCACATAACTGGCGGGTTGAGCTGATTCTGGTGGCGGTCGCATGCATGGTCGGGCTGGTCGTGGACACGGCCTTCATCCAGGCGCACCTGCTGGCGTATTCGGAGCCACTGCCCTTTGCCGCGGTAGCGCCCTACTGGATTCTGGGGATGTGGATCAACTTTGCCCTGACCCTGAACGGAGCAATGGGCTGGTTGCACGGCCGGTACCTGCTGGCAGCCGGGCTTGGAGCCATCGGTGGCCCAATGGCCTATGTCGCGGGGGTGAAGCTGGGTGCAGCGGCCCTGCTGGCCAGTAGTACGGTGGTTTACGGTGCGCTGGCGGTGGCCTGGGCCGGGGCTGTGCCCCTGCTGGTCTGGGTCACGGATCGGGTTAACAGACGCTGGCCGCCACCTGAGCCGGAAGGGCACCAGTTGCGAGCCGGAGCTGGTGGATAACCGCCCCAGCCCGCACTGGCTAGTTGGTGAGAAACAAGACGAAGGTCAGGACGGGGACCAGCAGGGCCACGGCGGCCAGCATGACTTCCCCAAGTATGTCGATATCGTTGAACGTAAAGTTGCGAAACATCAGGCACTCTCCTTGTGTTAGCTCGGCCCAAGTCCTTTGGGTGCGCGTACTATAGGTAGTGAAAGTTGCACTTTCCTTTCACTCAGGTAACTCCCTGTAACACTTTGTAACGACAGATCTGCCTTTTTGTCCAAGGACTTGGAATCTGGTCGTGAAAAGAGCCTCAGCACCCACCCAAGCGCCGCGCATCAGAGCGGACCGTGCACGGTAAAACTGTGACCCATGACACGCATTCTGCTTATTGACGACGACGAGAAGCTCGGCGAGCTGCTGAAGGCGTACTTCCAGCGCTTCGATCTGCAGCTGGACGCCGCCACGCTGCCCTCGGTCGGGCTCGCTAAACTTCAGCGCGACAAACCGGACCTCGTGATTCTCGATGTCATGTTGCCGGAGCAGGACGGTTTTGAAGTCTGCCGGACCATCCGCAAGACCAGTTCCGTCCCCGTGATCATGCTGACGGCCCGGGGCGAAGTCACTGATCGCATCGTCGGGCTCGAGATCGGTGCGGATGATTACCTGCCCAAGCCCTTTGAGCCCCGGGAGCTCGTGGCCCGGATCCAGAACGTGCTCCGCCGCGGGCGGTCGCGCAGCGACGACAAAGCACTGCGGTTCGGCGATCTCGGCATCAACCTGGAGCGGCGGTCCGCGGAGCTGGAGGGCGAGGCCCTTGATCTGACCACCATGGAGTACCAGCTGCTGGTGCTCTTCGCCACCAATCCCGGCAAGACCTTCAACCGGGACGAGATCCTGAACGAGCTGCGGGGCATCGACGCGCAGCTGTTCTCCCGCTCTGTGGATATTCTCGTGAGCCGCCTCCGCCAGAAACTGCAAGACACCAGTCGGCAGCCCCGCTTCATCAAGACCGTGTGGGGCACTGGCTATGCGTTCATTGGCGAAGAGGTGCAGCCCTCGTGATCAAGGAGATCAGCCGGTCGTTGTCGGCCCGCCTGCTGGGTATCTTCATTCTCACGGGCATCGTGTACGCCCTGGCGGGCCGGTATGTCTACCAGGTCGTACTCGACCAGGATTACCTGCGCGAGATTGTCGGCGCCCACATTTCCCTGCACGCCGACTACGTACTGGACGACATCGGCTTCCCGCCGAACATTGAACGGGCCCGGGCGATTACGGAACGGGTACCGGTGGACATTCGCATCAGCGGCCCCGGCATGGAGTGGAGTTCGGTGCCGGCCTTCCCGAAGATGGAGCAGATTCCCTTTGGCCCGATTCCCATTGGCTTTCTGGGGCTCGACAAGAAGGGCCAGGAAAATCTGGAGAGCTGGGCAACCAACCTGAAGCTGGTCCGGTATGGCCAGTATGAGCGGCACTCCTTCGTGGAGCTGGCCCGGAATGGCTACCGGATTGTCATCGCCTCACCGCGCATCGCCGAGGTTCCCCGGGCAGACTTTACCCAGCTGGCTATCGCGCTGATGTCCATCGTGGTGCTCTCGGGCTGCTACTTTGCCGTGCGCTGGCTGGTCCGGCCGATCAAATGGATCCAGAAAGGCACCGCCCGGATCGGGCAGGGAGATCTGGATTACCGGATCCGGGAAACCCGACGGGATGATCTTGGGGATCTGGCTGCCGACATCAACCACATGGCCGATGATGTCCGGGACATGCTGGAGGCGAAGCGCCAGTTGCTGCTGGCCATCAGTCACGAGCTGCGCTCGCCTCTCACCCGGGCGAAAGTAGCGCTCGAGTTTCTGGAGGACGGTCAGGTCAAGCACAACCTGCTCGGTGATGTGCGGGAGATGGAGCGGCTGATTGCCGATCTGCTGGAGAGTGAGCGCATGAACGCGGGGCACACCACGCTCCGGCGCTCAACGGTGGAGCTGAGTTCCATGCTCCAGTTGCTGGTGCAGACGGAGTTTCACGAGCGTTTCGACCAGATCAACCTCCACCTGCCAGCGCAGCCGGTAGTCCGGGAGGTCGATGAAGTGCGCGTGCGGCTCGTCGCCAAGAACCTGATCGAGAACGCGCTGCGTTACACGCCACCCGGCGCGGCCCCCGTGGAAGTGGATCTCACCGCCAAGCCCGGCATGGTCGTTCTCCGGGTCCGGGATCACGGTCCCGGCATTCCCAAGGAGCACCTTCCCCGGGTGACAGAGCCCTTCTACCGGGCCGACCCCGCCCGCAGCCGGAGCACGGGCGGGCTGGGTCTCGGCCTGTATCTTGCGCGGCGCATCGCCGAGGCCCACCGCGGGTCACTGGTGATCGAAAGCGAGCTGGGGCAGGGCACGCTCTGCACCGTCACGATTCCCGATTTCATTGCTGCGGAGGCTGCCTGATGACTGCCTGTAAGAGCGGCTGTAGGAGCGGCTTTAGCCGCGATTCCCATTTCCGATCGCGCCTCAAGGCGCTCCTACTGCTGTTGGCGGTGACAACGCCCGCTCTGGCCGATAGCCAGCTGCGCGGCATCGAGATCACGCCATTTGCCGGCTATGTGCTCGGCGGGTCGTTTAGCAACGACGATGACACGGCCACCAATGACCAGGATGTCGATCTGGACGACGCCGCCAGTGTCGGGCTGATCGTGAACTGGCCAGCCGAGGCGAACACGGAGTGGGAAATTTATCTGAGCCGCCAGTCCACAGCCCTGGAACTGGGCAGCCTGTTTGCTCCCGAGGACGATGCCCTGGCTGACCTGGACATCACCTTTCTCCAGGCGGGGGGCACGTACTTTTTTGAGGGCGACAAAGCCCGGCCCTATATCGTGGCGACGGTGGGCGCCTCCCGTTTCGAACCCGACGACAGCGCGTTCGACTCCGAGACCTTCTTCGCCTTTGGCATTGGCGGGGGCGTCAAGGTGGCTCCAACCTCGCGGCTCGGCCTGCGGCTGGAAGGCCGCGTGCTCGGCTCTGTGGTCAATAGCAACTCCGCCGTCTTCTGCCGGTCCGGGCCCGCCGCGAACGGCTGTCTGGTGGCGGTCAGCGGCAGTGTCATCTGGCAGTGGGAAGTGCTGGCGGGACTCGTGTTCCGCCTCTGAAGCATGCCCGCATAACAGAGGTGCCTGAGGTATCCCCGATGAATGACGCGATGGATGACGACAAAACTGTGCTGGACGATGCTGCAGAGCAGGTGATCGAGCTCGGCAACCGGCTGCTGGACTCGGAAGAAGACGCAGACTCCTGGGACGTGGCCGACGGCCTGCTGGCCGGAGCCATCCAGTTCTGGCTGTATTCCCGCCAGCCCTGCGACGATCCCCGCTGCGAAAACTGCGCCGAGGTGGGCACCGCGGAACTGCGGATGCGCAAGATGCTGGAGGAGGCCAGGCGCTGGGCGGAAGACAGCACCTACTACCAGACGCCCTTCGACATGAACGTGGGTCGGGCCTAGACGGCCGTGCTATATTGCCGCGCCTTTTTTTGCAGACTGTAGAGCACCGATATGCCCACCTTTCACATCACCGACCGCGCCGGCAAGGCCCACACGGTCCAGGTCGACAACGGACTCACCCTGATGGAGCCGCTGCGGGAACTCGATGACGGCATCGAGGCCCTGTGTGGCGGCATGTGCTCCTGCGCGACGTGTCATGTCTTCGTCACTCCCGAATGGTTCTCGAAGCTTGGCACCCTGCACAGCGATGAGCAGGAACTGCTCGAGAGCACGGAAAACTTCCGGGCGGGTGAATCCCGCCTCGCCTGCCAGGTGAAAGTGACCGACGCCCTCAACGGGATTCGCCTCACCGTCGCTCCCGAAGAGTAAGCCTGAAGACCCGCTAAACAGACCCGGCGATGCCCATCGACTACGAGCACCTGATGTCGCTCCGTTCCCGGGGCGAGCGGGTGCACTACACCGATCGCGACGTCCTCCTCTACGCGCTCGGGGTCGGGCTGGGCAGGGATCCCACCCAGCAGGCCGAACGGCCCTGGCTCGCTGAGGCCGCGCGCGCCGGGAGAGCGACGGCCAGCCGCTGTTCACCGTCCGTCGCACCTGGCTGGCCGGGGGCGACGCGCCCTGGAGCGGGACGCGGTGGTCCTCGACCAGGGGCGCTGCGTCCTCGCTGCCTGATCTGGCCACGGATCCAGCCAGCGTGATTTCTAGACCCGCGTCTTTCCGTTAGACTGTCGTTCTGAAGTGGGGTCGTAGCTCAGCTGGGAGAGCGCCGCGTTCGCAATGCGGAGGTCGGGAGTTCGATCCTCCTCGACTCCACCATCTAATCATCCGACGACATCCGATAAAGTCCGACAAAGTCCCTCAAGCCCGCGCAACTGCGGGCTTTTTTGATTGTGCAGCATCTATAGCGGTCGACGAAGTCCGGTTGAATCCGGTGGCAACTGGGGGCAACATTGGGGGCAACTGCCCTAGCCCGAAAGTGAGTTGCCCCCATGTCCCTTACGGACATTGCCGTAAAGGCCGCTAAACCTCGCCAGAAGCCCTACCGACTCTTTGATCAGGGCGGGCTGTATTTGGAGGTGGCCCCGAGTGGCGGGCGCTGGTGGCGGCTCAAGTACCGGCTGGCCGGGAAAGAGAAGCGCCTATCCCTCGGCGTCTATCCCGATGTATCGCTGAAGGATGCCCGCGCTCGGCGAGACGACGCCCGAAAGCTCCTGAGTAACAAGGTCGATCCATCCGCGCAACGGCTGGCCGAGCGGAACGCCCGCCATACCGCCGCCGCGAACACGTTTGAAGCCGTCGCGGCTGAGTGGTTTGCCACGAAGGAACCCAAGTGGGCCAAGTCACACGCTGAGAAGGTGATGGGCCGGTTGAAGAATTACGCCTATCCCAAGTTTGGCAGCCGGGGTATCAGCACGATTACCAAGACCGAGGTGGTGGCCTTGGCGAAGCGCATCGAGATTCGTAGTCCCGACACGGCAAAGCGGGTGCTGCAAACCTTGGGGCCGGTCTTCCGCTACGCCATGAATACGGGCCGGGCTGAGTCTGATCCGACGCCTAAGGCGGGGGATGTGCTGACGGACCTGCCCATCGGAAGCGAGCGTCACTTCCCCGCGATTACTGAACCTAAGGCTGTAGGGGCACTTCTGCGGGCCATAGACGGCTATGAGGGGCAATTCGCCACCAAGTGCGCCCTACGGCTTGCCCCGCTGGTATTCGTGCGCCCCGGCGAGCTACGTCACGCGGAATGGAAGGAAATTGACTTCGCTGTTGCTGAGTGGCGGATACCGGCTGCCAAGATGAAGGGGAAGCGGGAGCATCTCGTACCCCTGAGTAAGCCCGCTATTGCCATCCTGCGCGAACTACAGGCGCTCACGGGGGGTGGCCGCTACGTGTTCCCCAGTCTGCGGACTGCTGCCAAGCCCATGAGCGAGAACACGCTAAACGCAGCCTTGCGCCGTCTGGGGTATTCGCAGGCGGAAATGGTCGCCCACGGGTTCCGCCGGATGGCATCGACGAACCTGCACGAACTGAAATACCGGTCTCTGGTCATCGAGGCTCAACTTGCCCACTCTGACCCGAACCAAGTACGAGCGGCCTACAACGCAGCTGTGTACTGGCCTGAGCGACAAAAAATGATGCAGGCGTGGGCCGATTACCTTGATGCCCTGCGAGCAGGGGCGAAGGTCATCCCGATCTACAAGAACCAGACGGCTTAACCAGCACTGGCCGCGCCTACCCCCACGGGGCCGACACGGACGCTCATCCCGGGCTGTGGACTGAGACAAGGTTGCGCAAATTTGCGAGGCGAAGGGCTCGCTCAAGAGGTCCCCTCGTGACACGCGTCTTCTCGTCTGATTTTCAACCAGTTTTTTTTTGCTGATTGTTGTCTACTCGCCACTTGTTGCGAAGGTCGATGACCTCCTTTAAATAGATTGGCCTTGTTCAATAAGCGCCTACGGGCGCGTAAGGGTAACGAACATGGCCGCGTGCATTCAGAGACTTCCCACCGTCACGTCCCGAACCGGTCTATCCCGCACAACGCTGTACGACAAGATCGCAAAAGGTGATTTTCCTCCACCGATCCGCCTCGGCATGCGGGCTGTCGGTTGGCTGGAGGAGGACATTACGAAGTGGATTGAGGCCCGCATCGCCACGTCCCGAGCGGATAGGAAGTAGCGGGCCATGGCTATCATTCGAACGACCGCCGGGGGTCGGTCCCCAAGAGCGGCAGATATCCATGCCTCCCGACGCGGCAACCACTGCCGCGGTTCATCGGCACCGCACCCGACGGGCAACCGCTACCTCTGCCGGACCTATGGCCTGACCTTCTCCACCGTCAGAAACTCCGACCGTCACCGCAGGGGTGGCCCATGTTTGCATCCTGCTTCCGCAGGGCTGGTGGAGGTCGCCGGAGTCTGGAAACGGGCTGAAATTCGTTCCAAGGAGGCTCTGGCTAGCTTACATAGGCCAGATGTGAGAACGACGCTATGACGGCTGAAGTTCTTCTCTCCCGACTGGAGAAGGTCCGGCAAACCGGCCGAGATACTTGGGTGGCGCTGTGTCCGGCCCACGACGATACGCGGCCCAGCCTCGCCATCCGTGGCTTGAGTGACGGGCAAGTCCTGCTGTTTTGCCGATCCCGTGATTGCGCCGTTGAGGACATTGTGGCTGCCGTGGGGCTGACCATGGCCGTCTTGTTCCCGGATCGTCCCACAAGCCCCTACAGTCGGCCACAGCGTCACCGTTGGCCTCCTGCTGACCTGCTGCGAATGGCAGGGCGGGACGCCCGGGTGGTAGGTATAGGGGCGCTAATGATGACCAGCGGCGATCCGCTGTCGGAAGTTGACCGCCAGTGCATCCTCGACGCGGCGACTCGCCTGATAAGGACTGCCGATGAGGCCGGCTGATCCCCTGAAGGCGCAGGCTCGGCTCGATAAGTTCGTTGACCAGTTCGACCACGCCGAGTTGCTGAATGGTGCTTCGCCACCGCCACCGAAAACACCCTCATTGCGACCACGTCGTGTTCTAGTTCCGCTGGTCTGGCTGTCCGATGTGGCCCCGGTGCTGTCCCAAGCCTACGTTGTCCGAGGGCTAATCGGCTCCGGGAGCGCTGTGGTTATCTACGGTGACAGCAACAGTGGAAAGACGTTCTTCGCTCTGGACCTGTGCTTGCACATCGCTTGTGGACAGCCGTGGCGTGACCAACGAGTGCAGGCTGGACTCGTGGTGTACGTTGCTGCCGAGGGTGGGCACGGGATTCGGAACCGGCTGGCCGCCTATCGCCAGCAAGCCCCGTGGACCCGTGGCGCACCCTTCGCAGTGCTGCCCCAGACGGTGGATCTGCTGAAACCGACTGCGGATACCGGCCCACTGATCGAGATGATCCGTGCCGCCGAGGAAACCGCTGGGGCGAAAGTAGCCGTGGTCGTCCTCGACACCTTGGCCCGCGTGATGACGGGAGGGAACGAGAACGCCAGCGAGGACATGTCCGCATTCATCGCCAACGTGGACCGGATCAGGGCAGAGACCGGGGCCGCCGTCATCATCATTCACCACGCCGGCAAAGACGCCACTAAGGGGGCACGGGGGCACTCCAGCCTGCGGGCTGCCGCTGATACCGAGATCCTCGTGGAGGGGCTGGAAGGCACGCGGACGGCGAGCGTGCAGAAGCAGCGCGATCTGCCCAGTGGGCAACGCTACGGGTTCGACTTGGTGTCGGTGGAGGTGGGCATTGACCCCGAGGACGGGGCTGCTGTTACGTCCTGCATCGTCGCCGTTGCTGACGCTCCGCCGAAAACGCTCAAGGGTCCGAGTGGACCACGCCAGAAGGACCTGCTTCGACTGATGGAATCCGAGACCAAGGCCGGTAACGCCATCATTCCAAGGGGCAAACTTGCAAAGCTGGCGACTGACCGGCTGGGGATGCCTCGATCCAGCGCCAACACGGCACTCGATCAGTTGGCTGACCGGGGATACATCATCGCCACAGTCGGCGGAATGAAGCTCACCGAGGCACCAACCCCATGATGTACGGAATGTACGGATTTGTACGGATTTGTACAGAGTTGTACGGAATGTACGGATTTGTACGGAACGTACGGTTACGTACCGGTATTCGTGTACGGACGGTACGGAGACCCTTTAGGGTCCGTACACCCGTACATACCCCGGACAACCTCAGCTGCCGGCTACCACGTCCGCTATAGTTTTCCCATCAGTTCGATTGGGCTGGTACTGTTTTCGCAACTACTGGTCGTGTCAGGAAAAACTGATCTCTTCTATGCCCCGCTGGACCAACGAGGCACGATGCCGGCAATCAGAGCTGATCAGGCTGCAACAGCCGTGGCGGTACTCGACGGGACCTCGCACGCAGAAGGGGAAGCAGCGCAGCTCCCAGAACGCGTGGAAGGGCGGATGGCCGGGTCGCATGTTGCGTAAGGAGTTCATTGAGCTTGCCACGTGGCCGCTCTCTTACCCCCGGTGGGACGCGTACTTTGAGCGCCTCCAAGAGCGACGAAGAGAGCGGTGGGAGGCCCGCCGGAGAGAGCTGGGGCTGCCTGAGCGCGTCGCACGGCTGGTTGTGCTGCCGTCAGGCCACACTAAAACCGCTGGTTGAACAGTTGCGAGTAG
>SHZI01000108.1 GCA_009692345.1 Gammaproteobacteria bacterium | reverse complement strand
TTCTTGTTCCAGTCCAGCGTTTCCAGGTAGTCCCGGACGAACTGCTTGTCGTAGCTCGGGGGGCTGATGCCGGAGCGGTACTCCGTCGCGGGCCAGAAGCGGGATGAGTCGGGTGTCATTACCTCGTCGATCAGGTACAGCTCGCCGGCCTCGTCCAGGCCAAACTCAAACTTGGTGTCCGCAATGATGATGCCGCGGCTCCGTGCGTAGGCCGCACCTTCCGCGTAGACGCGGATCGCCAGCGTCTGGACCTGCCGGGCGCGATCGGCACCCAGGAGCTTTTCGCACTCGGCAAAACTGATGTTCTCGTCATGATCGCCGAGAGCGGCCTTGGTGGCGGGCGTGAAGAGCGGCCCCGGTAGTGGTGCTGCCAGCGGGAGCCCTGCCGGGAGTGGTATGCCACAGACCGCACCGGTCGCCTGGTAATCCTTGTAGCCCGAACCAATGAGGTAACCCCGCACCACGGCCTCGATGGGCAGGGGCTTCAGGCGGCGCACCACTGTGGCCCTGCTGGCCACCGTCGCCCGTTCCTCAGGATCCGTGATGATCGACGCCAGCGGCAGGTCGGCGAGGTGATTGCGGACGATGTGGCTGGTCCGGCCGAACCAGAAGTTGGACAGCAGGGTCAGGACTTCACCCTTGCCCGGAATCGGATCGGGCAGCACCACGTCGAAGGCCGACAGCCGGTCCGTGGTGACGATCAGCAGGTGGGCGTCATCCACGGCATAGATGTCGCGGACCTTGCCTTGACTGAGCCGGGGGAGGGCTGTCAATCTGGATTCGTAGAGTGCGTCAGGGCCGATGCTCCGGGTCATCCCGGGATTCTAGCAGCGCGGTCCGCGCTTAGAGATCACGGATGGCATGGATTGGCAAAGTTGGCGGCGGCATCCTGGGCCTGCTAGTCGGCGGACCCGTGGGCGCCCTCATCGGCAGTGCTCTGGGTCATCAGTTTGACCGCGGGGCCGGGAGCGCGGGCTACCTGGGCCATGATGGCCCGGCTGCTCCGGGTGATGGCGACACCTACTCCGACGAGGACCGTCAGCGACTCTTCTTCCAGACGGCATTTTACGGGCTCGGCGCGCTGGCCAAGGCAGATGGCCGGGTCTCCGAGGCAGAGATCGAGGCGGCACGTACCCTGATGTCGGAAATGCGCCTGCGGCCTGAAGCCATCCAGCGCGCCATCGAGTGCTTCACCGAGGGCAAGCGGGCGGACTTTCCCCTGCGCGACCGCGTGCGGCTGCTGCGCCGGGCCTGCCGGGGCCAACCCGAGTTGCTGCGCACCTTTGTCGAGATCCAGATGGATTTCCTGCTGGGCAAGCCGGCGATCAGTGGCGCAGAGCGGGCCCTGCTGCTGTCCATGACCGATACGCTCGGCGTAGGGCGCATGGACCTCGCCCGCCTGGAGTCGATACTCCGGGCCCGCCGGTCCTTTCGCCAGCAGCGGCCGGTGGCATCACCCGGACAGACCCTGGGCGGCGCCTACCGCGCCCTCGGTATCGAGGCGGCGGCGACGGACGCGGAGGTGAAGACTGCCTATCGGCGCCTCATGAATCAGCATCATCCGGACAAGCAGGCGGCCCGTGGCCTGCCAGAATCGATGCTCGAAGCAGCTGAGGAACGGACCCACGAGATCCGCGCCGCCTACGAACTGATCCGCGAGCAGCGCGGGATGAAGTAGGTCGTGTGGATCTCATCAGCGCGGCCACTGGGCTGGCAGGCCCGTGCTATATTTTTCGCATGCAAACCCCACTCATAGCTCCATCGATCCTGTCTGCCGACTTTGCCCGACTGGGCGAGGAGGTCGAGGCCGTGCTCGCCGCCGGCGCTGACATCATCCACTTCGACGTGATGGACAATCACTACGTACCGGCACTCACGATCGGGCCGCTGGTCTGTGCAGCGTTGCGCAAGCGGGGCATCAAGGCTCCTATCGATGTGCACCTCATGGTGAAACCCGTCGATGAACTCGCTCGGGCCTTTGCCGGAGCCGGGGCCAGCTGGATCAGCTTTCACCCGGAAGCGAGCCAGCACGTGGACCGCACAATCCGGCTCATCCGTGAACTGGGCTGCAGTCCCGGCCTTGTGCTGAATCCGGCCACGCCGCTGGATTGCCTGAATTTCACCCTGCCGGATCTGGATCTGGTGCTGGTAATGTCAGTGAACCCCGGTTTTGGCGGTCAGGCTTTTATCCCAGGCAGCCTGCCGAAGCTCCAGGCTGTCCGTGAGCGCATCACCAGACTGGGCAGGCCGGTGCGTCTGGAGGTCGATGGCGGGATCAAGGCCGACAACATCCGCAAGGCTGCGGAGGCCGGGGCGGACGTGTTTGTGGCGGGATCGGCGATTTTCGGCAGCAAGGACTACGCTGCGACGATCCGTCAGATGCGTGCGGAGTTGTCCCTCCTACAGGGGTAATTTAGCTAGAGGCCGACGGCCTTCAGCTTCGGCTTCGGCCGGGTGTTGTACACGACGATGGTCTTGCCGGTGGCCGTGATCAGGCCCTGTTCCTCGAGGACCTTCAGCACGCGGCCCGCCATCTCCCGGGAGCAGCCGACCAGGCGTGACAGTTCCTGGCGGCTGACCTTGATCTGCATCCCGTCCGGATGGGTCATCGCGTCGGGTTCGTTGCAGAGGTCCATGATGGCGTGGGCCACACGGCCGGTGACGTCCACGAAGGCCAGGTCGCCGAGTTTGCGGTTGGTGCGGTCAAGGCGGGTGGCGAGCTGGGTGGCCAGTTCGAAAACCAGTCCCGGACTCTCACTGGCGATCTGGCGGAAGCGGGGATAGGTCATTTCGGCAACTTCGGAGCTGACGCGGGTTCTTACCCAGGCACTCCGGGCAGGCTGCTCGTGGAACAGGCCCATCTCGCCGAAGAACTGGCCCTTGTTGAGGTAAGCCAGAACCATCTCATTGCCGTCTTCATCCTCGATCATCACTTCGACGGAACCGTCGATGATGTAGTAGAGGCTGTCGGGCAGATCACCCGCGTGGATCATCACGGTCTTGCTTGGTACCGTGCGCACGCGACAGTAGGTCAGAAAGCGGTTGATCGCCGGAACATCACTCAAAGCCTTGCCCGTAACAGCCATTGCAGTCTCCCCCCAATAAAATCCGATTAAGCCTAAACCCGTTTGAGCCTAATTCCGTTGCTCCGGAAAACCCTAACCAGAGCGAGGAATATGTTGAATAGGGAGCCAGCTTAACCGATGCTCACGGCAGCGTGAACTGGCGTCTTCCGGAACCGTGAACCCCCTCACAAAGATAGGTCCTTCCCGGTCAGCGGAGCGCTCCAGGCCCCTCGTTCACAGGCGGTGCGCCACCGTGGTCATGATCCGGGCCACAAGACGCATGGCCATTCGGGCCGGCGCTGGCAGGTCGGCACCGCCGAGTTCTCTGGCCCTGGACCCGTGCACCGCTTCGTCCGTCTGAATCTGGCGCAGGATTTCCCTGCTCGCCAGGTCCGCGACCGGCAGGCGATCCAGATGGTTCGAGAGGTGCTCTTCCACCTGGCGTTCGGTCTCCACCACAAAGCCGAGACCCCGGGAGGTTCCCAGAAGTCCGGCCGCGGCGCCGAGCGCAAAGCTGCCGGCGTACCACAGCGGACCGAACAGGCTGGTGTGACCACCGAGCTCCCTGATGCGCTGCTCGCACCAGCCAAGATGGTCCTGCTCTTCCCGGGCCGCGTTCTGGAGGCTCTGACGGATAGTGAGGTCCCGGGTGGTGAACGCCTGACCTCGATAGAGAGCCTGGGCGGCGACTTCGCCAGCGTGATTCACGCGCATGAGGGCAGCGCCGGATGCCCGGTCCTCTGCCGAGAGCGGCGGCGCCCCGAGGCCGGCCGCGGGGCTCGGCCGGGTTGCCGGAGTTACAGCCGTCAGAACCCGCAGGCCGGTGTCGATCTCCGTCAGGAGGGCGTCGAGCAAGTGGGCGATGGCCATGCCACGGATTATGGTGGCGGGCCGCGATTCCGGGCAACCGGTGTTTGGGGCACACATTCACTGAGGGAGTACTGCGGCATGACTGGATTCAGCGGACACACCACCGTGGCCGGTCTGGCCGGTCTGGCCGGTCTGGCCGGTCTGGCGGGACTGGTCGGGTTCTTTGCGCTGGCCATTCCGGTGGCAAGCGACGCCCAGGTCGATACCGGCATGGCAGCGGCAAAGATGGCGTCATTGGCGCTGGCGCCAAGCAGGCCACGCTGACGGGCGGTGACAGCCAGAACGAGGGGATCGGCGGGTTGCGTGGTGTCTACACCTGGCGGATCAGCAAGAACGCGGCGTTTGTCCAGAAGGTCGCCATCCTGGGCGGCTCGGACAACACGGACGTGGAACTCGACACCTCCCTGACCCCGGCCCGGCCTTTTGACAAGACCGACACCTTCACCACGATCTCCCTGGAATACGGCTTCTGGACGGGCCTTTCTGAGCCCCGGCCGGCCCCGGAAAGCCCCGGGACGGCGGGGGACTGCCCCAGGGCGGGGCCCCCCGCACCCCGGGGGTTTGAAAAAAACCCTCCAGCCCCCTACACTTTGCGGCCCAACCGAGGAGAACCGGCTTTCCGGACCTCGGGCACAGGTTCCCAAACAGCTCCAAAAGAACGACAGGTTTTTCAGATGGGCACGTTTTCCGCCAAATCCCATGAGGTCCGGCGTGGTTGGTATGTGGTAGATGCCACTGACCGCACCCTCGGTCGCCTTGCATCAGCCATCGCTTTCCGCCTGCGCGGCAAGCACAAGGCGGAGTTTACTCCGCACGTTGATACGGGTGACTACATCGTTGTAGTGAACGCCGCCCGCCTCAAGGCGACCGGTAACAAGCTTAAGGACAAGCTCTACCGGCATCACACGGGCTACGTGGGCAATCTGAAGACCACCACGCTCGGCAAGATGATGGAAGAGCACCCGGAACGTGCCCTCATGAAGGCCGTGAAGGGCATGCTGCCCAAGAACAGCCTGGGCGCGACCATGCTGAAGAAACTGCGGGTGTACGGTGGCGGCGAGCATGAGCATGCGGCCCAGCAGCCTGAGCCTCTTAAGCTGTAACTTAAGCCGACCCCCGAACCCGACCCCCGAACCCGACCCCCGAACCCGACCCCCGAACCCGACCCAAGAATTCGATAGGCAATAAAACCCATGGCCACCCAGCCCCAGCAGTACTCCGCCACCGGTCGCCGCAAGTCCTCCACGGCGCGCGTGTTTATCCGCCGCGGCAAGGGCGATATCACCATCAACAGCAAGCCGATCGACGAGTTTTTCGGCCGCAAGACCTCCCGCATGATCGTCCGCCAGCCGCTGGAACTGACCAAGATGGACGGCCAGTTTGATGTCGTCGTCAACGTGGCTGGTGGCGGTATGACCGGCCAGGCCGGCGCTATTCGCCACGGCCTGACCCGCGCACTGATGGCCTACGACGAGACCCTGCGTCCGTCGCTGCGCAAGGCCGGCTACGTCACCCGGGATGCCCGCGAGGTCGAGCGCAAGAAGGTTGGTCTCCGCAAGGCCCGCCGCGCGACGCAGTTCTCCAAGCGCTAGCGCCCGGGGCCGCCGGCCGCAAACGAGGCGTGCTTATAATGCGTCCTGCTTACTGGGGGATCGTCCAGCGGTAGGACATCGGACTCTGACTCCGAGAACCTAGGTTCGAATCCTAGTCCCCCAGCCACT
>SHZI01000107.1 GCA_009692345.1 Gammaproteobacteria bacterium | reverse complement strand
AAGGCGCTCCTACAGCGGCTTGCGGAAGCGCAGTACGACCTGGTCGGTACGCCCCTGCACTGACGGATCGAAAGCGGACCTGGTGCGGTCGTCGTTAGGGTTCACGAGCACGTCGCTCTCTGCGTCCAGCACGAACCCCGCTGCGACAATCTCCCGCTTCAGCAGGGCGGGATCAATCCGGTGCAGCGTCCCGCCAGTCTCCGGCGGCGCGCCTGCCAGGGCTGCGTGATCCACCACGCCGAGCACACCGCCGGGCTTGAGGCTCTGGAGGATCTCCGCCAGCAGCCGTGGTCCATCGATGCGCAGCCAGCCCGCCTTGTCGTCCACGAAGTAGATGTCGTGATAGACGTCGGTCATCACGACCGCATCAAAGCGGCCGGCTGGTAATCGAAGCTCGTTGTTCTCGGCCAGCAGTCTCTCGACGTTTGGCAACCGGCCCGGAGCGAAACGCCCGGCAAGATCTTCCTTGGCGAAGCTGAGGTAGGGGGTGTTGTTGTGGGCCACCACCCGGCCTGTCGAACCCACGATGTAGGACAGCAGTTCCGTGTAGTAGCCACCTCCCGAATAGAGATCGAGCACGGACATTCCCGGGGCGATGCGCAAGAAGCGGAGCACGGCGGCACTCTGTCGGGCCTTGTCCCGGGCCCGGTCGGCGGCGGGACGTGCGGGATTGGCCAGGGACGCCAGCACGGCCTGCTCCACGGGGTCCTGGGGCACCGGCCTTGAGCCGGGGCGCTTTACCGCGTCCTCGGAACGCAGCTCGGGGCCAGGCGTCGTTGAGGCCTCGGTGGCCGCGGCAGCCATGGCGCCGGACTTCGCCGGATCGAGCTGGGGCAGGCCCGCGCAGCCAGCGAGGGCAAGGATCGGCAGGAGGACCAGATTGACGGCTGTACGGACCCACATTGCCCTTCTCCCCAAAACTGGCCAGCAGCTTACCCGCGAGAGAATACTATTAGGGTCACCCCCACCAGGAACCGGTTCGATGCACGCCAAGACCTCGGCTAACCCAGGCAACCCCATCCTGGGCCACTACGTGCAGGGTGGTGCCCAGGAGGGACAGTCCGGCCGCTATGGCACGGTGTTTAATCCGGCCACCGGCCAAGCACGTCTGCGGGTCGCCTTTGCCAGTGCCAGTGAGGCCCGGCAGGCGGTGTCTGCGGCCGCCGCCGCCGTCCCGGCCTGGGCCGCCACACCAGCCCTGCAGCGGGCCCGGGTCCTGTTTCGCTTCAAGGAACTTATCGAAGCGCATCGGGACGAACTCGCCGGGCTGATTACCGCCGAGCACGGCAAGGTGCTGGCGGATGCCCGGGGCGAGGTCACACGGGGCCTGGAAGTCGTGGAATTCGCCTGCGGTATTCCCCACCTGCTGAAGGGCGAGTTCAGCGAGAACGTCGGCTCCGGCGTGGACAGCTGGTCGCTGCGCCAGCCGGTGGGCGTCTGCGTCGGGATCACACCCTTCAATTTTCCGGCGATGGTCCCGCTCTGGATGTTTCCCATCGCCCTTGCCTGCGGCAATACCTTCGTCCTCAAGCCGTCGGAGAAGGACCCGTCCTGTCCGTTGCGGCTCGCCGAACTGCTCACAGTGGCCGGGTTGCCCCCCGGCGTCTTCAATGTAATCAACGGCGACCGGGCAGCGGTGGACACGCTGCTTACCCACCCGCAGGTCAGCGCCGTGAGCTTCGTCGGCTCAACCCCCGTAGCCGAGCACGTCTACCGGACCGCGGCTGAACACGGCAAACGGGTGCAGGCTCTGGGTGGCGCGAAGAATCACATGGTCGTGATGCCGGATGCCGATATCGAACTGGCGGCCAACGCGCTGATGGGCGCGGCTTACGGCTCCGCCGGCGAGCGCTGCATGGCCATCTCAGTCGCGGTCGCCGTGGGCGACGCCGGTGACCGACTGGTCAAGGCACTGCAGCCGAAGCTGGCGGCACTGAAGATCGGGCCGGGCACGCTGCCAGACATCGACATGGGCCCGCTGGTCACCGGCGAGCACCGGGAACGGGTGCGCGGCTACATCGATAGCGGCGTAGCGGAGGGCGCCACGCTGGTCGTGGACGGCCGGGGCACGCAGGTTGCCGGTGCTGAGGCGGGCTTTTTCCTGGGCGCCTCGCTGTTCGACCACGTCACGCCGGCGATGCGCATCTACCGGGAAGAGATCTTCGGGCCCGTGCTGGTCGTCGTTCGCGCCGGATCCTTTGCCGAGGCGCTGCACCTGGTCAGCACCCACGAGTTCGGCAACGGCACGTCGATTTTCACCCGCGACGGCCGCGCCGCCCGGGAGTTCACCCACGCCGTCGCCGCCGGCATGGTGGGGATCAACGTCCCAATCCCCGTGCCGATGGCCTTTCACAGCTTCGGTGGCTGGAAACGCTCACTGTTCGGCGATCTCAACGTCCACGGCCCGGACGGCGTGCGCTTTTACACGCGACTGAAGACCGTTACCGCCCGGTGGTTCGCCGACGGCTCGGCAAACACCGTGTCCGGCGGGCCAGACTACAAGATGCCGACCATGAAGTAGGTGGCCTTTACGGCGTCGCCTTGAAGGTCAGGAGCGGACGACGGTCAGCAGGGGCGGCGGCGGCTAGCGCCAACGCTCAAACCCGCGTCTCGGGCCGCGTCTCAGGCCGCGTCATAGAGCCACACGCCCTCCGGGGTGGTGCGCCGCCGGGCCCTGCCCCTGCCAATCAGGCAGTTGAGGTGCGCCAGCGCCTCGCCGGTCGCGAACATCAGGAGATCACTCCCGACCGCCCGGGGAAACAGCACCGCGAACAGGTCGACGACCCGCCGTGGTGCTTCCCGCAGATACGCCTCCAGCCTGTTCAGGGACGCCTCATGACCGTCGGCGAGTTCCTGCAGCCGTGCGTGAGCGCCTATGAACGGCTCATTGTGGGCCGGTAACACGAGTACACCAGCGGGCATCTCCCGCTGGAGACGGGCGCAGGAATCCAGCCATTCAGTGAGCGGGTCCGCATCGGGCTCAGTCGGGTGCACCGAGACGTTGGAGGAAATCCGCGGCAGGATCTGGTCGCCCGAGATGAAGAGATTCAGCTCGGGGCACCAGAGGCAGAGATGTTCGGGGGAGTGGCCGTTACCGCCCAGGACCTGCCAGCGCCGACCACCTATCAGGATGTCGTCGCCGGCACTCAGGCGGCGATAAGACTCCGGCAGGGGCGCTACCATCCGGCCGAAACCACCGAAGCGCCTGCGGTACGTAGCCAGCGCCGCCTCATCCCAGCCCGCGGCCCGGTAAAACCTCACGCCGTCTTCCGGGGCCTCGCGGCCCGTGTCGGCCACGAGCATGCGGCACACGACGTACTCGAGACGGGACATCCACAGCGGGCAGCCGAACTGCGCCACGATCCACCCGGCGAGCCCCACATGATCCGGATGCATGTGGGTGCAGAGCACGTGGGTGACGGGTTTGCCCCGCAGGGCGGGACTGGCGAAGATCCTGCGCCAGTGTTCGCGGGTCTCATCCGTGGCGACACCGGTGTCGACCACCGTCCAGCCATCGCCGTCTTCGAGCAGCCAGAGATTGATCCAGCGCAGCGCGAAGGGCAGCGGCATGCGGACCCACAGGACGCCGGGCGCGACTTCCTTCGTCTCACCAGGCGCTGGCGGGTCGCCACAGGGGTATGCGAACTTGGCCATCGGCAGGCTAGCGCGGCGGCGCCGCCATGAAATCCAGCTTGCCGATGTCCACTCCCAGGTGTCGAAGAATGAGGTAGGTCGTCGTCGTGTGGAAATAGAGATTCGGCAGAATGAAGTGCTGCAGGAAATTGATCCGGGTGAAAGCCCTCTCCTCCTTGCCCATCGGCACCTTGATCTCCCCGTCCGGGTCCGCATCCATCGGCACCGACGGGCGCCCCTTGATGTGCTCCCGGGCCGGAATCTCGGTGGCGAACTGCACCTGCCGGGTCAGGGGCAGCAGGTCCGGAGCTAGCCGCCAGTTGAGATAGACGCCTTCATCCACACCCTTGCTCAGGGCCGCTGCCGCGCCTTTTCTGAGCACGCCATCGAGGCCCGCAAACATCTGGTCTGTGGCGAGACGGGCGACGGAAGCGATCGAGACAGACATCAGTCAGATTCCTTGCTGGTTGGGTCCCCGCGGCCAACCGGAAGCATACCCGGCTAATGGGGACTGCCCAAATTAGGGCACAATACGCGCCCCGCCCACCCAGCCTACTATCTGCATGGCCACCGACACCTCCCCGATTGCCTTCACCGATCTCGCCCTTCCCGACAACCTGTTGAAGGCTCTGACGGACCTGGGCTACGAGTCCCCGTCACCCATCCAGGCGGAGACGATCCCAAGCCTCCTGGCGGGCCGGGATCTCGTGGGTCAGGCCCAGACCGGTACCGGCAAGACGGCTGCTTTCGCCCTGCCCATCCTGGCGCGGCTGGATCTGAAGAAATTCGGGCCCCAGGCTCTGGTGCTCGCGCCCACCCGGGAACTCGCGATCCAGGTGGCAGAAGCCTTTCACAAGTACGCGAAGCATGTGCCGGGTTTTCACGTGCTCCCCATCTATGGCGGCCAGGCCTACGGCCCGCAGCTCGGCGGCCTCCGGCGCGGTGCGCACGTGGTTGTCGGCACGCCGGGCCGCGTTATCGATCACCTGAACCGCGGCTCCCTGGATCTGCAGGGCCTCACCACGCTCGTCCTCGACGAAGGCGACGAAATGCTCCGCATGGGCTTCATCGACGACGTCGAGCTCGTGCTGGAGAAATCCCCGGCCGGGCGTCAGGTGGTGCTGTTCTCGGCAACCATGCCACCGGAGATCCGGCGCATCGCCAAGAAGCATCTGAAAGATCCCGCCGAGATCACTATCAAGAACAAGACCACGACCGCCGCCAACACCCGGCAGCGGTACTGGATGGTCAGCGGCCTGCAGAAATTGGACGCCCTGACCCGCATTCTCGAGGTTGAGCCCTTCGACGGCATGATCGTCTTCGCCCGCACCAAGGTAGCCACCGAGGAAATTGCCCAGCGGCTCGAGGCCCGGGGCTTTGCTGCCGCGGCGCTGAACGGCGACATGGTCCAGGCCCAGCGGGAGCGCACCATCGCGCGCCTGAAGAGCGGTGACCTGGACATCCTCGTGGCCACCGACGTTGCCGCCCGGGGCCTCGACGTGGACCGCGTGAGCCATGTCGTGAACTACGATATCCCCTACGACACCGAGGCCTACATCCATCGTATCGGCCGCACCGGCCGGGCCGGGCGCAAAGGCGAGGCCATTCTTTTTGTGGTCTACCGGGAGCAGGGCATGCTCCGGTCCATCGAGCGCGCCACGCGGCAGCCCATCGAGCCCATGAACCTGCCCTCAGTCGCTGCCGTGAACGACCAGCGCATTGCCAAGTTCAAGGAAAAGATCACCAAGGCACTGGACGGCGCGGGCCTCGCCACCTTCCGCAGCGTCATCGAGCAGTACGAGCAGGAACATGGCGTCCCGGCCCTGGACATTGCGGCCGCCCTGGCGCGCCTCGCCCAGGGGGACAAGCCGCTGCTGGTGCCCGATGCACCGCCGGCCCCATCCCGGCCGCCCAAGCCGGATCGGGCACCCTTCGATCGACCCCAGCGCGACCGACCCCAGGGTGAACGGCCCCAGCGTGAACGGCCGGCTACTCCTGAGTTCGGCTCGCCCTTCCAGCGGGCCAAGCGCCCCGGCCCGTCCACGTCCAGGCCTCCCGAATCGGGCATGACGCGGTACCGCCT
>SHZI01000106.1 GCA_009692345.1 Gammaproteobacteria bacterium | reverse complement strand
ACCATGAAGGTCGAGCGGCCGCCCGCCAGGTCGTCAGCAGCGCCGATGCGCGTGAAGATCCGGTCCAGAGGACCAAACCGCGCGCTGTCTGCCGGCACCCAGGAGCCGATGTGCGCCAGCAGCGCGATCAGCGCCGCCTGCCGCATGTAGGTGGACTTGCCGCCCATGTTCGGGCCGGTGATCACCAGCAGGCGCCGCTCCTCGTGGAGTTCCAGGTCGTTGGCCACGAAGGGCGTGTCCAGCCGCTGCTCGACGACGGGATGCCGGCCGCCCCGGATGCGGAGCCCCGGCTCGTCACCCAGTTCCGGCCGGCAATAGTTGAGCGTGCGGGAGCGCTCGGCCAGATTGGCGAGCACGTCCAGTTCAGCAAGCGCCGCCGCCAGCTCCCGCAACGCCACGAGGCGCGTGCCCAGCGTCACCAGTAACTCGGTGTAGAGTTCCTTCTCCCGGGCCAGCGCCCGGTCCCGGGCGGACAGCACCTTGCCCTCGAAGTCCTTCAGCTCCGGCGTGATGTAGCGCTCGGCGCCCTTCAGCGTCTGGCGGCGCTGGTAGTCATCCGGCGCGTGGGCCGCCTGGCCGCGGGACAACTCGATGTAGTAGCCGTGGACCCGGTTGTAGCCCACCTTCAGTGACGGCAGCCCGGTCCGCGCCCGTTCCCGCGCTTCCAGATCGGTGAGGTAGCGGTCCGCGTTCTCGCTGATGTCCCGCAGTTCGTCCAGCGCCGCGTCGTAGCCGGTCGCCAGCACGCCACCGTCGCGGATCAGTTGGGGTGGCAATTCGATCAGCGCGCGCTTCAGCAATTCGTGCGTCGCGCTGTGATCGCCGAGACGCGTGCGCAGCGCGGTCAGCAGAGGGGAATCCAGCGCCGCGACCTGCGCGTCGATCGCCGGCACGAGGGCCGTGGCCGTGCGCAGCTGCGCCAGGTCCCGGGGCCGCGCCGAGCCGAGGGCGATGCGGGAGAGGATGCGCTCGAGGTCGCCGCTATCCCGGAGCAGGCTGCGGAGCGGGTCGTCACCCGTGCCCCGGAGGCTGTCCAGCGCCTGATAGCGCAGCCGGAGCAGCGCCTGGTCCCGCAGCGGCCGGTTCAGCCAGCGGCGCAGCAGGCGGCTGCCCATGGTGGTGGCGCAGTGATCGAGGACGGCGGCGAGGCTCGCGGTGGCATCGCCGCTCAGGCTGGTCTCGAGTTCGAGATTGCGCCGGCTGGCGGCGTCCACCTGCAGCGCGTCCGAGTGACGCTCGGCGACGATGCTGCGGACGTGGGGCAGGGCGCTCTTCTGCGTGTCCCGGACGTACTGGAGCAGACAGCCGGCAGCGCGCACGCCGTCCGTCAGGTCGGCCACGCCGAAGCCCTGCAGATCGCGAGTGCCAAACTGGGCGCTGAGCAGGCGCGTGGCGGTGTCGGCGTCGAAGTGCCAGGGCGGCATCAGGTGGCGGGCGAGACCCCGGTCGGGCCCCGCGTCGAGAGCGGGGAGGTCGAGGCCGTCTTCAACGAGGAGTTCGGCGACCCCGAGTCTGGCCAGCTCGGCGTGGAGATCGGTCAGCGTGGCGATTTCGGTGAGGCAGAAGCGGCCGGCGGAGAGATCGAGCCAGGCGAGGCCGAAGTTCTGCGGGCCGGCGCCGGCACTTTGGCCGGCACACACGGCGGCGACGAGATTGTCCCGGCGCGCGTCGAGGAGGGCGTCGTCGGTGAGGGTGCCGGGCGTGATGACCCGCACCACCTGCCGCTCGACGGGGCCCTTGGAGGTGGCGGGATCGCCGATCTGCTCGCACAGCGCGACCGACTCGCCGGCCCGCACGAGCCGGGCCAGGTACTGCTCGGCCGCGTGGTAGGGCACGCCAGCCATCGGGATGCTCTGGCCGGCGGTCTGGCCCCGGGCGGTGAGCGTGATGCCCAGCAGGGCCGAGGCCTTCCGCGCGTCGTCGAAGAACAACTCGTAGAAATCCCCCATCCGGTAGAACAGCAGCAGCCCCGGGTGCTCCGCCTTGATGCGGAGGTACTGCTGCATGACAGGTGTATGTTCCAAAAAGGTACCGGACCTTAGTTTTGTTAGTTGTTTTGCGGAGGACGGGATTGTGCCAGCGCCGAGGGGCTGCGTCCCAGCTTCAAAAGGTACCGGACCTTAGTTTTGTTAGTTGTTGGGCCAGTGCCGACGGGCTCCGCCCCAGAAAGCGGCTGATTTCCGAGACCGTGCCGGCCCCCGCCTCCAGAGCCTCCAGCACTATCCCCGTCCGGGCGCTGCTCAAGCGCCGCGCCCGCGATGGGGAGACCAGCTCCGTCATGCTGATGCCAAGACGCGCGCAGTGCCGGGCCGCAATCTGTTCCAGAGTCTCCCGCTCACCCGGGACGCCGACCGGCGGAGCGAGCGCGACGGCCGGCAACTCAGGTTCGAGCCCCCGCGTGTCCCGCGACTCGTGCTTCTCAAACAGCGCCAGGTCTTCCTCCACGTAGGACCGCATGAAGCGCGCATAACGCACCCGCGCCACCCCCACCGCTGGCCCGAACATCCCCAACACGAAATCCGTCTCCAGCCAGGACACCGTCCGCTGCCCCAGGTAATCCCGGTGACTCGACCACCGGTACGCCATCGGCTCCGGCACCATCCCGGCGACGACCGGGTTCAGGTGGATGTAGCGCACCAGCGACTTCAGGTAGCTGTCCGCATCCACCAGGATCGCGCGATAGCGCCGCTCGAACAGGTGGCCCACCTGGCCCGCATCCCGGTGTATGTGCCGTGAGTAGCGCATTGCCAGCCGCTGCATCGGCTGGTCCAGCGGCGTTACCCCGACCCGGACCGCCAGGTGCAGGTGATTGGTCATCCAGCAGTAGGCGAGGATCCGCAGACCGAACCGTGCCACTACATCCCCCACCAGCGCGTTCAGGTACGCCCGGTCCCGGTCGGTACCAAACAGGGGCTCCCGGTGATTGCCCCGCAGAATCACGTGATAGAAGCCACCGGGCACGTGCAGGCGCGGTTTACGGGGCATCCTTGCCTCCCTGAATCGGTTCGGGGAGAGTAGGGCGACGCCGGCCCGAAGCCGAGCCGAGAAACTGCTGAATAACTAACAAAACTAAGGTCCGGTACCTTTTTGATGAAGACGCTGCATCTGGAGACCGGACGACACCTGTACGGCGGCCCCCGCCAGGTGCTGCTGTTGCTCGACGGCCTGAAAAAGCGGGGCATCGAGGCCACGCTGGCCTGCCCGACGGACAGCGCCATCGCCGCCGCGGCCACCGCCGCGGGCCACGACGTCATCACTCACGCCATCGGCGGCGACCTCGACGTCTCCGCCATCTCCTTCCTCACCCGCACCGTGCAGCGCTTAAAGCCCGACCTGCTCCACGCCCACAGCCGCCGGGGCGCGGATTTCTTCGGCGGGCTCGCCGCGACCATCGCCCGCATCCCCGCGGTGCTCACCCGCCGGGTGGACAACCCGGACACGCCCGTCGTCGGCAGCCTCAAGTACCTGGCCTACGACCGGGTCGTCGCCATCTCCGACGCCGTCCGCACCCAGCTTGAAAGCCAGGGCGTCCCCGCCGCCAAGCTCCGCACTATCCGCAGCAGCATCGACGCGGACGCCTGCCAGCCGACCTGGACCCGGGAGCGCTTCCTCACCGAGTTCAACCTCGAGCCCGGCAACCTCGTCGTCGCCGTGGTCGCCCAGCTGATCCCCCGCAAGGGGCACGCCCTGCTGCTCGAGGCCTGGCCCCTCATCCACAAGCGCTGCCCCGCCGCCCGGCTGCTGATCCTCGGCGCGGGGCCCCTCCAGGCCGAGCTGCAGGCCCAGCTCCAGGACGAGGCCCGCCACGCTCACACCGGCCAGAACGGCGCTGGTCAAAATCCCACGGGCCTGGCCGCGACCGTCACCTTCGCCGGCTTCCGCCCCGACCTCCGGGACTTCCTCGGCCGCCTCGACCTGCTCGTCCACCCGGCCACCCGGGAGGGCCTCGGCATCGGCCTGCTGGAGGCCCAGGCGGCCGGCGTGCCCGTGGTCGCCTGCGCTGCCGGGGGCGTGCCTGAGGCGGTGGCCGATGGGGACACCGGCCTGCTGGTGGAGCCGGGCAATGCCGCGGGCCTGGCGGAGGCGGTTACCCTGCTGCTCGATGATCCCGCCTGGCGCCAGAAACTGGGCGCCGCCGCCGCCGAGCGCACCCGGACCCACTTCAGCCCGGACCGGATGGTCGAGGCCTATAGCGACCTGTACCGGGACCTGCTTCGAGGAGATCGGCCATGAGCGACGACGACCTGATCGCAGCCCGGGTGACCAAACTGGCAGCCCTGCTGGAGGCCCGCAGCCTGAAGCTCACCTGCGCCGAGTCCTGCACCGGCGGCTGGCTGGCCAAGTGCCTGACCGACCGGGCCGGCAGCTCGGCGTGGTTCGAGTTTGGCGTCGTCACCTACGGCAACAATGCCAAGCAGAAGCTCCTGGGGGTCCGGGCGGCCACGCTGGACGCCCACGGTGCCGTCAGCCAGCAGGTGGCCGAGGCCATGGCCACCGGCGCCCGGCGGGTGAGTGGCGCGGACCTGGCCGTCGCGATCACCGGCATTGCCGGCCCGGCGGGCGGCACCGCCGCCAAGCCCGTCGGCACCGTCTGGTTCGCCTGGGCCGGTCCGGACGGCGTCCTGGGCGCCGAACGGCGGGTCTTTCCCGGCGACCGGGCAGCGATCCGCAGCCAGGCCGTCGCGGCAGCCCTGGACGGGACCATCGCGCGGCTGCACCACTAGGTCCCCCCGCCGGACAGCGGGCCGCGCCCCTGATTTTCCGGCAGTTTTTCCGGCCGGAAATCCCGCTGAAATCGCCAGTTTTTCCGGCCGCTGTCTGCCGGGTATCTGTGGAATAATCCCCCCACACTTTCGGCCAATTCCCAGAGCACTTGCCGGGCTCCGCAAGCAAAGGTTCACGCATTCATGGACGACAATCGCAAGAAGGCACTGGCGGCCGCTTTAGGCCAGATCGAGCGGCAGTTCGGCAAGGGTTCCGTCATGCGCCTCGGTGATTCCGGGCCCGCCAAGGACATCGAGGTCATCTCCACCGGCTCGCTCAATCTCGATCTCGCGCTGGGCGTCGGCGGCCTGCCCAAGGGGCGGATCATCGAGATCTTCGGGCCGGAGTCCTCCGGCAAGACCACCCTCATGCTCCAGGCCATTGCCGAGTGCCAGAAGGCCGGCGGCACCGCCGCCTTCGTCGACGCGGAGCACGCCCTCGATCCCGGTTATGCCGCCAAGCTGGGCGTCAATGTCGACGACCTGCTGGTTTCCCAGCCAGACACGGGCGAACAGGCCCTGGAAATCACCGACCTGCTGGTGCGCTCCGGCGCCGTCGACATCATCGTGATCGACTCCGTCGCGGCCCTGACGCCGAAGGCGGAAATCGAAGGCGAGATGGGCGACACCCACGTCGGCCTGCAGGCCCGGCTCATGTCCCAGGCGCTGCGCAAGCTCACGGGCAACATCAAGCGCTCCAACACCGTGGTGGTCTTCATCAACCAGATCCGCATGAAGATCGGCGTGATGTTCGGCAGCCCGGAAACCACGCCGGGCGGTAATGCGCTCAAGTTCTACGCTTCCGTCCGCCTCGACATCCGCCGGATCGGCTCGATCAAGCGGGGCGAGGAAGTCATCGGCAACCAGACCAAGGTGAAGGTGGTCAAGAACAAGGTGGCGCCGCCGTTTCGCATCGCCGAGTTCGAGATCATCTACGAGAAGGGCATTTCCCGGGAAGGCGAGATCATCGATCTCGGCATCAAGCACAACATCGTGCAGAAGTCCGGC
>SHZI01000105.1 GCA_009692345.1 Gammaproteobacteria bacterium | reverse complement strand
TGAGCGCAACCGCTCAGCGAGAAACGACCTTAGGACGCCCGCAGATTCGCGGCGGCCGGCTTGCCACGCTCGTTGGTGACTTCGAAAGTCACGCTCTGGCCCTCATTGAGGGTCGCGAGCCCTGCCGCCTGAACGGCAGTCACGTGCACAAAAACGTCCTTCGAGCCGTCGGACGGCTGGATGAACCCAAAGCCCTTCTGGGCGTTAAACCACTTGACAGTACCTGTAGCCATTTTAGTAAATCTTCCTTAAGCAATAAAAAAATAAAACAACCGGTCAGCGCCGCCCTGCAAATTCAGCAGGAGATCGCTGATCTGGACAACATGGAATAGTTGGGAAGCATCAGTCGTGGAAGATCCCGAATGGGAGTCTTCTTAAGTCCAAGGCAGGCCAAAAACGCCAATTGCGGGCCGACGGTAGGCCATAACCGACCCGAGGTCAACCAACCCCGGCCCAGGGCCAGCCTCCCGGCCGCCCGTTCCAGCGGCACCCGCCCAGCCTCTAGCCCGCCAGGGCCTTGCGTTTGGCCTCAATATTGCCAATCAGTTTCTCGAAGGGCTCGATGAACTTCTGGATGCCCTCGTTCTCCAGCTGCCAGGTCACCCGCTTCAGGTCTATACCCAGGGCTTTGATTTCTTTCAACGACTTACGAGCTACAGGTACGGCCCGGGAGAGGTTCTTCCCCGGCTTCCCATGGTCGGCAAAGGCCGCGGCTGTTGCCGCTGGCATGGCGTTGACCGTGTGGGCGCCGATCAGCGGTTCCACATAGCCCACGTCGCTGCAGGCCGGGTTCTTGTTGCCGGTGCTGGCCCAGAGGAGGCGCTGGGGCTTGGCCCCCGCTGCGGCCCCGGCCTGCCACCGCTCGCTCCCCGCCATCCGGCGGAAGGCGGCGTAGGCCAGCTTGGCGTTGGCGACCGCCACCTTGCCCTGCAGGGACTTCGGGTGAGGCGTCAGGGCCGACGTGCCATCCGGGCGGATCCGGTGGGCCAGCAACTGGTCCACGAGGGTATCGATGCGGCTCACAAAGCAGCTGGCGACAGACGACACGTTGTTCAAAGGCTGACCGGCGGCGAGCCGGCGTTCCATTGCCTTGAGCCAGGCTTCGGCCACGGCCTGGTAGACCTCGACGCTGAAGAGCAGGGTGACGTTGACGCTGATGCCCCGATACAGCAGTTCTTCAACCGCTGGCAGGCCCTCCGTGTCCCGGTACACCGGCAGCAGTGCATCGCAGGCCTCCCGGATGTCCTGGCAGGTGAGCTCTTCGGAGATCTGCAGGGCCGGCTTGCCGCTGCGCGCGCTCCGGCTGATCTGCTCGTCGTAGGCGGTGCTGCCGCCAATGGCCTGGCTGAAGATTGCCGGGTTGGAAGTGATGCCCCGCAGCCCTTTCTCCCGGATCCGGCGCGGTAGATCCCCGCTGCGGAGCAGGTCGCGGGAGAGGTCATCCAGCCAGTAGCTTTGGCGGTAGTCGGCCAGTTTGCGCAGGCGGTTCAGAGGTGCTCTCCACGGTTAGTGGGAGGCTGCTGGGATCAATGCGGGTGACGGGGCAACGGCTGTGCGAGTATCTTCCTGACCCATCCAGTGCCCTACCTTAGCAAATGATCGAAAACACCCGTCTCGAACTTCTCGAAATCAAGTGCTCACATCTGGAGCGGGCGGTTCAGGAGCTGAGCGATGTGGTCTATCGCCAGCAGCAGCAGCTCGAGCGGGCGCTGCTGCGGAACGAAGCTCTGGCCAGCCAGATTGAAGCGCTGGAAACGTCCGCCGAGGCGGCGGGCGGCCCGCGCACCGAGCTTCCGCCCCACTACTAGGGGCGTGGCCGGGGAGGGCTGCCCGCCGTGAGTCCGACATCGGTCCTGCGGGTCATACCGGTCTGGGTGCGCCTGCTGGCCGGGGTCGTGGCGGCGGCGGCGGTTCTGGCTATCGTCCTGCTGATTCGTGGCGTGCTGGGGCAGGTTATCGATGCCGTGGCTTTCATCCGCCTGGCCGCGCAGGCCATTCTTTACCTCGCTCTCATCGCGCTGTTTGGCTACGTGGCCGCCAGCGGGCTGCCACCGACCCACTGGCTGCGCAACGCGGGGCACCCGCTGTGGCAGGCAGACACGGAACCCCAGCTGGCGCCGGACCTGCACCGTTATCTGGCGCTGCTGCACGCCCGCCACCCGGGAATTCGGGAGTGCTGGCTCCTTGATACCCCCGAGCCGGGCGAGTGGCGGTTGCTTGCGATTGCTGACGCGTCCGGACTCGAAGCGGTGCGCGCCGACTGGGACATCCGCCGAAAGACGGTGCGCCTTTACCTGCTGGAGACCCACTCACCGTCTGTCGTGCTGGCCTGGGGACGTTCCAGCCCGGTGCCGTTTGCGGCCTGGGACTGGGAGCCCCAGAGTGAGCTGCTGGCGGAGTTTCGCTGCCCGGCCACCGGCGAGATCCGGCTCGCCCGGCGTCTGTGGGGTTGAGCTGACCGGTATACTTCCGCCCCCCAATCACCCGACCCGCACCCGTGTTATTCAAGAATCTGATTCTCTATCGTCTGCCGCCCGGTTTTGCCCTCGCTGCCGCCCGCCTCGAAGAGGCCCTCGAGCGCCGGCCGCTCCAGCCCTGCGGCAGCTTCGACATGCAGACCCGGGGCTTCGTGGCCTGTGGCTATGAGCAGCGGACCCTGTACACCCAGGGACAGCAGCACCTGCTGTGTCTGGGTGTCGACCAGAAGTTGTTGCCGGCGTCCATCGTCAATCAGGTGGCGAAGGAGCGGGCAGTGGAGCTGGAACAGCAGCAGGGCCACCCGGTCGGACGCCGCCAGATGCGGGAGCTGAAGGCGCGGGTGGGCGATGAACTGCGGGCCCGGGCGCTGACCCGGCGCCGGACGACCTTTGCCTGGCTCGACCTCGCCGACGGCTGGCTGGCGGTGAACACAGCCAGTGCGAGCCGCGCCGAGGAACTGATCGAGACTCTGCGCGACGCACTGGGCACGCTTCCCGTGCAGCCCTTTACCACCCAGCACTCGCCCTCCGGCTGCATGGCGGCCTGGCTGACCCACGGCGACGCGCCCGGGCGCTTCATGCTCGGCGAAGACCTGGACCTGCAGGCCATCGACGGCGGCGGTGCCACGATCCGCTACGTGCGCCATCCCCTGGAGACCGGCGAGATTCGCGCCCATCTCACGTCGGGCAAGACCCCCACGCGACTTGGCCTTACCTGGAACGGCCGGATTTCCTTCCTGCTGCACCAGAATGCCTACGTGAAGCGCGTCCAGTTCCTCGATGTGTACAAGGATGACAACGGCAAGGGCGAGAATCCCCACGAGCAGTTCGACATCGACTTTGCGCTCATGACGGGTGAGCTGAAGCAGCTGCTCGCTGAACTCACCGGCGTGCTGGGTGGCGAGCAGGCGGTGGCGGAGAAGGAGAAGAGAGCCGCCTGACGTGAAGCCGAGCCCAGTAGCGTGACACTCCACCTGAAGCACCTGCGCAGGCTGCGTCTCAAGGACGCCAGTGCTCCCGGTCGGCCCTTGTTCATCAGCGCTGCCAGCGGACTGGTGCTGGTTGGCAAGTGGCTCTACGTGATTGCGGACGACGAGATGCACCTGGGTGTGTTTCCGGCCAACGGTACTGCGCCCGGTACGCTGCTGCGCCTGCTGCCCGGCAAGCTCCCCGCCGCCCCGAAGAAGCGCAAGGCCCGGAAGGCCGATTTCGAAGTGCTGACCCTGCTGCCGGCTTTCGCCGGTTGTCCCCACGGCGCGCTGCTGGCTCTTGGCTCGGGCTCCCGGCCCAATCGCTGTCGCGGGGTGCTCGTGCCGCTGGACCGGGCTGGTGCAGTCACAGGTCTGACCCGGGTGATCGACCTGTCGGGCCTGTATGGGAGCCTCGGTAAAGAGCTCGGCAAACTGAACGTGGAGGGCGCGGTGGTGCTGGGGAAGCACCTGTGCCTGCTGAACCGCGGTCCGCCGCGGCAGGGCGGGAGTGCGCTGGTGTGGCTGAACCTGCGCGCGGTCCTGCGCGCCATCACGCGGGCTGAGGCAGTCGGTGCCTTGGCCTGCACTGTGCGCCGCTACGATCTGGGCAAGGCCGACGGGGTGCCGCTGGGCTTTACCGACGGAGCAGCGTCACCGGGTGGAGGCATGGTCTTCACCGCCGTGGCTGAAAGCGGGGACGACAGCTATGCGGATGGACCCTGTGTCGCAGCGGCCATAGGCGTGATCCGGCCGGACGGGGTGCTGGACTGGGTGCGTAAGCTCCGGCCCACCCGGAAGGTGGAGGGGATTGCGGTGCGGCCGGGAAGTCCCGGCGGGGAAGTGTTATTGGTGACAGACGCGGATGACGCAAAGGTACCGGCGGGGCTTTATGCAGCGCGGGTTGGTGGTGGAGCAGCGACAGCCAAGAGCAAGAGCAGGAGCAAGAGCCGATGAATCAGTGGCCGCAATTCCTGGGCGCCTGCCTGCTGCTGGCCGCCTACGCACTGGCCCAGTCGGGCCGGCTCAATGCGGGCAGCCTCAGCTATAACCTTGCCAACGTCGTGGGCTCACTCTTGCTGGCCATCGACGCCTACCGGGCCCAGCAGTGGGGCTTCGTGGTGCTGGAGAGCGCGTGGTTCCTGTTCACGATGCCGTCGCTGCTGCGGGCGTGGCGGGCGCGCACGTCGGCAGAACGCTTGGACTGACAGCCCCTCAGCGCGGCAGCGCGTAGGCCACCAGGTAGTCGGACACGTTGCGGAAGCCCGTAACGATATGGCCCCCGGCGGCCACCACCACGAACTGGCGGCCGTCCACCGCGTAGGTCATCGGCGTCGCCAGGGCTGACGCCGGCGTGGCGACTTCCCAGAGCTTCGCACCCGTCTCCACATCGAAGGCGCGGAACTTCTCGTCGGCACTCGCGCCGATGAAGACCAGCCCGCCGGCCGTGATGGTCGGGCCGCCGGACAGGGGCGTGCCGAAGGGGAGCGGCAGGGGGACGGGCATCAGCTTGGCCAGCGTGCCCAGCGTGAAGCGCCAGGCCGTGCGCGTGTCGCCCTTGAGGTCGATCGCCAGGAGCTCGCCCCAGGGCGGCGGCGTGCAGGGCGAGAACAGGGGCGAGAGCACGGGGCCGAACTCGAAGGAATAAGGCGTGCCGGCCATCGGCATTGGCGGCCCGATGGGCCCGAGCCGCGGCTTGTTCAGTTCCTCCGGCGTCACGTCCGCCGTGCGCTTCAGGCGCGTGAAGATGGGCGCCTGGGTTACGGGCAGCACGAGCAGCTGGCGCTGCGGGTCCCAGGCGGCGCCGCCCCAGTTGTTCGCCGACGCGATCAGCAGCGTGCCGTCGAGGCTGGGCGGCTCGTAGAGCCCGGCCCGACCGAAGGACTTAAGCTTCTGGCGGCAGGCGGCCCGGTCGAAGACGGTGAAGCCCCAGGCATCGTCTGCCGTGTACTTCGTTGCGCCTACCGGAGCGGGCCGCACCGGGAACGGTTGCGTGGGCGACAGGACCTCGCCAGGCACGCCATCGGTGGGTACCGGCCGTTCCTCCACCGGGAACACCGGCACACCCGTCTCCCGGTTGAGGACGAAGATGAGGCCCTGCTTGGTGAGCTGGATGACCACCGGCACCTGCCGGCCGTCCCGCTCAAGGTCCACGAGGATGGGCTGCGCCGGCAGGTCCAGATCCCACACGTCGTGGTGTACGATCTGGAAGTGCCAGGCCACGCTGCCATCCGCAGCCCGGAGCGCCACCACCGAGTTGGCGTAGCGGTTGTCGCCGGGCCTGAGGCCACCGTAGTTGTTGGGGGCCGCCGTGGCGGTGGGCAGAAACACCAGGCCCCGCTCGGGATCCACGGACATCATGCTCCAGACGTTGCCCCCGCCGGTCTGGGCAAGCGCGTCCCGGGTCC
>SHZI01000022.1 GCA_009692345.1 Gammaproteobacteria bacterium | reverse complement strand
ACGGGCCAGACGTTGTCCAGCAGGATTTTCTGCGCTGCCGCAGTCGGGTGAATGCCGTCCGCCTGGAACAGCGTGATATCCAGTGCCATGCCCTGCAGAAAAAAGTCGACCAGTCCGGTGCCGTGCTTGCTGGCCAGCTCCGGGTACACCGCCGCGAAGGCTGTGGTGTAAGGACCCCCGTAGTTCGTCGGGATCTGCATCCCGGCCAGCACCACCCGGGCGCCGGCGGCCTGGGAGATCTCAATCATCTGGGCGAGATTCCTGCGCATCAACGTAAGCGGTGTCCCGCGCAGGCCGTCATTGCCGCCGAGTTCGATGATGACGACGGCCGGGTTATGGACCTTGAGAGCGCGGGGCAGCCGCTTCAGCCCCCCGGTGGTCGTGTCCCCCGTGATGCTGGCATTCGCCACGCCATAGCCGTAACCTTCTGAACGCAGACGCTCGCCGAGTAGCGCGACCCAGGACTCCTCCTGGGCAATACCGAAAGCGGCACTGAGGCTGTCGCCCACCACGAGCACGGTCTGGCCCCGGCCGGCCTCTGCCGCCAGGGGCGACGCAACGAGAAACGCGAGCAGCACCGCTGCCGCGCTGACCAGGCTGGATGTTCGAAGGTTGAAGTGCATGGATGCTGTGCTGCGTGCGGCAGGTCTGACGAAGCAGGTTAGCAGTCCGGAAGGGACGCTGACCATCCTCGACGACGTCAGTCTGGAAATCGCCCGGGGCGAAGCCGTCGCCGTCGTCGGCCCCTCGGGTTCCGGCAAGACCACGCTCCTTGCACTCCTGGCCGGGCTTGACCGCCCAACAAGGGGCCAGGTGTGGCTTGGCGGCGAAGAACTTACCGCCATGGACGAGGACGGCCGGGCCTTGCTGCGGGCGCGTCGGGTGGGCTTCGTGTTCCAGTCTTTTCATCTGGTGCAGTCCCTCACGGCCCTCGAAAACGTGATGTTGCCCCTCGAGCTGGCTGGCGAGGCTCGCGCTGCTGCGGTTGCCCGGGACACTCTCGCTAACGTCGGCCTCGCGGCCCGCGTCGGCCACTATCCGAAGCAGTTGTCCGGTGGGGAGCAGCAGCGGGTGGCCATTGCCCGCGCCTTTGTCATGCGGCCTGAAGTGCTCTTCGCGGACGAACCCACCGGCAATCTGGACCGCGTCACCGGCGAGCGCATCAGCCGCCTGCTGTTTGATCTCAATGCGGAGTCCAAGACCACGCTGGTGCTCGTGACCCACGAGCGGGACCTTGCCGGGCGCTGCGACCGGACGATCCAGATCGAAGCAGGAAAGATCGTCAGCTAGAGTCCAACTGATGCAGGTCAGCACATGAAGGTTCTGGGATTCGCGCAGCGTGCCTTCCGCCGGGATCTCCGGGCTGGCGAGCTTTCCATCCTGCTCTCCGCCATCATCGTGGCCGTGACCGCCATGACCGCGGTGGCCTTCTTTACCGATCGCGTGGGCGGGGCGATGAAGGACCAGGCCAGCCAGGTGCTGGCCGCTGATCTCGTGCTGCGCTCCGCCGGGCCTATCAGTCCCGGGTACCTGGAGGATGCCAGCGCTGCGGGTCTCGAGACCGCGGAGACGCTGTCGTTCCCCACGGTCGTGGTCTCCGGCGAACAGACCACGCTGGCGGCCATCGACGCGGTCAGCGCCACCTACCCGCTGCGGGGCCAGCTCACTGTGGCCGACACCCTCTTCGGCAATGGCCGCCAGGCCACCGGTGTTCCCGGCCGGGGTGAGGCCTGGGCGGAAGCGGGTCTGCTCGGGCGGCTCGGTCTCGAGATTGGCGCCCGCGTCAGTGTGGGCGAGCGGGAACTGCTCATCACCCAGGTTCTGCAGTACAAGCCGGACCAGAACATTGGCTTCATCAATCTCGCGCCCGGGCTGATGGTCAACCTGGATGACGTACCGAGTTTCGGCGTGGTGAAGCCGGGCAGTCGCGTGACCTACAACCAGATGTACGCGGGCAGTGATGCCCTGATTGCTGGCTTCCGCGCGCAACTGGCGTCCCGCCTGCGCCCGGATGAGACCCTGCGGGGTCGCGAGGACGCAGGCGAACAGATCAACTCGGCCATCGAGCGCGCCCAGCGCTTCCTGACCCTGGCCTCCCTCGTCACCGTGATCCTCGCCGCCGTGGCGGCCGCCATGGCGGCGCGCCGGTACGCGCTCCGTCACCTGGACAACATTGCACTGCTGAAGACGCTGGGCGCCACCCAGTCGTTTGTCCTCGCCGTGACGGTGACGGAACTCCTGTTCGTGATTGCGCTGACCTCCGTCGTTGGTGTCGCCCTGGGCTATGGGGCCCAGTACGGCCTGGCGGTCATTGCCGCGGAGTTCGTCGGCTTTGTGCTGCCCCCCGCCACGGGCCAGCCTTTCCTGCTGGCCGTGCTGACGGCAGCGACGGTGGTGATCGGCTTTGCGTTGCCGCACCTGATCAGTGTGGGCACCACGCCGCCGCTGCGCGTGCTGCGCAAGGACCTGCCGCCGCCGCGGCTGAGCGCCGCCATAACCTACGGGGTTGCCCTGGCAGCCATCGGGGCCCTGGTCCTGGTCATCGTGCGGGATCCGCTGCTGCTCGGCCTGATCGCCGGCGGAGTCGCGGGCACGGCTCTCGTGGCCTTCGGCCTGGGGTGGTTGCTCGTCAAGGCCCTTGGCCGGTTCCGTGGCGCTGCGGGTGTGGCCTGGCGCTACGGCCTGGCCAACATCGCCCGGCGCGGTGGCGAAAGCGTCGTGCAGATCGTGGCCTTTGGTCTCAGCCTCATGGTGCTGCTCCTGCTGGGCGTCGTGCGCAGCGACATCCTGGAAACCTGGGAGCAGACGGTGCCGGCCAATGCGCCCAACCAGTTCATGATCAACATCGAGCCAGACCAGCTGGAAGGCCTGAAAGCCTTCTTCAAGGCGGAAGTCGGGCAGGAGCCCTTCTCACTGCCGCTGATCCGCGGGCGCCTGACGGACATCAACGGCACGCCGATCAAGGAATTCAAGGTGGCCAATGCCCAGGGTGCCGCCTTCCTGAACCGGGAAGCCAACCTCACCTGGACTGACACCCTGCCTGCCAGCAACGTGGTGACGGCCGGCAAGTGGTGGGGCCAGGGTTTCGACGGCCCCCTGCAGCTCTCCCTCGATGCGGAACTCGCCACTAACCTGGGCGTGAAGGTCGGTGACAGCCTCACCTTCAACGTCGCCGGCGAGGACATCAAGGCGCCGGTCACCAGCCTGCGGACGATCGAGTGGGACTCTTTTCAGCCCAACTTCTTCGTCGTGTTGTCGCCCGGTGTGGCCGCGGATCTGCCCCAGACCTACCTGGCCAGCGCCTATGTGCCCCGGGATCAGGTGGAAATGCTGAGCCGGCTCGTGCGCCAGTTTCCCGGCGTGACGGTCCTGGATCTGGAAGTGATTCTGTCCCAGGTCCGCTCGGTCATCGACAAAGCGTCCATGGCCGTGCAGTACGTCTTCCTGTTCACACTGCTCGCCGGTGTCGTGGTGCTGCTGGCGGCCATCCAGCTCACGCGGGACGAGCGCCGCTTCGAAAGCGCCATTCTCCACACGCTGGGGGCATCCCGGCGCAAGATCCTGCAAGGGGTGGCGATCGAGTTCGTGACGCTCGGCAGTCTCGCGGGAGTCCTCGCCGCCGTCGGGGCCACGCTGCTGGGCTGGAGCCTTGCCACCTACGCCTTCAAGCTCGACTACAGCGTGAGTATCCTGTTGTGGCCGCTGGGCCTCGCCTCCGGCGCGCTGCTCGTGGGCATCACGGGAACTCTGGCGACCCGCCGGGCCGTCAATGAGCCCCCGGTCGCGGTGCTGCGGGACCGGTGAGCGCCGGTTGGAAGCTGCTGTCCTGTGATGCGGTGATCCTGCGGGAGACCACTGCCGGCCTGCGTGTTCGCATGCTGCGCGTGTTCCGCCACTGGGACTTTCCCAAGGGCCTGATGGAGGCCGGTGAGACGCCGAAGCAAGCCGCGTTGCGGGAAGTCCGGGAGGAGTCCGGTCTTGCGGAGCTGACCTTTCCCTGGGGCGATATCCACATCGACACCGGGCCCTACAGCCGGAGCACAGTGAGTACCGCTGGCTCAGTTTCATCCAGGCGCGTCGCCTGGCTACACCCCGGGTCGCGGGGGTGCTCGACTGGGCTGAGGCTGCAGCTCTAGGAGAGCCGACGATTCCTCCCCATCGCGCCGGTCGGCTCTCCTGCAGGCGCTCCTGCGGCCCCCGAGGAGCGCTGTTTCAGCCGCGCGAAGTGCGTACAGGTCACGATGAAGCCGAGCGTGATACAGATTTCGCCCAGATTCGAAATGGGCAGCGCGTAGGGGCCACTGCCAAAGACCCCCGCCGCGACAAACATCAAACCCGAGCCCACGGCCAGCCAGGCCCAGCCCCGCTGGATCCAGAGTGCAATGCCCACCGCCAGCACAATCATGTTGGTGACGATGGCGACCACCGGGGCGTGCTCTCCGCTGGACACGCCCTGATCGGTGGGGCTGCAGAGCTGCGCTTCCTTGACTGACGTGGTGTAGCGCACGGTGTCATCCAGACAGGCAATATGCAGGTCCATGCTGAAGATCTTGGGGATGTCGTAGGCGCTCAGGGCCACGGCCACCACGCAGAACGCCCCCATCACCACTTTGCCCTGTGCCCATCTGAGGCCGGCCAGGCGCGCCACGAAACCGGCAGCAATGACCAGCAGCGACAGGAGTGACCAGTGCCAGGCAAAGGCGGGCACTGAGAGGTTATAGAGCAGGTCACCCTCGCCAATGAAGCGGCCAATGCCGATTCTGAAATTGTCGTAGAACAGCAGGGTGGCGCCAACGAGGACGACGAGTAAGGCGACAGGCCTGCCGGTTTCGGCCCAGAGCTTCCAGCCCCACAGCCAGATGCTCAAGTGAATGACGGCAAAGACCAAGAAAATGACTGACAGCATCCGTAATCCCCTGGTAGGAGCGCCTTCAGGCGCGATTTTCCGCCGGTCGCGGCTAAAGCCGCTCCTACGGCGCACCCTGACGCTAACTCAGGCCACGCGATTCCGGTGTCCGCCTGACAGAAAAGCCTGGAGGTTGGCCACGATCTCGTCGAGGGCCCTCTGGCGGGATTCCCGGGCGGCCCAGCCAATGTGGGGCGTCACGATGAGGTTGGGCAGGCGGACTGCCAGCAGAGGATGGCCCGCCACCGGGGGCTCCTCCGGGAGGACGTCGATCCCGGCGCCGCCGAGCTGGCCGCTGCGCAGCGCAGCCAGCAGCGCGGCATAGTCGACGAGGTTGCCCCGGGCCGTATTGATGAGCACCGCGTCCGGCCGCATGCGCCCCAGAGATTCCTGGTTGATCAGGTGCCGGGTCTCGGGCGTCAGGGGACAGTGCAGCGAGACGACATCGGCCGCGGTGAGCAGTTCGGGAAGAGGTAGCCGGTCCACGGCCGCAGCCGGGTGCTCGCCAGGGCGATGGCCGGCAGGCCGGAGGCTGCGCGCTGCCACCACCCGCATGCCAAAGGCCTGGCCCACCGCGCCCACGGCCTGCCCGAGCTGCCCGTAGCCCACAATGCCGAGAGTTCTGCCCGACAGCTCTCTCCCGGGAAAATCGAGCAGGCAGAAGTGCGGGCTTGCCTGCCAGGCACCCCGCTGCAGCAGCTGCCGATACTCGTCGAGGCGCAGGGTGAGGGCCAGCAGCAGGCCGAAGACGTGCTGCACGACCGACGGCGTGGCGTAGTTGCGAATGTTGCACACGGCGATGCCCAGCTCCCGGGCCGCGACCAGGTCCACGTTGTCGGTGCCCGTCGCGGCCAGCACGACCAGCCGCAGGGACGGGACCGAGGTCAACCGGGCCCGGTCGAGACTGACCTTGTTGACCAGCAGGATTTCGCAGTCGGCGATCCGGGTGTTGATCTCGTGGTCCGTGCTCGAACCATAGAGTTCGATACCCGGCAGGGTTGCCCGCAGGGCCGACGTGTTGATGTCCGACGGACCGAGGGTGTCGAAGTCGAGAAATGCGGCCTTCAACCGGAATCCTGCAGCCCGCGGGCAATCCCGTTGACGCTGGCTATCAGCGCGGCGAAGAGGGCTTCGTCACCCGTTTCCCGCCAGCGGCGCAGCAGGCCCACTTGCAGGATGCTCATGGGGTCCACATAGGGATTACGCAGCCGAATGGAGCGGCGGAGGGTGTTGTCCCGTTCCAGCAGCACCTGCTGCTGCTTCACCCGGAGTACAGCAGTGGTGGCGCGTTCGAACTCGTCGGCTATCCGGCCGAAGAATCGTTCGTGGAGCTCCACGCCCAGCAGCGAATAGCGGGCAGCGATGCCGAGGTCGCTCTTGGCCAGGGCAGTTTCCACGTCGGCCACCAGGGTCCGGAAGAAGTACCAGCCATGGTGCATTGCCTGGAGTGTTTCTTCGCCAAACAGGTCCAGTGCGGCACCAAGGCCGGTGCCAAAGCCGTACCAGCCCGGCAGGATGTTCCGGCTCTGGGTCCAGGCAAAGACCCAGGGGGCCGTGCCCGCCGCAGCGAGCAACCCATCGGCAACCCCGGCCTCGAGCCCTGAGCCCCGGCGCATCCGCTCGATGACATCCGCCGGAGTGGCGAGCCGGTAGTAGTCGGAAAAGCCCGGCGACTCCAGGACCAGGGCCTGGTAATGGGTCCGCGATGCCGTCACCAGTGCCTGCATGGCGTCTTCCCAGTCAGCATGGCCATCAGCTGCCGGGGGACCTCCGGGCCGCAGGAGGCCACGCACTCCGGCCGCCAGGGTCTGATCAAAGGTGCGCAGGGCAATGGCGCGCACGCCATATTTGTTGGCGACGAGTTCGCCCTGCTCGATCACCCGCACACCGCCATCGGCGGTGCCGGCCGGCGCGCAGCCGAGGTCCACATGGGCCTTGCCGCCGCCGGCGCCGATGGCGCCACCCCGACCATGAAAGAGTGTCAGCTGGACGCCGTCCGTGCGCGCCGTTGCGAGCAGCTCCCGCTGGGCCGTCAGCAGGGCCCAGCGGGCGGAGGCGAGATCGCTCTCGACATTGCTGTCGGCGATGCCGGGCATGGCCGTCTGCTTCTGGCGACGGGCGTTGAGGTGCTCCTTGTACATCGGCTCCGCGTAGAGCTGACGCATCAGGGCGGCCGCGCCGGCCAGGCCGTGAATGGTCTCGAAGGCCGGCGCGATGTCGAGGGGCACCGTGCCGGTGCGCTTGCGCAGCTCGCCCCACTGGGCAAGCAGCAGCAGCGAGAGGACGTCGTCGACACCCTCTGCCATGCTGATGATGTAGGTCCCGATGGAACGCTTGCCGTACCGGCGCCTGCAGAACGCGATGGCCTGGAAAATCCCGACGGCGCGCTTGGTCTCGTTGTCCATTTCGCCGGCGGGGGATTCGTTGTCCGCCAGCGCGCGGCGGAGCCGGTGAAGCCTGAAGTCCGGCGACTGCTCCAGCCATTTAGGCTCATTCAGGGCGCGGCCAATCACCTGGCGGTTCGCCAGCGCTTCCTGCCGGATGTCCAGCGTCATCAGGTGAAAGCCGAAGGTTTCTATGCGGCGCAGCAGGCGACGCACGGCAAACAGCCCCGCGTGCTGGCCCCGGTTCGCCTGCAGACTGCCGGCGATGAGCCGCAGATCGTCCGCTAACTCCTCCGCGGAATCGAAGGGGTACAGGCCTTCTGTGGCCGTGGACTGGAGTCGGGCCATCACGAGCCGGATGAAGACCCGATAGCGCATGCCCCGATGTCCCAGCGGCGTGATCCCGAGGGCGTTGGGAAAGTGCCCGGAGTAGACGCGGATGCGCTCCTCCAGGGCCGGTGAAACACCGACGCGGCTGGCGCTCTGGCTCATCTTCTCGGCCAGTTTCCGGAACTCCCGGTGGTACAGGTCCAGCACCAGCGAGCGCTGCCGCGCGAGCGTGTCCCGGATGCTCCGTGCCGTGATTTCGTTCCGGCCCACCATGTCGCCGCCAATCCAGGAGGCCATGCGGATCATCACCGGCAGTTCGGTGGCGCGACTGGCCTCACCCCAGACCGCCTCGAGGGCGATCTCGGCGGTTTCATAGACGACCGGGATGACCCGGTAGATGCAGTCCGTGAGGAAGAACAACACGTGCTCCCGCTCGGCGGCGACGGTCCGGGCCTCGGCATGGTGTTCCTCGGTCTGCCAGATCGCCGTGATGTCGTCGCGGATGTTGGCGAGATCCGCGGACAGTTCCCGGGGCGACAGCGCTGGATTCTGCATGTCGATCAGCCGGCTGACGATGTCCTTCTGCCGGCGGAGGATGGTCCGCCGCGTGGGTTCCGTGGGATGGGCCGTCAGCACATGCTCCACCTGCAGGGCGGCGAGGGCGCCCCGGGCCTCTTCCAGGGTGACCCCGGCATCCTTCAGCTCAAACAGGGTGTCCTCAAGGCCGCCGGGCTGCCGGTGCTGGCCCTCCCGGAGGTAGTCGCGCCGGCGCCGGATGCGGTGCACGGTCTCCGCCAGGTTCACGGCGAGGAAGTAGGTGGAAAACCCGCGGATGAAGTCCTGGGCTTCGGCGGGTGACAGCGCGGCCACGAGCGCTTCCAGCTGCTGTGCCCCGGCCGCATCTCCCTCCCGGGCAGCGATCGCCGCGCGCCGGGCCTGCTCCACCCGGCCAAAGAGCGCCGGCCCGCCCTGTTCTTCCAGGAGCTGTCCCACGATGACGCCCAGATCGTGGACGTCCTTGCGGAGCCCGGCGTCCTTGGGTGAGAACTGGATGGCGCCGCGTTTTTCGGGAGGGGTGGAGGGAGGGGGCATGGGGCGTCACGTGCTGGGTGGGGGATATCTTAGTCCCATGCGAGCCACTTGCCGATTGCCAGCCGTTCTGGCCGGATTTGCGTCTGGCTTGGGCCAGCTGGGCAGCAGACAGTAGCGCATGGCCCGCAAGTTTCAGCCGCTGTCCACCGGACGGGTGATCCGGGCCAAATGCGACATGGTGTCCACCATCTCGACGGCACGGCTGCCCAGAATCCGGGTATCGGCGTACTGGGTACGCCCGCCTGTGGGTCTCGCCCGCCGACCACTCCGGAATCGTTCGTTCTGTACTGGCCGGGTTAGGTCTGTCGTCAGTTGCCGGACAAGGGCCTTGACACCGAGTTGATGGCCTAGGGCAGGATTCTTGCGTTCCCGAGAAGGGGCTTGTGAGACTTCGGCAGAGCACATCTGCTCAAGCTGGACCTGGCGGGCGATGACCAGCTGCAGTTCTTCGAGTATGTCCTCCTGCTCTTTCGCATCGACATACAGTCGGGCCCAGTTCAGATACAGGGATCCTCGATAAGGGTTGCCGGCGTAGGCTGAATCCACGTCCTTGCGCGCCTCCTCCTGAAAGCGCTGGTCGGCCTCGTCAAAATCCCGCCCTGTGTTGTAATCGGGAATCGCTTGGCCTTCGGCAAACCATTCATGCAGGTAAAAATGATCGTCTCCGATGCCGGTCAACGGGAGCCTCAGTTCGTTCCGCCGGTTGCGCTCTTCAATCGGAATGGCATCACGGCGCGCCGCAATTCCGGGCGCCACAGGCGAAAATCAGGCGCTTCGACGACGATTACCCCTTGCACCCGGGGTTGATGAGGTTTACCCCGGTCTCACCCCCCTCAGTGCGTCGGGGTCAATGGCCGTTCCCCGGGATTTAGCGCCGGTTTTCGCCACTCCCTGGCCATCAGCCGGATGCCCCCACCCGCAGCCTTGACGCCCGCCAGCAGCCGCAGGGATACTGTCGCCATGTTCAAGGCTCCTCAGACCCTCGGTTGGTGGTGGCGATCCCCAGCTCTCTCCGCAAGGAGGGGCTTGGTTTAGCCCGTCGCCTCCACTTAAGAGCACGAGCGGCCCAGGACCCATCCTCGCGGAAGCGACGATGGGTTTTTGTTTTACGAAGTCTGAATATGAAGCCACCCTTTGACATAGCTGCTGATCTGGATACCCCGGTATCCACTTACCTGAAGCTGGCACCGCTCAAGCCCCGGTACCTGCTGGAGAGCGTCGAGGGTGGCGCCCATCTGGCCCGTTACTCTTTTCTGGGCTTCGGCGCGGCCATCGAGTTCCGGCTGGACAGCACGGGGATGACGGTGGCCGGCGAGCGGCACGACCGACCAGCCGGGCGCGACGCGCTGCTCGCGGCGCTCCGGACCACCCTGGCCAGGGCCCCGCGCCTGGCCCCCGTGATTCCGGACCTGCCTTTCGCTGGAGGTCTGGTTGGTGTTGCCGGCTACGATCTGGTCCGCTACTTCGAGAAGCTGCCCCATCCGCCCGTCAATCCCAACAATCCGGTAGCCCCGGACGCTGCCTATCTGGCCGCTGAATCACTGCTGATTTTCGACCACCTGACCCGGCGCATCGCGCTGCTCCACGCCGGCACGGAGGCCCAGCGTACGGAACTGCGGGGCAAGGTCATCGCACTGTTGCGCGGCGCGCTGCCCCCGGCGCTGCCTTCTGTGCCAGCTGAGAGCAGACACACGCCGGCAAACCAGAGTTTCAGTGCCGACGAGTTCAAGCGGTCCGTGGCGGCCAGCAAGGCCTACATCACCACGGGCGACGTCTATCAGCTGGTGCTCTCCGTGCAGTTCACCGGCCGGCACACGCTCTCACCGTTCGAGACCTACCGGGCCCTGCGCCTGCTCAATCCGTCGCCCTATATGTTCTTTGTCGACCTGGGCGACATCCAGGTGGCCGGGTCGTCCCCCGAGGCACTGGTAAAGCTGCGTCGCGGGCACGCCTCGCTCCGGCCCATCGCCGGGACGCGGCCGCGGGGCGCCACGCCGGAGCAGGATGCTGGTCATGAGAAGGCGCTGCTCGCCGACGAGAAGGAAAACGCGGAGCACGTCATGCTGGTCGATCTGGCCCGTAACGACCTGGGTCGCGTGGCGTCAGCCGGTTCGGTCTACGTGGAGCCCTATCGCTGCATCGAGCGCTACAGCCACGTCATGCACATTGTGAGTGGTGTGCAGGGCGAGCTCGCCGCGGGCAAGGACGCCTTCGACCTGTTCGCCGCCGCTTTTCCGGCGGGCACGCTCGTCGGGGCACCAAAGGTCCGGGCCATGGAACTGATCGACGAACTCGAAACCGTGCGGCGGGGGCTCTATGCGGGCACCGTGGGCTACTTCGGCAGCAACGGTGACATGGACCAGGCCATCGCTATCCGCACCCTCATCTTCCGTGGCGACACCTACCAGTACCAGGCCGGCGCCGGTATCGTCGCCGACAGCGTCCCCGAGGCGGAGTATCAGGAGGTGCTGGCCAAGAGCGCCATCCTGCGCAAAGCCCTCGCCATGGCGGAGGATGGCCTGTGAGCGCCCAGCGACCGCAACTGCTGCTGATCGACAACTACGATTCCTTCACCTACAACCTGGTGCAGGCCTTCCTCGTGCTCGGCGCCGACGTGCAGGTGTACCGGAATGACGCGCTGACGGTGCCCGAGGCGCTCGCACTAAAGCCCACCCACCTGTGCATCTCGCCCGGCCCGGGCCGCCCGGACGACGCCGGCGTCTCCCTGCAGATGCTGGCCGCCTTCGAGCGCCGCGTGCCAATTCTGGGCGTGTGTCTTGGCCATCAGTCCCTGGTGCAGCACTTCGGTGGCCGGATCGTCTCCGCCGACCGCCTGATGCATGGCAAGACCTCGATGATCGACCACGACGGGCGCACGATTTACGCCGGCTTGAGCCAGCCTTTTCAGGCGGGTCGTTATCATTCGCTCGCCGCAGAGGCTGCCAGCCTGCCGGCCGTGCTGGAAATCACGGCCCGCAGTGAGCGGGGCGAGATCATGGGTGTTCGGCACCGGGAGTTGCCCCTCGAGGGCGTGCAGTTTCATCCTGAGAGTGTGCTGACCCCGGAAGGTAACCGGCTGCTGGGCAATTTTCTGGGCTCGTTGGCAGGCATGCCCTCGCAGGCCTCCTGATCCCGATGGGCGGAATCACCACTACTCTTGAGCACCTGCTGGCTCGCATCGACCTGTCCGAGGCCGATGCAGCGGATTTGATGCGCGCACTGACGGACGAGAACCTGCCACCGGCAATGGCCGCTGCCCTGCTGGTCGCGCTGCGGGCCAAGGGCGAGACCGCGGCGGAAGTCCGGGGCTTCGCCACCGCCATGCGCGGTCTGGGCCGGCGCTTCGACCTGCCGCCCGGGCTCCCCGCCGCCGACATCGTGGGCACTGGTGGCGACGGGTCGGGCAGCCTGAATCTCTCGACTGGCGCAGCGCTGCTCGCGGCGGCTTGCGGCCTGCCAATCGTCAAGCACGGCAACCGGTCCGTCTCATCGAAGTCGGGCAGTGCCGATGTGCTCGAAGCCCTCGGTATCCGCCTGCCGGCAGACCCGGCCGCCGCCCGCGCCCTCTTCGACGCCACGAACTTCACGTTTCTGTTCGCGCCGAACTTTCACCCCGCGATGAAAGCCATCGCGCCCGTGCGCCGGGCACTCGGGGTGCGGACGGTCTTCAACATCCTGGGTCCGCTGACTAATCCGGCGGCACCGCCCTTCGGTCTGATTGGCGCCTTCGATGTGCCCACGGCCCGGCTCATGGCCGACACGCTGGCGGGGATGCCGATCCAGCGCTGTTTCGTCGTGCATGGCGAGCCGGGGTGGGACGAGGCGACGCCGGTGGGGCCCTTCACCGTCTTCGAGGTGCGGCCGGGCAGCGTCCGCCGGCAGCGGCGCGACCCGGCCCACTACGGTCTGCCCCGCTGCACGCCGGAGGACCTGGCCGGCGGGGACGCTGCAGAGAACGCCCGGGCCCTCGAGGCCGTGCTGACCGGCCGGGATACGGGGCCCCACCGGGACGCGCTCGTGCTGGGCGCCGGCCTCGCCCTGGATCTGACCGGCCGGGCCCGCGGGCTGCGCCGTGGGGTCGAACTGGCCCGCCGGACCCTCGCGAGCGGCGGCGGCACTGCGTTGCTTGAACGTCTGCGGGGCCTTAAGCCATGAGCAGCCGGGAGCCGAACTTTCTCGCGCGCATGGCGGCCAGTAGTCGCCTCCGGTCGGACGCTGCGGAAGCGCGCCGGCCCGCTGGCCCTCTGGCCGAGCGTGTCGGACGACTCCCGCCCCCGCCTGCACTCAGCCTTTCGCCCCAGGGCTTCGACCTGATCGCCGAAGTGAAACGCCGGTCGCCGTCCGCGGGCAGTCTCGCGTCGGGTGCCCTGCAGATCGCGGCCCAGGCCCGCAACTACGTGCGGGGTGGCGCTGCCGCGCTTTCCGTGCTGACTGAGCCTGCCGAATTTGCCGGCGACCTCGCCCACCTGAAAGAGGTGGCAGCGGCCGCCGCTCCCGTGCCGGCCATGCGCAAGGACTTTCTGGTCTCGCCCTACCAGCTGCTCGAGGCCCGCGCTGCCGGCGCCGGTGGCGTGCTGCTTATCGCTGCCATCTTCGACGACCGGGAGTTGCGCGCGATGCTCCGCGCCACCCACCAGCTGGGTTTGTTTGCGCTGGTCGAGGTTTTTGATCGTCCCGATCTGGAGCGCGCCGGACCTGCGATCCGCGCCGCGGGCCCTGCCATCGAGGACGGCCGTTGCCGGACGCTGCTGGGCGTGAACTGTCGTGATCTCCGCACGCTGCAGGTGGACTTCGGACGCTTCGCGGCCCTGGCGCCGCACCTGCCCCCGGGCGTGCCCGCCGTGGCGGAAAGTGGCGTCGAATCCGTGGGTCAGGCCGCGCGGGTGGCGGGCTTGGGCTACGACGTCGCCCTGGTCGGTACGGCACTTATGCGGTCGTCGGACCCGGGCCGCCTGGCCACTGAACTGCTCGAAGCGGGCCGCGCCTCCGCGTTCGAGTCCCGCCGCACCTCGGCCCGACATCTGGCCCAACCGTGAGAGTTTTCGTGAAGATCTGTGGCCTTTCAACGCCGCGTACCGTCTCCGCCGCCGTCAGCGCGGGGGCGGACGCCATCGGCTTTGTCTTCGCTGAATCTCCGCGGCAGGTCACGCCGAAACGTGCAAGGGAGCTGTGCGCCGCCGTGTCGCCGGTGATCATTCGGGTGGCGGTCATGCGCCACCCGGCAGCGGCGGACTGGCAGGCAGTGGCTGAGCAGTTCGAGCCGGACTGGCTGCAGACAGACGCAGAAGACTTCGTTGGCCTGGACGTGCCCGAGAGATTTGGCCGGCTAACGGTGTATCGCGACACGCCGTCGCTGGACACCACGGCAGTGCCGACCGACGAACCCGTGCTGTTCGAGGCCCCGGCCAGCGGGGCGGGTGCCCGGGCTGACTGGCAGCGGGCGGCGTACCTGGCCACCGGCCGGCAACTGATCCTGGCCGGCGGGCTGACCCCGGACAATGTGGGTGAAGCCATTACCACCGTCCGGCCCTGGGGCGTGGACGTGAGCAGCGGCGTTGAATCGAAGCGCGGCGTGAAGGACCTGGGGCGGATTGCCGCTTTCCTTCAGGCGGTGCGGGAAGCAGAACAGGCACATCTCCATGCAGACTGAAGAACTCCTCCCGGCCCAGCGCGCGGATCTCCTGCGCCGCCTCGTGGCGGGCGAACTGCCCGACGCCCGGGGACGCTTCGGGCCCTTCGGCGGCCGCTACGCCCCGGAGACCCTCATGCCTGCCTTGCAGCGCCTTGAAGAGGGCTTGCAGCGGTTTCTCAAGGACGCGGATTTTCAGGCGGAACTCGGGCGGGAACTGCGGGACTGGGCAGGCCGGCCTACGGCCCTCAGTCCGGCGCCGACGCTCAGCAGGCGCTGGGGTGCGACGGTCTGGCTCAAGCGGGAAGACCTCGCCCACACCGGCGCCCACAAGATCAACAACGCGCTGGGCCAGGCGCTGCTGGCGAAACGCCTCGGTGCCCGGCGGATCATCGCGGAGACCGGCGCCGGCCAGCACGGGGTCGCCACGGCGGCAGCCTGCGCCCGGGTGGGCATCCCCTGCATCGTCTATATGGGTGCGGTGGACGTGCAGCGCCAGGCGCCCAACGTGGAACGCATGGTGCAGCTCGGTGCGGAAGTTGTGCCCGTGAAGAGCGGCGACCGGACCTTGCGGGCGGCGATCGACGAGGCCTTCCGGGACTGGGTCTCCGATCCGAATGGCAGCTACTACCTGCTGGGCTCCGCAGTGGGTCCGCACCCTTACCCACTGCTGGTCCGGGAGCTCCAGTCCGTCATCGGCCGGGAGGCGCGCGCCCAGTTCATCGAACGCACCGGCGGCCTGCCCGATGCGGTGTTCGCCTGCGTGGGTGGCGGGTCGAACGCCATCGGCCTGTTTCATCCGCTGGTGGGCGATGCCTCAGTGGAGCTGATCGGTGTGGAAGCCGGCGGCCGCAGTGCGAAGCTGGGCGAGAACGCCGCGACTCTGGCCACGGGCCGGCCCGGCGTCCTCCACGGCACCTACTCCATGCTGCTGCAGGACAAGGAAGGGCTCGTCCAGGAGACCCACTCGATCTCCGCCGGCCTCGACTATCCGGGGGTCGGTCCGGAGCACGCGCTGCTTCGGGCGATCGGTCGCGTGACCTATGTGAGCGCTACCGATGACGAAGCGCTGGATGCCCTGCGGGAATGCTGCTCGGCCGAGGGCATCCTGCCGGCGATCGAGACGGCCCATGCCTTTGCAGGCGCCCGGAAGTGGGCCGCGACTCATCCCGGCAAGACCCTGCTGATCGGCCTGTCCGGCCGGGGCGACAAGGACATGCCGACCTTGTCCCAGGTGTTCGGTGGCGCGAGGAAGATCCTCGAGGAGGCTGGCGGATGAGCACTCCCCAGGCGGCCCGGCCGCGGGACAAGATCACCGCCGCCATCCGCAAGACCACCGCGGCTGGCGGCACAGCGTTGGTGCCGTACATCACCGCCGGCTATCCCCAGAAAGACCACTTCATTGCCACCCTCAAAGCCATCGCCGGGGCGGCTGACGTGGTGGAAGTGGGCGTGCCCTTCAGCGACCCGATGGCAGACGGCGTGACGATCCAGCGGGCCAGCCACACGGCGATTGCCGCTGGGGTGAACCTGCGCTGGATACTCCGGGAACTGACGGCGGCCGGACCCTTCGCGGCCCCCATCGTGCTGATGAGCTACTTGAACCCGCTGTTGAATCTGGGCTACCGGGAGCTGGCGGCCGCGTCAGTGCCTGCCGGGGTGTGCGGCTTCATTGTTCCGGACCTGCCTATCGAGGAGAGCGCCGATATCGCCGCGGCGCTGGACAATCAGGGTCTTGCGCTCATTCAGCTGGTGACGCCTGCGACCCCGGCCGAGCGCCTGCAAAGACTGTGCGCTGCCAGCCAGGGGTTTGTGTATGCCGTCACCGTGACCGGCATTACGGGCGGTGCGAAGGAGTTGCCCGCTGAAGTGACCGGGTATCTCGATCGCGTGCGGGCCCTGGCGACGTTGCCCGTCTGCGCCGGCTTCGGCGTGCGCCGGGCGGAGCAGGTGCGCAATCTCGCCCCCCACACGGATGGCGTCGTGGTCGGCTCGGCGCTGGTCGAGCAGCTGGAAAGTGGTGGTGACCCGGTGGTCTTCCTGAAGGCGCTGCGCGCCTAGCGCGCCTCTGCCGCGCCTGGCCGGACGCTCAACCTTTGTAGTGTTGAGTTCCAGCAGGTACCGTTGGCCCTGCAACAGAAGGAAGCGGTGTTCCGAGCCGGGCGGCAGCTGACCCCGGCGCCAGGGGGTCATGAGACAGAAACCAGCAACGCCCGCAGGCTTGGCGGGCGGCGCGCGGAGTGGTCGACAGCCCACCTCGCCCGCGCTTATATGTTCTCAGCCGCGCGTTTCCATTTACTTTTCACCCACACACGGGCAAACCGATATGTCGAATCATGAGGAGTTAGGTGAGTCGCATGAGCAATACAACGCCGCCTGTTTGCGTTATGCGCGCTGCAGTCGCGCTGGCGAGATTATCGACTTGGGCGGTCTGTGCATCGCCAATTCGCGCCACCCGTGGGCCATGTTGAATGCAGCAGTGCTCACCGCGCCCGTGTCCTCGTAAGCCGAACTTGCCGCACGCGTTGACGGTGCTTTGGCGTATTTTCGCAGCCAAAACCAGCCGTGGTTCCTGGCTGCAGGCGAGACCTGGTTGGGCGAGGGCGCCCAGGAAACGCTGTTAGGTCTTGGTCTTGGCAAGACCGGGAGCATCATCGGGATGGTGACCGAACAGGTAACGCCACCGGCTCGCCCGCCGCCTGATGTTGAAACCCGCTGCATCGACGATGAGGCTGGCCGGCGAGGCCTGTCCGACCTGAACGCTGTCGCCTACAACGTCTCGCTCGATTGGGTGCGAGACCTCGCCATGGGCGAGCCCCTTTGGCAAGACCCGCTGTATGGGTGCAACGCGTATGTCGACGACCAGCCGGTTTCAACCGCGCTCGTTTTGCCGCAAAACGGCGTGCTCTATGTGGGTTGGGTGGCCACGGCGGCCGCCTATCGCCGCCGCGGTCTGGCCGATCTGGTCATGCGCCGCGCGCTCGAGCATGCCACCCGGGAAACAGGCATCACGCGGACCGCGCTGCACGCAACCGCCGACGGCTATGCCGGCTATCTGAAGATGGGTTACCGACCGGTTGAGGAGTTTGCGCTGTACGCCCTGGTTTAATTTGCGTCGGGCGAGGTTCCTTGGCGATCGGATGGTTCACCCGGCGCACACGAGGCAGTCGCCCGTAGCCGGTCAATTTCCAAGCGCTTGGTTGCTAAGTAGCTGGCGCTGGGCCGCTGCGTCTCGCGCGCCACCGCCCCAAGACCACTCCCTCACGCCCCAGCGCCGGGTGCGCTACACCTTAAAGACGCCCTCCCGGGACGGCACGACCCACGTGGTCTTCGCGCCGCTGGACTTCATCGCCCGTCTGGCGGCCCTGGTGCCGAAACCCCGCGGGCACCTGGCGCGGTATCACGGAGTGTTGCACCCCACAGCCGCTGGCGGGCGCAGGTCACGCCGGCCGGGCGGGGGCGTGGTGTCCAGGCGGTGGACACCCGAACACCGGCCGAGCGCCATCGGGCGATGAACTGGGCACAACGGCGGTCGCGGGTGTTCCACCTCGACCTCGGCCGTGGCGAAGGCTGCGGCGGGCGGGTCCGGGGTCCGCCGCGGGGATTGTGCGGTGCGCTGACCTCGCCTGCTCGGGGCGGGTTGGCTATCCTCGGTAGACTGTGGTAACACAACCCAACTCCAGACTTATGTTTAATATCCAGTGGTCATTTCTCTGTAAGGGATCAAATGATGTTCAATTATAAGCGAGCGTTGCTGGTCGGAGTTGCCATTCCTTTGGCGGGTTTAATGCCCCCGCAGGCAGCTTTTTCCCAAGCACTAAAAGCAGTTCAGGACCAAAAAGTATTTGAGGAAATTGTGGTCACCGGCACGCGCATTTCCTCCGGCTCGGCGGAAAATTCCATCTCTCCTCTGCAAATAGTTACTGCAGAAGAAATCAACGATTCCGGGGTGGTCAATATTCAGGATCTGCTCCTGAAGAACCCGATTTTTGGAACGCCTGGGCTCAGTCGTACTAACTCGGCGTTCGTAGTTGGTAGTTTCGGTGCGGCCACCATCGATCTGCGGAACTTAGGTTCCGATAGAACTCTGGTACTGGTTGATGGGCGCCGATTTGTGGCCGGTATTCCAGGCACCAGTACCGTAGATTTGAATAGCATTCCCTCCCCGTTCATTGAGCGCGTGGATATTTTGACCGGCGGTGCATCATCGGTCTACGGTTCGGATGCGGTCGCTGGTGTGGTCAATTTTATCTACAAGAAAAATTTTGAGGGCGTGTCCGTCGAAGGACAGTCCGGTCAAAGTGATCAAGGTGACGATCAGCAAACCCAGATAGGTGTGACTTTCGGAGCAAATTCTCCCGATGGCCGGGGCAATGTCATGGCTTATCTGGGTTACACCAGGCAGGGCGCGGTGTATTCCCGAGATCGGGACAGGTCGGCGGTGGACCAATTGTCCTTGGCGTTGCTCACCGGCGACCCGGCAGAGTTTTTTACCCCCGAAAAACCTTTTTACTCCTCCTTTGCTCCTCAGGGTCGCTTTTTTACGGAGAATGGACCCGAATCCGGATACACCTTCAATACGGCTGGGGAACTGATTGACTGGAACACCAATGGCACTGGTCCATTGGCAACAGGTGCCACTGGGTTTAACCGGAGTGCTTTTCGGACGATTGCCTTGCCCTTAGAGCGCTATCTGATCGCTGCCCGTGGCAGCTATGAATTCGTGGAGAATCAAAGCGCTTTTTTTGAAGCCAACTTTGCGTCAACCACCGCCAACACAAGTCTTGAACCGTTTGCGTTGGGCTCAGAAGATATTTACCCAAGCACGGGCGGTCAGGTTGCCATGGAAACCTTGGTCGACGGGGTGATAGTCCGTAACCCGTTCGTGCCTGACGAAATTTATGACACCGCAGGGGACGAAGACGGAGACGGGTTAAAGGACTACTATTTTACCAAGAGGATGACTGCTTTCGGAGACAGGGACGCAACGGCAGAGCGGAGCACCTTCAGATTAGTGGGCGGGTTTGAGGGTCTCATCAGGGGCAGTTGGAACTACAACACCTTCTACTCCTTCGGCCAGACATCAGAAAGCCAGGTCAACCATGGCCAGGTAAATGTGCTTAATTTTGGGTTCGCTCTAGACGCAATACCATCAGCCGACGGGGGGGTGATATGCGCCGACGCTAATGCCGTTGCTCGGGGTTGCCAGCCCGCCAATGTCTTTGGTTACAACTCTCTTTCACCAGGCGCCGTTGCCTATATCAACGCCCCCGGTCTGCTGTCCACGCTGGTCACGCAAAAAAATGCGGGGCTTAATGTGGAAGGCGATATCTGGGACCTGCCGGCAGGTGCCCTGAGTGTGGCCATTGGTGGTGAGTATCGGGGCGAGAGCAGTCGCTCCGAGTTCGATGCTCTTCAAGCGAGTGGACTTAACGGGGGTAACAAAATTCCCCCAACGGAAGGGTCCTTTGACTCGATTGAGAGCTACCTGGAAGTGAGAGTGCCTCTGCTGGCCCAGCTGCCGGGGGCTGAGCTGTTGACCGTTACGGGCGCTATCCGCTCCGCTGATTACAGCACCGTGGGCAACACGCTCTCTTGGAATGCAGGCTTGGAGTGGGCACCCGTCTCTGATTTGCGCTTCCGCATCACCCGCTCGCTCTCCACCCGAGCACCCAACATCGCAGAACTGTTTTCTCCCCCGAGCCAGTCTTATCCCGATGTTACTGATCCTTGTGATGGCGTCACGAATACCACTCCCGGCCCCACTGCCGAGGCCTGTCGCAGCGACCCATCTGTGCAAGCAAACATCGACGACAACGGCGGGGTGTTTACCCAGACACAGGCTGATCTTCAGGGGGTCAGCGGCTTTGATGTTGGTAATCCGGAGGTACAAGAAGAAAAAGGAAAATCCTGGACAGTTGGTGCGGTCTTTACGCCCAGCGATATCCCCGTCCTGGATAACGTCACCTTCACCGTGGATTACTACCGGATCAACATAGAAGACGCGATCGTCTCCACTCCGAGGGATTTCGTTCTTAGCCAATGCTATGGCGGCGATCCTGCTTTCTGCAGTTTTATTACACGCCGCCAGCAGGGCAATGGGTCAAATAATATTGGCACTCTACAGTTTGTCGATTCCGCTGTGTCAAATAGTGGCGGAGTGTTTGCCGAGGGCGTTGACGTTACCGTAAACTACTTTCAGGACATTGGTCCCGGAACCCTCACTGCAAGTCTGGCCTACACCCATCTGCTCGATGGTTACCTCGTGCCGTTACCCGGTGCAGAAAAGGATTTCTTTGCTGGGGAGATTGGAGCCTCTGATAACCGCGCATATCTGAACATGGGGTACAGCTGGAGTCAGTTCTCCGCCACGGTACAGACCACCTACATTGGCAGCGCTTCGCTGGACGACACGTTCCTTGCCGGTTTCACTGATGCAGGAGGAGATCCATTGGCAAGGGATTCCTACGGCATAGGGTCGGTAACTTATGTGGACGCGCAATTTAGTTACAACCCCCTGGATGCGTGGCAACTTTATTTGGGTATCAACAACCTCTTTGACAGAGAACCACCGCCTGTCATCAACGGCTTGCCGGGGAGTATCACAGGTACTGAGACGGATGCGGGCACCTACGATCCCATTGGTCGGCGCTGGTATGCGGGAGTCCGGGTGAAGTTCTAGTTATAGAATAATTGCTAACAAGCAGGATACGACCAGAGGGGCGGACCCTAAAAAAGTCTGCCCTTTTTTTTGAAGAAAGTTTTTAGGCCCATGCCGGCTGGTCTGATTTTCTCCGACTTATTTCAGGCGCTTCACTCGGGTGCCGATGCCGTCCTCGGTTACCAGTAAAAACGAACCGAGGGCTGCTCGACGGATAATCACCGTGTCGCCAGCCCTGACCCTTGCCCGCCTGTATAGTTCTGATTGGCCCCACACTTGCCCATTCTCTAGGGTAACGAGCATTTCTCCGGTGGAGCGTTTCTCCAGGGTGGCTACGCGGACAGAAATGTGGTCAATCTCTGGGGTGGGGTTGTCCACTGCCGCAGCGATCCGCTGTTGTTCGGCGGTCAGACCAAACGCAACTAACGGGGTGGGTACGGGCAGCGGGGCTGCCCTGGTGCTGAAGCGCTGGTCGTAACAGGCAAGTCGGGCAGCGTCTTCTAGCAGGCTGCCACAGTTTAGGTCAGGGGGATCGGCCCGGAGGGCTTGGATACCCCCAAGCCAACCTAAGCAGATCAGCACAGAAGGGGCGAAAGCCAACCGGGGCTGGAAAGTTCTCCGGTGAGAAGGGTGATTTGACCGCATGGTTCTCAGGTTACCTGATCTTGTTGGCGGTGCGGAGAGCGCCTACCGGAGGGCTTGGCGCTGGAGGTTGAGCAAACGCCGGTAACTCTCAAATCTTCGGGGCTCAATGCGTCCTTCACTCAGAGCCTCCTGTACAGCACAGTGAGTTTCCCGAAGGTGGAGGCAAGCCGTAAAACGGCACTCTCGTCCAGCCGCCTCTATTGCGATAAAGCCCCGGCTGATGGGGTGTCGTTCCCGCACAGCGGGCACAAAGTCTCTTACCCCCGGAGTGTCTACCAGCCGACCTCCTTCGGGCAGAGTATGGAGCACCGATGCCGTAGTGGTGTGGCGTCCCTCGCCTGCTCGGGGCGGGCTGGCTATCAACAGGTACTTTGAATAGCCTATCCTCGGATCAGACGCTCCAGATACGCGCTCTGGCGCGGCTGACTGCGAGACGGGGTGACGATATCGATGCGCATTGCGGTCTTTTGGGTTGAGCTGGTCGCCGTGCAAGTCCTGAGCCGTGAATGCGGACAGGAGCTGCCGGCTTATCGCCGCCGCCCGGGTCACCAGTTTTCCCACATGAGGCAGCGCCGGGGTGCTTGGTAAAATGCGCGGCGAAGCCGTAGGTGGCGATGAGGGACCTTAGCAAACGCTCGTACCACGCGAATCGCAGTTAACCTTTCTACGCATCACTATTTCAGAAGCGCGTTCCATGAAATCACTAGAGACCAGCCCAGCAGCCGCTGAGGCCGCGGAATGAGCGGGGCACTCTGGGCTGTCACCAGTTACTACAACCCGGCCGGTTATCAGCGTCGCAAGGCGAACTACCTCCTGTTTCGCGAGCGCCTGGCCCTGCCGCTGTTGACCGTCGAGTGGTCCCCCACCGGAGAATTCGAGCTGCGTCCCGGTGACGCTGACCTGCTGATTCAGCTGAGGGGTGGTGACGTGATGTGGCAAAAGGAGCGCCTGCTGAACCTCGGAGTGGCGCGCCTGCCTCCGCAGTGCACCCATGTCGCCTGGGTGGACTGCGACCTGGTCTTCGAGCGCGAGGACCTGCGCGAAGCGATCTTCGCTGCGCTCGACGCGGCGCCGTTCGTGCAGCTCTTCGACCGCGTTGCCCACCTCGCTCGCACGCCGCTCGATGCGCTCGCGCGGCTCGGGAACTGCACAAATAGGACCGTAACGTTCGAGCGTGAAGGAGCAGCCTCCGCGCATGGAGCCGCCGCGCGTGCCGACCAGCCACCGCGTGTTCCGGTGACCTTCCAGGACCATGACCACTTGGGGCCCATACCCACCGCCGGCTTTGCGTGGGCGGCGCGCCGCGAATTGCTCGAGCGCCATCCGCTTTTCGATGAGTGGATCGTTGGCGGCGGCGACAGTGCGTACTTTTACGCGGCGGCTGGCATGCCCGAGTACGTGGTCCAGAACCATTCGCTCGCCGGCCCCCATCGCGACCACTTTTTGCCTCGCGCGTGTGACCTGGCCACCGAAATCACTGGCCGCATCGGTCACGTTCCCGGCCGCGTCTACACCCTGTGGCACGGCAATCTCGAGGATCGCCGTTACCGTTCGCGCTTCTCGATCCTTGCACGCCACGGTTTCGATCCGCGGCGCTTTCTGCGGCAAAGCGCGTCCGGGGTCTGGGAATGGGCGTACGCACCCCCTGGCCTGCCTGAAGAGATTCGCGCGTATTTCGAGCAACGCAACGAAGATGGCCTCATCACGGCTTCAGCCTGAATTGCCCATGTCACGATGACCCGCCCCCAATCCACCCCCGACAGGCCCCGCCGGCCCGCTCTGGGCCGTGACGAGTTTCTACAACCCGGTGGGCTACCGGCGTCGCAAGGCCAACTATCGGCTGTTCCGCGAGCACCTGGAACTGCCCTTGCTGACTGTCGAATGGTCGCGCGACGCGCGGTTCTCGTTCCCCGCGTCCGTCGGCCTGGCATGGGCGGCGGCGATGGCTCGTTCATTTGCGCAGCGCACGGCCACGCGCAAGACAATGCGCGGCTGTGCCGCCTCTCGCCGGCACATGCCCGTCATTACCTCGGGTACGCGAAACGCCTGAGTGAAGTTGTCGCCGGGCGCGTTTCGTTCGTGGCTGGCACGCTGTACCACCTGTGGCACGGCGACGCGGCGGACCGCAGATACCGCGACCGCTACGCCATCCTCGAGCACCCCGGCTTCGACCCCGACCGCGATCCCGACATCGACCCGTCTACCGGTGTGTGGTGTTGGCGTCACGCCAACCAGCCGCTGGCCGCCGAGGTGGCCGGCTATTTCGTGTCGCGATTCGAGGACGGCCGCGACGCTCCCGGCGCCTGACCGCGGCGATCGTCGCCCTCGATCGCACGGGCACGGCGGCGAACGATCGTGACGCCGGAGTCCAGCGCGAAGTCGATCACCTGCAGATCGGCGCGCCGCTGGAGCTCGTCGATGTAAAGGTGCACGGTATGGACGTAGGGGTGGTCCTCACCATAGATCGTGCTGTTCTTCGAGCGGATGCTGTCGTGGAACAACACGACAGCATCCTCGGTGAGCCGCGAGGAGAAAGCCTCGTGGTCGAAGCGCGCCTGTTCAGCGGTGTGATAACCGTCGACGAACAGCAACGACACCGGCGTGCTGCTGCGATGCTCCGCCGTCTCGATGTACTGCTGCGTGGTCAGCCTATGATGCTCGACGTTGTCGAGGCCGAAGCCGGCGAACCAGGCGCGCGTCCGTTCAGGATCGATCCAGAAGTCGTCAGCCAGGGACGGATCGATGAATGTGACCCGGCCGCCTTCTCCGTTGTCACGCAGCGCCTGCGCGAGGACGATTGGCACGAAGCCGCGCCAGGATCCGATGCAGACGGCGTGCGCCGGGCGCTCGACCCGCGCGAGCGCGTAATAGAGCCAGCCCAATCCGAGGTTCGCGTCTTCGGGGCGCTGCCCGTGCCCCATCCCGCGAAGTTCCGCGTGCCCTAGAATCCTCGCCACCCAATCCGAATCCATCGTGACAAAGCCCCGCGCAAACATGAACAAGCAGGGCATTCTAGCCGCGCAGCTCCGGCCGATCCACGCAACGTCCCCAGACATTCAGGCGGAGTCGCAACCGCGAACATCGGTATTCAGCGTGTCGCCCGCCTGGAAGCGCCTGACCGGCTGCGCTTTCGGTATCCCGCAGTCGGTCCTGCGGGGCACTGTGACTGCCGCCGCCGCGCCGCTGCCGGAAGGCGCACCGCTGGGCGCGCGGTGCATTGGGCGAGTGCCTTGCAGCGCCATCACGGGATGGCCTTGTCTTCGAACTTCTTTTTGAGAGAAGGCGGCAAACGCGATGACGCGGCGTCCGCAACGCGCTTTTTCGTCGCGATGCGGTTCGTGCATGTAGACGCGACCACGGCGGCGCTCCGATGGGTCGAACGGACGATCGCCTGGTTCGTCCCCGCAAGCGGCGCGCCGCAAGCTACCGAGGCGCGCTGCGCACCGGACGTGGGCGACTACGCGACGCTCGGGCGCGCCCGCTGGGGCCGGTGGCGGCGTTCCGCGATGCGCGGGTGGTCAAGCGGCTGCCGAAGACGCGATCCGGCAAGATCCTGCGGGCGTCGATCCGGCGGATTGCCGATGGGCAGCCGGCCAATGCGCCGGCGACGATCGATGACCCTGCGATCCTGAATGAGATCGGTGCGGTGCTCGGGCGGTAGGACGGGAGGTTGCGCCGCGCGGCCCTGCCGGCGCGGTTGCTGCTGGCCCGGTTTTGCCGCGGTGGCGGGGCTGTATGCCTGGGGCGGGCTGGCTATCAACAGGTACTTTGAATCGCCTATCCTCGGATGCGCAAGTTCCGCATCCTCGCCGGTGACAAGGTCACGGTCGAAGTCTCGCCGTATGATCTGAGCCGCGGACGCACCACGTTCCGCCACAAGTAGCTCCGTCACGTCATTGCAGGCGCAGCGCGACTTCGCACTGCGCGGCTTGGGTGCCGCTCCCGCATCGCGTCCCCGTTGAGCAGGGCGCGGCCATGATGTGTTGGTCTGCGATATTCACCCGCAACAGTTGGCGTCTGCGGATGAGTACAATAAAAGGCATGGGCTGTTTTTTTTCGACGACCGCCGGAACCGCTATGTCACCTGGGCGGATGCGGTGGAGGGTATGCGTCAGCCCCGTTATGCCGGTGCTTCCAGTCCAATGTTGGTGCTCTTTACGTGGATGAACCTGATGCGGCTGTTAGAGGCGCTGTGTTATCCCGCCCGTGAAGCTGCAGCAGTGATCACCGAAGCAGCGGCTGACCAGTTGATCGCGTGGGCCGAGCAGCGCTTTCCACCGGATGAGTTAGGAAGCCCCATCGGTTTTGCGCGCGGCGGGGGTGGCGGCGCACTGTGTAATATCTTCCGCCGGGTGGCGCTGAACGGCCCAGCACAGTGAGTGTTTTGAGTTAACCCACGCTCCATTTGTCGCCTGTCTTTTCGACAGAACCACGGGTTAATGGAGCGGCGCTGCAGATGTCAATTCCTACGTCAATGGACACCGCGCGCGCGACACAACGCGTACACATTTTAGGCGCTGGCCCCGTGGGGCTGGTCATGGCCGCGATGCTGCAATCGATGCCCGGGTACGCGATTCGTTTGTACGAAAAACGACCCACCTATCTGCGTACGCGGATGGTCAAGCTCGCCCCGTATCTGGTTGCCGATTCTCTTTCCGCGTACGCCGCCGATGAGGTCGATGGAGACAACGTCGCCGCCATCTTTGATGCTAAGGAGCTGGAAGCCGGCTTGCGCGCCCGGCGTTCTGTCGATCCCAAACTCGTCGCCCTGATTCAGGAATGGAGTCAGGGTTTTTGTCCTCTCAATATCATTGAGGAGGGCGTAAGCGCCATGATTGCTGAGGGCGGGCCGAGTCCTGTGGAGCGTGTTCTGGGCAGCGTGAGCGTGGACCAGGCGTTGGCCATGGTTGCGCGGGATGACATCATGATCGACTGCACGGGTTGCAACTCGTTACTTCGCAACCATCTGGTGCCCGAGCAAGTGGGTGAGGCCAATTCAGCCGAGCGGAACACCTACACACTCCGGTTGGAGTACGCGGTCAATGTAACGTTTTTGTATGGAGCGCCCTATCAGTGCAACCAGTACTGCAAATACTACAAGAACCGTGGAAATAGTAAGTACAAGTTTATCCCCGCTGTTGATCGCATCGCCCAGGACGCCGGTGTCACCCATGTGTTCGGGATCATCAGTATTTCGGCGGAGGACTTTGCCGCGTTGCCGCCGCAATGCAAGGGCGACTTATTGCGCGAGAAATTTCCGGCCGTCGCTACCTCCATGGATCGATTCATCGAGCAGATCAATGAGGAGACCGGCGGTCAAGTCATCGGTGATATTGACGTTGTCCGCATCCCATTGAACTTGTATCACGCGCGGAACGCCACCAATCGTGCGTGGCATGCGGAACCCGCGGGTGACCATGTCGATGCAGGGGAGCATGCTTTTTCCAAGGGCTCTGTATTTTTAGTGGGCGACTCGGCCATCGGATCTCCGTATTTTCAGTCGATCTCACTCGGCATTGAGTGCGCCATGTTTTTGGCGGGCTTGCTACAGCAAGGGATCCCGATGTCCGACGTGCGTGGCCAGTATGAGACGCGAATTTACAAGCAATGGCTTCGTGTCTACATGCGCAGTAAAACCATCAAGCACAACAAGGACATATTTGAACGTCTGGATGACACATTTGGCGTCCTGGAGAAGCTGAAGATCTATTAAGGCTGCTCGTTGATTTGTGTGACTCCGCCGGCCGGGCTTGGCACGCAGCCGCCACTGCAGGCTGACCTGACCGTCGGTCTTTGTGCCAGTTCGTGCCCGTTGATACGTGGTTAGGCTTCGTGATGCATATTCATTCCACCAGCCTATTCGCCCGCAGCACTTCGGACCGTTCCGTTACGCGCTGGGTAATCGCTTGCTGTTCAGCGCATGGGCGCAATGCGATCCGCAGTCGGCGCTGTTCCCGTAGTGCCGGTGGCAAGCCTGTGGTCTGTGATTGCGCTGCGTTGGTCGTTCGCCAGTGGCGAAGGCTGCGGCGGTCAGGGCGTCAGCCGCAGTGCCGGGGCAGACCGGTCGGGCCGCGCTGCGCGGCGGCGGTTGTGCGGAGCGCGCAGCCCATTACCGACGCGCGCGCCCGCCCGTCCCCGCTGGAACGCCACTGGTCGGCGCCCTCGTTGGCATGGCAGAATTGTCCGGGCCCTCACCAACGCCGGCCCCAGGCATGAGGAATCCTGCTCTCGAAGTGTACCCATCAAGTCTCTGATATTAATGGTTTGTCACCCCCCCGTGTGGACGGAGGGCAAGGCCGCCTCCCAACCCGCCCCAATGCCCGGTCGCCGCGCCAAACCGGCGACCCGGTGTGAAGCCCGACAACATCTTGCCCAGGCCGAGGGGGTAAGTTCGCACCCATCTGAGACACGGAACCAAGACGCCATGCCTTGTCCGCACAACAACCAGCGCGGCTTCACGCTTACCGAGTTGCTAACCGCACTCGCGGTGGCAGCCATTGGACTGTCCCTGGCGGCGCCTGGCTTCCAGGAAGTGACGAGCAACAGCCGGCGCGCAACCTCAATCAACTCCCTCGTCTCAACCCTGCATCGCGCCCGAAACGAAGCCGTGACGCGGAACCAGCAGGTGACGGTTTGCCCCAGTGACAACGGGATCAGCTGTGGGGCTGGGGCAGCCTGGAGCGACGGCTGGATTGCCTTTCCAGACCCCGACCAGGATCGACAGGTGAGCGGGGACGAGCAGGTGCTGGTGGCCGGGCCGGGCGTCCAGCACCTGAATATCGACAGCGAGGAGTTTGACGACTTCATCGTCTTCCGTCCCAGCGGTCGTATCATGGTGGATGCCGTTGACGAGAACTCGGGCCAGATCACCTTCTGCGACGACCGCGGCGCAGACCAGGCCAGAGTTGTGATCATCGAAGCGAGCGGCCATCCCAGGCTGTCGGATCTCCAGTTCGACGGTACGGCCCCCAACTGTCCGGATGCAGCCTGAGGACTCGGGTCATGAGGCATGCCAAGGGTCATCCCGGTCTGCAGCGCGGTTTTGGCCTCATCGAGGTTCTGATTACCATGCTGGTGCTGGCCGTAGGAATGTTAGCAGCCGCTTCGCTTGAGCTGTTCTCAAAACGATCGAACTTCGACGCCGCCCAGCGCACTGCTGCCGCAAACCTTGCCCAGGATCTGCTCGAGCGGATGCGGAGCAATCCGAAGGGCCTGATTGACTATATCCCGGCAGCAGAAATCGGCGGCGGCACACTCGCCAACGCCCCACCCAGCGATTGTGGTGACCCGGCCACCGCCTGCGACGCGACGGACGTGGCGAACTTTGACCTGTGGCAGTGGGAGCAGGCCGTCGACGGCGCGATGGAGCAGACCGACGGCGTGGTGACCGGCGGCCTCGCGCAGCCAACCGCTTGCATCGCGGGCCCCCTTGCCGGCGGCTCGGGCAACTACGAGGTGGCCATTGCCTGGCGTGGCATGAACGAGACCACGGATCCAGACATGGACGATTGTGGGGCCGGCAGTGGCAAATACGGTGACGACGACACTTACCGTCGCGTGCTGGTGATCCGGACATTTATAAGTGCAACGTGAGCACGCCATGCTCCGGTTGAATCCCCCGGCGCACCGCAGGCACGCCGGCTTCTCGCTGATCGAGCTGATGATCGCCATGGTGCTCGGCATCATCCTCACCGCGGGCGTGGTCACGCTCTTTGTCCATAGCCGGCAGAGCTTCAGTCAGGATGAGAGCGTCGCCCGGATGCAAGACGAGGGGCGCTATGCGCTGCAGGAGATCGCCCGGGACCTGCAGATGGCGGGCTACCTTGGCGAGCCTCTGCTGCCCGTCTCCATAGCACTTGATCCAACCCTCGCCATCGACGCAGACTGCGGCGACCCCGGCCAGGCGAACTGGATCTACAACCTCACCGACGCGGCGACCGGCGACATCAATACGCTGACATCCGTGGATAACGCGGACGGCGGAGCGGCTGCCGCCGAATTCTCCTGCATCGACGATGGAGAACTGGTAGTCGATACGGACGTCGTCGGCGTCAAGCGCATCGCCGGCAACGCCCTCGCTCCGGCGGACGTCGAAGCTGGCAATGTGTACCTGCGCTCCAACAACACGCTGGGCATTTTGTACCAGGACCCGCCCAGCGTGACGCCGGTGCCTGCCCCGTTCAATGACTGGGAATACCGGCCCCGGATCTATTTCATACGCAGCTACAGCAATGTGGCAGGGGACGGCATCCCCTCACTGTGCCGCAAGGTACTGGTCGGGGGCGGCACGCCGACGATGAGCACCGAATGCATTGCCCAGGGCATCGAGGACCTCCAGGTCGAGTACGGCCTGGACACCAACGGGGATGGCAGCGTCAATCGCTATCTGACCAACCCCACGCTTGCCGAGCTGCAGCAGGCCGTATCTGCCCGGGTGTACCTTCGGGCGCGAACCCTGGTCGAGGACCGGCGCTACACTGACAACCGCACCTACACCATCAGCAATGCCCCGGTCGCTACTCCCGCCGACAACTTTCACCGGCGCGTGTACTCGACGACGGTCACGATCCACAACCTTCGAAACATGCAGCGACTGGGAATCTGAGCCATGCATACCAGCCTGAAGAGACAACGGGGCGGATCCCTGCTCGTCACCGTCATCTTCATGCTGCTGCTGGGCATGATGGGCATGATCGGCATGCAGACCAGCCGCCTGCAGTTGCGCATGGCCAACAACGTCGAGGCCAAGGCCAATGCCGAGCAGGCCGCTCAGGCGCTGGTTGATGCCGTGACCGCCAACCCGGCCATGACGCCGATCCTCGGCGCTGTGGGCTACACCCTCTGCACGCCCGGCGGCCCCGACTGTGATGACGAAAGCCTCTACATGCCAGCCGGGGACCTCGACGCCGAGGTTGATGCCGGACATCTCTCGGGCAGCGCAGTCGTAACCTCGCCACCCAACAGCCCACCCCCGCGCGGCATGGGCTTCAGTGCCGACAAGTTCGCGGCTTCTGGGTTTCGGGTGACTGCGGACTTTGACCGGGGGGACGACGGACTCGGCCGCGCCACGATCACCCAGGGCCTAGTCGTGATCACCCCAATTCTCTAAGACCCCCAGCGGGACAGTACTCCTATGATCAACCGGCACAATCGTCTCGCCACCCTGGCTGCCGCTCTACTGACCCTGAGCGCGGGCGTGGGTCACGCTGACGACACTGACATTTATGTTGCCAACGGGACCATCGCCCCCAGCAGCGAGCCCATGGTGATGTTCAGCCTGGACTACCGGTCAAACCTCGGTTCGACCGCCTGCCAGGGCACGGAGTGCGCTTCACTCATTGCTGAGGGCTACCTGCCGGTGAAGGCTTCCTACACGTTCTTTGACGTGCTGCGCGCCGTATTGAAGAAGGTCATGACCCCGCTCGAAGGCGTCAAGGTGGGCCTGATGATCAACCACGACAACAAGAACAACTGCGCCAACCAGGTCAAGGCAAACTGCTCCAACGGCGGCTACATCGCCCGGGGCTTTAAGCTGTACGAACTGGGTGATGCCAATGGCGCCAAGGCCGAGTTCAACGCCATCCTGGCGGCCTTGCCCGTACCCCAGGGTAACCTGAGCCATAAATACCAGGGCAAAGAGCTGTTCTTCGAGTTCTACCGCTACCTGACGGGGCAAGGGGTCTACAACGGCCACGTGGGCTTTAACGATTTCGCCAGTCCCAGCAACACCAACCTGAACGTGGACGGGCCCGCCTACGACTGGGATGCGTCCATCGAGAACGCGGCCAAGACCACCTACATGACGCCGATATCCCCCCTGGCCACCTGCGCCAAGGTCTACACCACCAATTTCATGTTCCAGGTGTCGAGCCAGGAGGACGATTCGGACACCGAGATCAAGAAGACCGTTGCCAACGGCGGCATGGGCCTGACGGGCAACCCGACGTTCCCCACCGTCATCGAGTGGCTCAATGACGTGGACCTGGCCGACGGCGCCCACGGGACCGTGCCCAACCTGGAGGGCAAGATCAATGTGACGTCGTACTTCGTTGTCGAACCCAATTATATCAGCACGAAAACCATCGCTTATGCGCAGGCGGGCGGCACCGGCACGCCCCTGCCGCTGGACTCGGATCCCGGGAAGCTGATTGCCACGCTGCAGGATATCTTCCGGCAGATCCTGAGCGTGTCCACCACCTTCGTCGCGGCCTCCGTCCCGGTCAACGTGTTCAACCGCGCCGAGATCATCAACAACATCTAT